>JADHOV010000045.1 GCA_016778765.1 Paracoccaceae bacterium | reverse complement strand
ATGCACGATGCACGATGCACGATGCAGGAGGCCAGCGATCAAATAAATAGCTCTTAGCAAAGCCCTAGAGCCAATAAATCAAAACAGAAAGTCTCTGGAAAAATTTAAGACAAAAGCCATACCGGCACACTGATGAGGCAGTCGTTGATGAATTGAAAACCAGCGCATCCCTTTTTCACATTTAATCAGAAGTGCGTTTCAGCTGGGCCGAAAACTCAATTTCCAAGTGGCGCAGCTCCGCAATTATGGATTCAAGATCCTCTGGGTTTTTCACATACAGCTCAATATTTGCACTGTCATGCACCAATCCAGTCCACGCTTGATCTGCCGCGTCGTTTAACGCCAGGGCCTTAAACGTTGAAACTGGTTTGGAAAAGCCCTTGACCTTTAAGTCGTCGAAAAACGCGGTTTTCACGCGGTCGTTTAACAATGAAGCTGTGTCTTTGGACAGCAAGACTTCTCCGGGTGGGCAAAGGCTTTCCAACCGTGCCGCCATGTTGACCGGACTGCCAAGCACTGTATAATCCAAGCGTTGACTTGACCCAAAATTACCGACCGTACAATAGCCGGTGGCAATTCCCATTCGGACCTTAAGCCCATGCGAAATACCTTTTTTGGACTTCCAGATTCTGCTGATTTGCGAGATTTTTTGTTGCATCTCTAACGCCATCTTCACGCAGCGAAACGCGTCCATTTCTTCTCCGGCGCTGTCCGGGTCTCCAAAGAAAACCATAACAGCATCGCCGATGAATTTATCGATCGTTCCCCCATTGGCAATCGCGATCTCGGTCATATCCGAGAGATAATTGTTAATAATATGTGCAAGCTTTTCAGGCTCTAAAGTGTCAGAAATATCGGTAAAACTGACGATATCTGAAAAGAAAACCGTCAGATTTTTTCGCTTATAGCTTTCACCTTCTCGCATCCGATCGGAAAAAATCGTTTCATAAACCTGTGGGGATAAATATTTTGCCAAACGATTGGCAATTGATTCCAACTTCTCGCTTTTTTCTTCAAGTCGCTGATTGGCCGTTTCGTTTTCGGCTAACAGCGTTTGATTTTGTTCGTGAAGCCGGTACTCTTCCGTTCGATCAATCAGTTGGCCTTGCACGCCATTTAAATAACTGAATGTGCCATTTTTGGTGTAGGTGGCAAGAAAAGAGAATGTTTTAAAGGCATCAGCAGTTTTAATCTTCAATTGCGGGATGAGAACTTTTTTGTCGCGCTGCAAACTGTTTGAAAATTCTTCAATTTGTTCATCGGAAACCCCAAGCCGACCAAGGAGGGCAAGGATATTGAACCCTTCGATATTTTTAATGTTGGGAAATAAGGCTATGAAATTTTTATTTGCCTTGACAATGTTCAGTTCCGCATCGGCGAAATAAGCGGCTGTTATCGCATTTTCAAAATTAAAAAAGCTGACATTTAAGATAGAGTCTTTCTTGAACATCTCTTCAAGCGTGGCTGACATTCCTGCATCCCTTAACAGTCAAAAACGATCTTTTCTGCCGTTGAAACTGGCATAAACTTGACAGGAGGCAAACGAAAATCCCACTATAGAGATTATTATTTGGCTAAAAAGAATAGTAAAAACCCTCATTTTGTGAAAACCTGCCGTTATAAAGCCCATGCGGAAAAAAGTTGGACTTGCCGTAGATAAATAAATATTGATATAAAACAAAGAATTGGAGCTGCATTGTGTTAATAAAACTTCACGGCACGCGGGGATCTATCCCGCAACCAGCTGATACGTCCAAATACGGTGGTAACACATCATGTTGCGAAGTGTTGACGGATGATATGCAAATTATTCTTGATACGGGAACCGGTTTTCAAAACGTTCAATTAGATACAAAACGAACATCGATTATCCTGTATAGCCACTTTCACCACGATCATATTCAAGGTCTGCCATTTAATGGAAGCGTGTTTGCGCATCAGGAAGATATTTTTCTGTCCAGTGCTCTGGTCAATAGAAGCGTTCTTAGAAACCTCATTCAAACATATTTTTCGGGCGGATATTTTCCCGTTGATATCGTGACCATCCTCAAACAACTGAAATTTTCGAACATAAGCACCATACAAAAAATGCTTGCGCCAAACTTAGGCTTGGAGGTGTTTGAATTGAACCATCCCGGCGGCAGTATGGGATATTCGCTGCAAACCAGTCGAGGGAAATTTACTTATTTGCTGGATAATGAATATATCGAAGAACAATTGCCGTTTTTATTAAAATTTGTTGAGGGTTCTGATTTTGTACTCTGGGATGGCATGTTCACGGATCACGAGTTAGCAAATGGGCGCAAAGGATGGGGGCATTCCTCGATCGAGCAGGCCTGCAGTTTTGCAGAGTTGGCGGAGATTAAAAAATTGGCCATTAGCCATCACAGTCCCGCTCGAACGGATCAAGAGCTTGACATGCTCTCAGAAACTCTGACATCGGATAAAGTATCTTTTGCAATTCAAAATACCGAGGTCACGATCTGAATGAAGCGTTTGAAAATGGAAATTGGAAAGCATGTCTTTCGTAAAGGTGATGCTGCCAATGGTGTGTATTTGGTTTTGTCGGGATCGGTTGGAATTTTCTTGCCCAGCAATGGCACCAAGGATCCTGATTTTCTGGTAAGAGATAATGAATTATTCGGTGAAATGGGTGTTGTCAGCGATCAATCACGTATGGCAACGGCCCTGACCGTAACAGAATGCGATTTGCTTTTCGTATCACGGGATGAATTTGATAAAATGGTGGATGACTCGCATATCGTGGTTAAGGGCATATTACGCATTCTTGCGGAACGATTGCGGATGGCGCAAACCGCAAAGAAATAAAACGGGTTGCCGTTTTCAATCGAATTAGCTGTCAGTATTGCACCCTAATCCTTTTGATTGAAGATTTATCGTCGCGGGTATGTGAGCGCTTGAAATCGTTGTAGTTTGGCCAAAAAATGGGCAGCAGGTCGCCTTTGTTGGCTGCGCAAGGCGTATAGCTACGTAGACTTTTTGTGTTGTCGACCTATCGCCCTGTAAAACGTAGAGAGATCATACTGGATTTAAGGGTTGACAGAGCCTACTGAGACATCGCGAGGGGTGGAAATGAGCACGATCAATGGAATAGCGGCGGGCGCGTATGCGCAACAACAAGCTTCTCAAGAAATCCAAGCGCGCATCCAAGACGCTCGCGTTGCAAACACGATTGTTGAAAAGTCTGAGAGTTTAAAACAAGAATCCAGCGTGCTGGTTGAAATCAGCCGCGCCGTGCGCGTATTGGCACAACAAAAACTTGCCGATGCGCGTCAAGGCGATTCTCAGCAAGACGCCGCCGTGCAAGACGCCGTTGTCGATCGGGAGCCAGAGCGGTCACCGCTTTAGCCCTTTCAATGGATGATGCCCCTTTAAGCTTGCGCGCCAGTGGCGCATGTTGCGGGCAAATTCGCGCCCACCGCAGTTAATCCAGCAGGATCGCCTCTGTCCGTCTCTCATAGAGAAATGCCTAAACAGCGCGGATCAAACGCCGTATAGGTTGCGAGGCTACAAAAGGTGCACTCATGATCATTGGATATTCTAGAATTGCTTTATTTCAATCGCAATTGGAGGCGGAAGAACAGGTTGAGATGCTCTTAAATTACGGGTGTTTAGAAGAGCACATCTATCAAGAACAAACCGCAGCTCAGGATCTGCGCGGGCAATTGCGCCTTGCACTGAATGCTTTGCGCAAGGGGGATAAGTTGGTGCTGTGCAAACTCTCTGCGCTTGGCTCCACTCTAGGAGAGTTGAGCGCAGCGTTTTTAGAAATTGATCGAAAATCAGCGGATTTGGTTATTCTGGATATTGGCGGGTTGCGGATGGACAGCGGCCAAAAAACTGGCCAATCGATGTTTAAATCACTTCGCGAACTGGCGGATTTGCCGCATGAAGTGCAGCGCGAGAAAAAATTTGAAGCGGTAAAAGCGCAGCGTGATGTGCTTTAAACACCTAAGTTAATTTCCCGAATTCGTTATTTTATCGCCTTTACGCTTTTCAGAATAGCGAAACCCGATCACTTCGCATTGGCGAATACTGTTAAGCTGATCAAGTTGGGTATTGACCACCGCCGTCCATGTTTCGGTACCAAATTTTTCCATCATTTTTCCGTCAATTGTTTGCATCAACTTTGAGCATTCACCGGTACTGCCTGCCCCTAGCGGCCCATTTGAACCTATGCAAGACAATTCGGTATTGCCCAGCAATTGCCCGTCGCCATTGAAAAACAATGCGGAAACCGCGGAGACATCCCGCCCAGTGCGGTTGGTTGTTTGCAGGGTTAAATTGTACAGTGCAACGGGGCCAAATTTATCATGGCCGAATTTCAACATAATGCTACAGGGGCGCTGTTCACCGGCATGCAGCACAGGCGCCATCATTAAAATCAGACCAGTCAGAAATATCCGCATCATAGCCGGGGTTCCTTACTTAAATTGCTTGGACTAGTTTAGCCTCAAAATTCTATAAGAACAGTCTTCATTACAAGACTGGGATGCGATCGTTTTTGCAGGCCAGCGCAGGGCTCTGATTGAGCGCTGAGGATCATTTATCCGCGGTCAAGCTAAGCTGCCTTTCATTGCGCATGCATTTATGCTAGACTTATCCGAGCAGTGAGGCGGTAGAGTGGCCAAAGAACATAGCACACGGTTTCGCGATATTGCGTTTAGCAATGGAACGCCCAAGAAAGCCTTTTTGACGGCCTGCGTTGTGGGTACGATATTAACCGCGATCAATCACGGTGATGTCATTGTTGCAGGTCAATTTACACCACCCCTGAAGGTTTTTCTAACCTATTGCGTGCCGTTCTGTGTGACCACTTGGGGTTCTTATTTAGGCAAAAAGAGCCAAATTTTGAAGCAGAAAGACGTCGCTTCGCTTTACGGCGATCTCTGAGCTTTATTGCAGGCTCACCTCTCTTTGTGGATCAAATGTCTGCCAAAATTTCTTGCGCATCTGCAGAATATTCAATTGCGATGCGCTTAAACTATAGGGATTCTCGTCAAACTGCTTTTCAAGGCGCGCACCGTCCCAAAGTATATTGATCAGTGTCTTATCGCTATCCGACATTTGCTTTGCTCCACTTGATTCAAAGTGAAATACGGCCAGCGCCCTTCAGTGTTTAGTAAAAATCTGCAGGCAGGCAGCGACAACGCAGGTGCAACCGTAAACGGCCGACATTTTATAGGGCAGAATAAAAAAAGCTGAGCCCAAGGGCTCAGCCAGTCTACAAATCTTGTTAGGGAGAACAAAGATTTAAACCTCTTACGCTGCAAGCTTGGGTTTGGATCAGAAACCGTTGAGAATTTTCATATTTTTACAGGATTTTTTAACATAGCAGCGTCAAATAGATCTCTAATTTGGGCAATATGTAAGCGACAACACGATTACGGCCATTTAGTATTTGATGGTGGGGTGAACTTGCAGAAAAAGCATGGGCTTTTCCAAACATTTCTTGGGTTTTGGGTTAACAGAATGACCGTAAGCCTACTCACTCATTGCGCAGATGGCCACGCTAGCGCCTATCCTCGCTGTAGAATTGGCAATTAAAGCCGCTCAAACCGATTTTCAAACGCGGGCAAAGCCTGTTTGCTTCAAGATTGTGCTGTAAGAAGTTTTTGCGGCATCGTGCCTCATGCGTATAGCGCATAAATCAAGCCTGTTTTGACAGCGCGCAGGCGCAAGATGCTTTCACGATGTGATCAGCGCGGGCCTGCGCTAAGTCCAAATTGGCTTTCACATGTTTAATTTCAACAGTTTCATTACGCGCGTTCAGGCAATCATAAAGCCCTTTCAGGCTCCAAATATTGTTCGGGTGAATACTGGCGCGGCTCAGCCCCGTCACCAATCCAAGATCTTCGCGATAAATCTGTTCTGCCGCGCGCAACTGGCCTTGCTCAACCAACAACGCCCCAAGCGCGTGCCGGGTGGGCTGCATCCATCCCCATGGCTCATCATAGGGCAGGTTATCTTCTAGGGTGATGGCGTTGCGCAGGCAGGAGAATGCATTTTCAAACTGCCCCTCGCGATAGCTTATTTCCCCTGCTAGCATAGATTTGGCGATGGCCAACAAATCGATAACCTTATTGTTATGCAAACGCCGGCTTTCTGGAACGCGCTGCGCGGCCTTCAGGAAAAGCTGTTCTTCCTGTTTCGCCGATGCCACATCTTTCAACGCAGCATGCCCAAGCGCGCGGGCGTAATGCACCAATGCGGTGAGGCTGCAATACAGGCTTTGGTCTTTCGGTAATGTAAGATTGATGGCGTCTTTCCATTTTCCAAACCGAATTAAAATATGAGGCTCCATCGAAAGATAGCTTTCGAAATAATCTGCCATGGGCGGCGTTTGCACGCGTAGCATTGCCTCAGGAGTTGTGTCCCACATCTCGCGCGCAGCTTTCACAGCCGGGGCATATTGCCCTAAAAACATCGCGCCATAGATTATGAAATGGTAATTATGCTGGCGATATCCCGTGTAAATATTATACGCGCCCTGGCGTTCATAGTATTTCAGATCAGCGGCAACAGCGGCGCTGTTCCATCGAATAACATTTTGATAATCCCCGCAAAGCAAATCAATATGAGTTGGCATATGGATCAGGTGACCGGCATCGGGCACTAGATTGCGCAGGGCTTCTGCCGCTTTGAGCGCGCGTTCAGGAAAGGGCGACATTTCCATCAGGTGAATATACAAATGCAGCAATCCGGGATGTTGCATGGCGCCCGGCTTGGTTGCAAAAGCGCGTTCGAGCTGCTCCATAGCGTCAAGTGTATAAGCGCCCGCGGCGGGAGTTCCTGTGCTAATCTTCCACATTTTCCACGGCGTGCAATTTAAAAGAGCTTCTACATAAATGCTTAGCATATCCAGCGAATGGCTATGCGCGTTAAAGGCCAAACGCATCACCTGCGCAAAGTTGCGGTCCCATTCTGCCATATTGGCGTCGATAATGCGCTTGGGGTAACGCGCCTTGAGCGCAGCGATTAAGGCTTGCTCAAGCGGTGTTGTCTGAGCGCTGAGCTCTAGCGCGGTTTGTGTCGCGTCAAAAGCCATCTGCAAGGCTTTAGACTTGCTCGCGGCGTCGTAAAGCGCCCAGGGCATATTGTAGTTTGGCCCCGCGGCGTAAGCGATACCCCAATAGGCCATGGCGCAATTCGCATCTGCATCAATTGCCCGTTGAAAACAGGCGATGGCTTCTTGATGATTATAGCCGAACAGCCAGTTTAAGCCCCGGTTGAACCAAAGCTGCGCTTGATCTGACTGAGTGCTTATCGCGCATTCATAAGTTCCTAGATCATAATAGTGCATGGTGCTTTATCCCTAATCGCGACGCGGGAAGAGAGACTATAGTTCCGATTTCTGATAAATTGAGCGCGCCAGCCATTCGGGGTTGACCGTACAGCCCCAACCGGGTGCTTCGCTGACACGGGCCTGTCCATCCTCGATTTCGAACAGGTTTTCCAAAAACAGGTTTTCTTGCCAGGGATAATAATCCGCCCCTTCGATCGAGAATTCGAGATATTTTCCGGCATTTGGGATAGCGCGCAGCAAATGCATTGTGAATAAGGTGACCAAAGAAAGGTTGGCGCAATGCGGGGTGATCGGCAATGCAGCCTTTTTGGCCATTTCAACCACCCGTAAACTGCGGCACATCCCCCCCAGATAAAGAATATCTGGCTGTAGGATATCGACCGCTTTCATATCAATCATGCGCTGCCATGTTGGCAAATCGCAATCTTGTTCGCCGCCCGTTACGTCAAGTTCCAAGGCGCGGGTCACTTCTTGGGTTTGCTCAAGTTCCCAATAGGGACATGGTTCTTCGAAATGGCAAAATCCGTTCTCTTGCAGTAGATGGCCAATTTCAATCGCCCGCGCAGGCGTATAGCAGCTATTGGCATCTATCAACAAATCAACATCAGGCCCCAAAGCGCGGCGCATGGTTGGGATGATTTCTTCCGTGCGCCCCGCCCATTCATCTTGATTGCGCCCAACTTCTGAGCCGGCACGCATTTTAAAAGCATCAAAGCCCTTTTCATCGCGCAGTTTTTTGAACCGGTCTGCTTCTTGCTGAGGTGTAATATCGCGCTTCATTGATGAGGCATATGCGCGCAAAGGTCCGGCCGTTCCGCCTAAAATTTCGCAAACTGGTTTGCCTTGCTGTTTGCCGCGTAAATCCCAAATTGCTGTATCAAGCCCACCCATGGCGCGGCGTAAATAAGATCCGGGAAATTTATGCTCGCGCTCGGTGATCAGGTCGAGCAGATTGTCTAAATCGGTCTCATCATGGCCCAAAGCCCAAGGCGCAACTTGGCGGTGAAGCACCTGCGCTGAGATATCCGAGTGATAGGTTGAAAGCTGGCCCCAGCCTTGTGATCCGTCTTCAACCGTGACTCGCACGAAGCCGACGAATTCGTTGCAAAAGCTTTCTATAGCGGTAATCTTCATAAGAGCCCTTTCAATTGCCCGTGTCTTGTAAAATCAAATCCGAGGCTTTTTCACCCACCATAATCGCTGGCGCGTTTGTATTGCCGCTGGGAATGGTCGGAAAAATTGATGCATCGGCCACTCTAAGCCCTTGAATACCATGTACGCGCAGGCGCGAATCGACCACGCTTTGCTTGGGGTCTTGGCCCATCTTGCAAGTGCCACATTGATGAAACACCGTCCAACTGTCGGCTCTGGCGAATTCTAAAATTTCTTCATCGCTCTCGCAGGGCAATCCGGGAGATATTTCACGCTTGATCATCTCTTTCATCGCTGGCGTGCCTGCAATTTTACGCATTAAGCGGACCCCTTTGATCATCAAATCGCGATCATAGGCGGTGTCAAGGTAATTTCCCCGCAATAATGGCGCCGAATAAGGATCGGGTGAGGCCAGCGTCACAGAACCAAGGCTTGTTGGTTTGCAAGGATTGAAGCCCAAATTAAAACCGGCAAAGGGATCGGGGCGCATCAGGGGGCGTGTGCCTGCGGGGGCCCGCGTGTAGCTTAAAGGAGAAAAATACAGTTGCAAATCCGGCGGTGCTGACGCGCCCTCACTATGCGTAAAACCCCCGCCTTGGTTGAGGCTAAGCGATAAAGGTCCTTCGCGGAACAAGAGATATTGCAGTCCAACCATCAATTTTTTAGGCCAAGGGCCCAGCGTTTGGTTTAAGCTTGGACGCGAGGCTTTGAAAGTGAGATCCATTCCCAAATGGTCACTCAAATTTTGACCAACCTGCGGCGAATCCGAGCGAACCTCGATGTTTTGGGCACGCAAAAGTGCGGCTGGCCCAATCCCCGAAAGCTGCAAAAGATGCGGTGTGTTGATCGCGCCCGCGGCCAGGATCACTTCGGCGGCACAATACGCTGCTTTTGTTTCGCCGCGGTGATGATAATGCACCCCCGACGCCCGCGTGCCTTCAAAACATAATTTTTGGACATAAGCACCGGTTTCCACGACAAGGTTTTTACGCTTCAGCGCTGGTCGCAAATAGGCTTGCGCGCTTGACGCCCGCCGACCCTGGTTGGTGGTTATTTGATATAAAGTCGCCCCCTCCATGGTTTGAGCGTTATAATCTGAATTTAGGCCGATACCGGCCTGATCCGCTGCTTTTAGATAGGCTTTTGTTAAAGGATGCACCTTCGTTGACACATCTGTTATACTTAAGGGGCCGTTTGTGCCGCGCAAAGGGTCTTGCGCGGCTTCATAGCGCTCCATGCGCTTGAATACGGGCGCAACATCGCTCCAACTCCAACCTGGTGCAACCTGACCCCATTCATTGAAATCATTGGGATGGCCACGCACATATACCATCGCATTGATCGAACTGGATCCGCCCAACACTTTGCCCCTTGGCCAATAGATTCTGCGGTTATTGAGATGGGGTTCGGGCGCGGTTGTGTATTTCCAATTGACCCTTTGATCATAAAAGACTTTGCCATAGCCAATTGGCACTTTGATCCAAAAGCGATTATCGCTCGGCCCAGCCTCTAATAAAAGCACTTTATGTTTGCCACTTTTGCTCAGCTTATTTGCAAGAACACAGCCCGCAGATCCAGCTCCAATAATTATAAAGTCAAACTGTTTCACTTTGGTCTCACAGGATGTGGCGGGTCTTTATTGTGTTTTCATACTTCAGAATTGAGACCGCAATACGGCTCCAGTTGCAATAGAAATTAACGGCTTTTCTCTCTTCATTCGAACGCTGAGGCCATATTTAAAACCCGCCATATTTGCTGCAAGATTGGACAATCGCTTTGAAAAACGAGAAGCAGCGCCGGGATTGTCGCAGAGACGCGCTTTCATCACCGCTGATCAAATGATCTGGTTTTACAGTCTCAACGGCGTTTTTTTATTAAAGCGTGTCTTGGCGTGGCGCGTCAGTATTTTTGCAGGCCTATTTTGGCCATAAAGAACGTTTTGAAATCGCGTTGGTGGTAGAATTAAAAAACAAGACGCTGAAACGTGATGATGTTTACGTTGAAAGCTTTTGAATTTCTTGGTTTTATATTTTGTATCTAAATAGGCCCTGAAAAATATAATCAGCCCAAAAAATAAAATTTAAAATATTGATTAAAATTGCTTATTTTTTTCACGTTTTGATCTTGTCATCTCTTTTAGAGATTTATTTCAACGATTAATTTTCATTTTTATTTCATATAGATATAAATAAATCCCAAGAGCGTGCACAGATTTCTTGGTGATGGGTTTGAATGTTGACAGAACGCTGAAGGCGGCAAAAAAGTTAGAAGCGCTGAATAAGCCCTCTGAAGCCGAAGCGCTCTATCGCAACATTTTAGACGTTTATCCAAAGAATAAGCGGGCGATGACAGCGCTGAAAAAGGTTCGTCACGCCGCCAATCACCCTCTTTCGCTACCCGATAGTGACCGCGCTGTTCTCAAACATTTGACTTTTTTATACGGTCAAGAAAAATATCAAAATATTATTGAGCTTAGAGCGCAGATCGCGAGCCGGTATCCAGAGTCAGCGCCATTATTTAATATTATTGGAAGTGCTTTTGCACGGCTTGGCGCATTTGACGACGCCGTTACCACCTTTTTATATGCTTTGGAGCGTGATCCCCAAAATGTAAACCTGTATAATAATTTGGGTGAAAGCTTTGGGCGGCTTGGAAATTATCAGGCAGCGTTAACTAGTTTTCGAACCGCAACCGATTTGGATCCGCAGTTTTCAAAAGCCTTCTATAATATGGCCAATACGTTTTTTGCGCTCGGGGATACCGCTGCCGCGATTGATATTTATAAAAAATCAATCGCGCTCAAGCCTGAATTTGCACCAGCGGCTAACAATCTGGGCGCTGCCTATTTAAAGGCAGGTCAGATATCTGAGGCGTTTCAGAGTTTTGCACGGGCTTTGCGGTTAAACCCGCAGTATGAAGAGGCGTTTGCAAATCTTTATAATTTATCAATTCAATGCCCTTGGCAGAGACGAGAGTTTTCGAAACTCAAAAAACGCATGCAGCCTTTTTCCGGCGTGAAAACCCGTGTCCTTGCATTGATTGACGCTTATATAGGACAGGACAGCATATCTGTGGAGGCGGAGCTTAGCGCTTTAAAATTGGCTGAAAGAGGTAATGCGTTTAACGCTTTAAGCGCCGCAGACCAGATATTTTGTTTGGCCTATTACAATTTGATTCAAGCGCTTGAAGCGCAGAATAAAGGCTTTATGTCGAAAAAATCGGATGGGTCTGAAACGCGTCTGATCTATCATTTGGGAGAAAGCCATTGTTTAAGTTTCGCCCATTTAAAGCTGCGTCTTGAAGGCCAGACGTATAAAGTACAGCCGGTGATTTCTTTTGGCACGAAAGTTTTTCACCTGTCTGACGCGGTACAACGCCCATTTTCCGAAATTCTCCGCGCTCAATTGCGTTATCTGCCAAAGCGTTCAAAGGTTATGCTGTCCTTTGGCGAAATTGACTGCCGGCTACATGAAGGGTTTTTAGCCGTGGCTGAAGCGCGTGATATTGAATTGAAAGATTTAATTGCTGAGACCATTTCAGGCTATCTGCGGTTTGTGTGTGGGCTTGCTCTGGAAATGCAACATCAGATCTTTATTCTGAATGTTCCGGCACCTCTGCATTCGTCTAAAAGCAGCGCTGCAGAAAACGCAAGCGTGGCGAATATAGTTCACTTGTTTAATCAAAACCTTGCCTATCAGATGCATAAAAGTGATATGGGCTTGGTGGATCTGCATAAGTTTACCTGTGGGTCTGAAGGGTTTTCAAACCGTCGGTTTCATTGCGATGACAGCCATTTAGATGGCCGGGCGCTACAGGAAATTGATCGCCAATTATCTTGGGATTACGCGGGTGCAAACCCGGTTTGAATGGTGAATGTAATGGTTTGAGAAATTCAAACCCGACCAATAACCAAGCGCCAGCGTTTTCTGTGATATGTAAAAGCCGCTTGGCATGTTGTCAGCGCAAAGGCTTCGATCTGATAAGGGGTTAAGCCATGACCGCGCAGGTTTTTGAACGCTCATCCCAAACAGATCCAACGGGGCAGAATTTTGTCGGATCTGCTCCATGATCCGGGCAAGCACCCGGTTCCGCCGAGGCGATTGGCGCAAATAGCATAATGCTCAACGTTAAGGTGACAAGTTTTGCTTTCATTCTTTTCTCCTTATCCTAAAACTAGCGCCTCATGGCGGTTTTTCAATATGCGATGTCTCAAGGGAAGGGGCCGAGAATTATATTACCTTTTGGGCAACCGATCGCGCACCAAAGCCGCCCATAAATTGGCCCCAACGGGCAATAAAGCATCGTTGAAATCATAATTCGATCGATGTAGTGCCTGTCCATGTGGCCCATCAGTACCATTGCCAAGAAGAAAGAAACAGCCCGGTATCACGGCGCTGAATTGCGCAAAATCCTCTGAAAAGCTCATGGCAGGACGATTCCCAATATTTGTGAGCCCCTGCGCATTGGCAACGCGTATTACGCCGTCGGTTGGTTCCTTGGCGTTGATCGTTTCGATGAATTCCGTGTTAAATTCCATATCAATCTGCACGTTATGGGTCGCGGCAAGTCCAGATGTGATTTGCTTCATGAATTTTCTGATCTCTTCTCGGTCTTGTGGCAAGCGCGCGCGGACATCGCCTTTCAGCAGCGCAGTGCCCGGTAAAACATTGCGCTGCCCATCGCTTGAGATTTCGGTAACGGATACCACCGCCCCAGCGCCAGGGGGTAATTTGCGGGCAACGATGGTTTGCAGCGCCATAACAAGCTCGGCGGCAACGGTGATTGCATCAACGCCCAGATGGGGCATTGATGCATGCCCACCTTGGCCTGTAACACGAATTTCAAACAGGCTTTCGCTTGCACAAATTTGGCCAATGCGGGTTGAAACTTCGGCCAATGGGGCCCCGGGCAGGTTGTGGATTGCATAAATCTCATCGGGCGCAAATATTTCTTTAAAGCCCTCGTCCAGCATGGCGCGCGCGCCCAACCCGTGCTCTTCATTTGGTTGAAAAACAAAAATGACGGTGCCGTCAAAATCTTGGCTTTGGCTTAACAGTTCAGCCGCGCCCAACAGCATGGTGGTATGCCCGTCATGGCCGCAGGCATGCATAACACCCGGGGTTAAAGAGCTGTACTCATGCGCGCTGGTTTCGGAAATGGGCAGCGCGTCCATATCCGCGCGCAATGCGATCGCGCGGGTGCCGCTTCCACATTTCAAAACCCCAACCACGCCAACGCCTTCGGACACGCTTAGGCCCAAGGCGCGCAAAGCCGTGGCTATTTTGGCTTTGGTGCGGGTTTCTTCAAAACCCAGCTCTGGATGGCGATGGAGATCGCGCCGAAAGGCGGTCAGCCTTTGATGGAAGTCGTTCATAGAAGGGGTCCTTACTCTGCAGGATCGACGCGTTGCGTATCTTTGTCAGAAATAAGCGCCAATGCAATGTTCTGCATTGGCAGGCATGCCAGATTTCTTGTAAAAAAGCATCACGCAACACCGCAAATCTTTGTGGATTGGCTCAGTGACAAAGATCGTGCAAGTGATGCACCGATTGCAAGGGTTTAGCCTGATTTGCCGCCGCTTCGAGGCTGCGGGTTTTGGGGTTGAACGCGTTTTTATTGGTACTTTTTTGTTTTGGAGGAAGCGTTTATACGACACTATGCAGGAAATGCCCCGCTGAATTCGGATGCATTTGGCAAAGTTGGGGGATGCGCCATGCACAATGATGAAACACAGAGCTTTCTTGCAGATGAAACGGGTCAGCCCTCAAACGCGTGGCTAAATGAACAGGCGCTGTGTTTGTTTAACTTTTTCGGCCCTGCAGCGCTAAATCCAAAAGGGGGGTTCTGGGCCCTTGGACGGACAGGAGAACCGCTAAGGCCGGCTTGTGCAGCGCAAGAGGTGCAACCGTTGCATAATGCAACGCGCTTTGTTCATTGTTACTCTTGGGCGCATCGGTTTGGCTTTGCTGGCGCCCAGCGGATGATTGATCAGGGTCTTGAATTTATCTGGCAACAACATCGCGATGCGCAGCATGGGGGCTATTATTGGGCCGTGAGCAATGACGGCGTTATAGATCCGGCAAAGCAAGCTTACGGGCATGCGTTCGTATTACTGGCCGCGGCGGCCGCCAAAGCGGTGATGCACCCATTGGCGGACCGGTTGCTTGACGATATTGTCGAGGTGATCGAGCAAAGGTTTTGGGAGCCAGAGCGGGGCGCCAGCCGCGAAGAGTTTAGCGCAGATTGGCAGGTTTTAAGCACCTATCGCGGACAAAATTCTAATATGCATCTGACTGAGGCGCTGATCGCCGCCTTCGCCGTCACCAAGGATAGGGTGTTTTTACAAAAAGCCGAAGAAATTGCGCATTTGATTATTGATCGTCATGCCCGCAGCGCTCAGTGGCGGGTGCCCGAGCATTTTGATGCAAATTGGCAGGTTGATCTGGAATATTCGGGTGATCCCATGTTTCGTCCCGCGGGCACCACGCCGGGCCACGCATTAGAGTGGTCGCGATTGCTGATCGAACTTTATCAGGCGGGAGAAAAACGTCATGCTTGGCTGGTTGAGGCGGCTGAGCAGCTGTTTCTAAACGCCTGCCAAACGGGATGGTGCCGCGATAAGGGTGGTTTTTATTACACGTTGGATTGGCAGAATATGCCCTTGCAGCGCAAATGTTTGTGGTGGCCATGTGCCGAAGGGATCGCAGCTGCCGCCACGTTGCAGCAGGTCAGCGAACGGCCAGAATTTGCGCAGTGGTATCGCCGGATTTGGCAGTTTTCTTCCATCCATTTGATCGATCACACGCGCGGCGGTTGGTTTGCCGAATTGGATCAGAATTTACAGCCGGAAGAAACTATTTTTGAGGGCAAGCCTGATCTCTACCACGCGGTGCAAGCCTGTTTGATTTCGCTTCAAAGCGGCGCAAAAGCGTCGCTTTGAGTAGGCGGTCTCTGTTCTGATCCGTGGCCGAGCGGCCGAGATCGTTCATCTTTAAACGCTTTGATTACGTTGAAACGCCGTTTTCATAAGGTTTCAACAACGCATAAAGCGCAGCATTCAAAGGGGCTTGCAGGCCAACTTGATTGGCTAGCTTTGGCACCGAGCCAGAGATCCACGGGCTTTCCAGCGGCCGTCCATGTTCAAGATCAATTGCCGTTGATGCGCGCATTTGCGATGGTAGGTCTTGCACCCGTGACCAAAGCGTATCTGCGCAATCAGCCTTTAGAGGGACGCCATGTGCTCGGCCGATCGAGGCGGTTTCTTCCATAACTTGATAAAAAAGCCTGCCTAACGCTTGCGAGGCTAAAATATCGCCAACGGTGCAGCGCGCTGTTGCGGTAATGCCGGACATCGCCGAGAACAGCACGAACTTCATCCAAAGTTCGTGGGTGATATCCTTGGTTTCTGGCGCCGCAATGCCCGCCTTTTGGAAGGCGCTTTGAAGGGCCGTGATACGGGCAGATCTCACGCTGTCACGCTCTGCGAAAATAAACCGTGCAGCATCGCCAGTTTGCGTGATGACACCTGGCTCAGAGATGGTGGTTGAAATCAGCGCCACGCCGCTGGCAACGTTATGGCTGGGTAAGAACTGCATTAGATCGGAGGTGGCCGTTACCCCGTTTTGAAATGGGATGACCACGGTATGCTCCCCCAGCATTGGCGAGCATTTCTGCGCAGCCTGGTCAAGCGCGGCAGCTTTTACTCCGAAAATAATCGCATCAACGGGCCCAATCTCGGCGGGATCTTCGCTGACCTTCCAAGGCCGGGAGACCTCTTGCCCTAGGGGGCTGTTCAATTTCAACCCCTGCGTTTGTATGGCGGACAAATGCGCCCCGCGCGCAACGCATGCAACCTGATGGCCCGCCTGCGTCAGCTTTACCGCCAAATACCCCCCGATCCCGCCGGTTGCCATGGTCGCTATTTTCATTTCAAGGCCTTCGTTGAAATTGCACGGATGGTGCCGTTATTTAGCAGAACAGCCAGCACTGGACAACCTGCAGCGTACTCCCGTGCGAGACGATGCAATTTTTTCAGGTGAAATAAGTGGCTGTGGATGCAGTCTTAAGCGAAGCAGTCTTTGGTCAGATTTCCCTGTAAACAGTGAATTTAACAGGGAAAAGTTGAAATTTTGGTCTGTTCAGGACAGCTTTGAAAGATTTCACTCGGATTTATTTCACCAAAACAACAAGTAAGGGCTATTTCCCTGTTATTAAAATAACAGGGAAATAGAAGTTTGCATCAGGGAAAGAAATCATAAAAACAGGAAAGCGAAGTAACCGAATAGGGAAGTTCATATCTGTCAAAATTTACGATAATTTTAAAAACAAACTCATCAGTTTGGTAGGCTACTATTCCCAATTAACAGACATTTAATGGTAGCGCAGCGAATGACTGCTTGGAGCCGATTGTGTTGAAAAACTCTTGCTTGATCGAATGGTCAATCGCTGATTCAATCTGTGTATTGGACAGGGGGATTTGCGATGTTGGGACCAAGGCAGGAGGTGCAGGCAGCACTGTTTTATGAGTTTTCGCTGGAAGATCA
>JADHOV010000044.1 GCA_016778765.1 Paracoccaceae bacterium | reverse complement strand
GCGGCGCCCGTTTGAAATCGGCTGGAATGCTTTCATCACTAATGACAAATGCAGATTCCGGCCGAAATCATTTTATCAACGTGAGTGGCAGCGTGGTTGGAATTGCGCCTTCTTGAAAAATCAGGAGCGCCTCTGTGCTTAAAGAATTTGAGCCAGAACGCTGGCAACAATATGACACTCCCGCCAAAGATGCTGCAATTGAGTTCTGGCAGCGCCGTGGCTACTCATGCCTCGAAAACCCTGATGAATTTGGCGTTGATCTTTTGGTTGAAGGCAAAGGAAAAAAGTTCGGCTGTGAAGTCGAGGTTAAGACTAAATGGTTCGGCGGTGAGTTTACCTTCCCTACCCTGCATATCGCTCTCAGGAAGCGCAAATTCATGGATGCGCCGTGCCAGTTCATAGTATTCAATCACAGCCTCTCACACGCCGCCCTGGTGGCCCGTAACAGAGTTTTGCGCAGTCCAATAGTAGAAGTTAAAAACGTAACTGTGCCGGCCGGTGAACGCTTCTACGATGTGCCGGTATCAGAGGCAGTAATCATAAATATGCTGGTCTAACATATTTGATTTTTCTCATAGCCTCGACTGCGTTGTTCCAATCAATTTTACCCGAATACAAACCGTAGGTCATAGACTCCACTTTATGACCAATTATGCGAGCAGCAAAGTTTTCTTCTACGCCAGCGTTTTCAAACTGATTAGCAAGCATTGCTCTAAAGCTATGGACGGCAAAGTTTCCTTTAAAATTCATTTTCTTTAAAAGTCGCAAAAAACGCTTTTCGAGTGCCGTGCTACGATTTTTGTATTTGTTATTAGCGCTCAGGCCCGACATCAAATAACCATCTGTACTTTCATCAACTAAACGCTGCACGAGTTGCTGTATATCAGGGTGAATTGGGATCTCTCTGAATCCGCTGTAAGTCTTTGCTTTGTCGGCAACTCGCAGCCACTCATCTGTGACATCTTTCAGCTTCATGTTGCACAATTCGCTTAACCGGCATCCCGTGTGAGCCGCCAACATAATCAGGTCTTTTACCTGCTGATCGCCAGCGCCTCTTCGCAACTGATCAGCGCCGTCTAAGAGCATAAAATACTGTTCTACGGAATACGGATGCCAAGAAGATGCGATTTGGCTTTGCAGTGCCTCTGATGTCTTACTCTGCTTCGGCAAAATATTGCGGGTCAAGCAATCAACTTTAACGTACTTGTCCTCACAGTATTCCCAGTAATTTGTCACCAGGCCAACGTTACGCTGTACGGTGCGGCGACTATGCTTTGGGTAGCCGTCACGGCCCTGCAGCATATCCTCGACCCAGATTTTTAGTTCGCCACGTTCTATGACTTCAAACATCGGAAACCGCTTACAGAAATTGTTCCGAACAAATCTTTCAGCTTCGTCTTTACCCTTTTGGTTATAACCAGTTTGCTTGATCCAATTGCTGACATGGGTTGAGGTCAACGTGACCTCACCAGTTCCTATGCCATAAATATCATCTTTAAGTTCTGGGCTGGCGCCTCTGATGTTTCCTACGCTTTTTGCCACATGTACTGCCGCATCAGCATCACCACCTACGGCTCTGAAACGTTCCTGTTCTTTTTGTACCTCTAAGTCGAAGTCAAATTTATCAGGTGTAGTTTCCTGACGAACAGCGCTAATCCTAGCCTTGAATTTCGCAACAATCGGCAGCTTACGCAATTCTGCAACTTCAAGTGAATCTGTCTCAAGACATTGCGAAAGTCTGGTCATCATTTGACCTTTTTTTGCTCGTGGGCCATCCTTCTTGTGAGTAAAAAAAGGGCGAAGGGCTTTTGGTATCATGACCACTGCGTACCATGTATTCCACTGCCGCACTAAATATTGTCCAGATGTTTTTGCCATAAGTTACTATAGGTTTTTACTATAGGTTTTGCAATAGAATTTTCATTTATTTAATAAAAACAGTATTTTGCATAAGAAAAGGAGGTTCAAAAAATTGTCGATCCCTTCCCCTACGGGCTGCCACCACCATTTTCCTATTTAAACATCGCACCCTGATTAATAGCATGATTGTGCGCGTGATTTCTGACGTTAAAAGCCAGCCAAATGCTATTCCCAGTTCTGATCCCCATAGGTCTTGGCAGTTCCGTTAGAGAATATCTTGCCGAATAATGGCAAGTCCCACAGATAGGTTTCAACTTTTTGTACACAAGCCGGACATATCTGAACAGATAAAGAGCGCCGTGCAATATGTTGACTGCAGCTTTCATGAATGAAAGGGAGACCAGTCGTAACGTAATTCGATTAAATTTTATATGCTCAAGCCATTCTGCGCCAGGGTGATGAAGATGCTCATTATATTCAGCGACGCTTGGATCACACATTGGCCCCTTTCAGCCAAATTTGGTTTTAATCTTGTTACGAGCTTGGTGGCTCAATAGACAGATTATCTGCATATCCTCCTGAAACACGCCGTCGTCAGATTCGAGATCTTACGTGGTCAAAACTTGTTTCTGTAGGACACAAACACGCCCAGTTTGTTGACCGCACAGGCGTCAAAGAAACGTTAATTCAGAGCCCTTAAGCCGCAATAGCAGGCGCTTGGGTGCCCTAAAGCGCGGATCAAGTCAATGCAAACATGTCTTTATATTGACCGCGCAGAACATTCTTTTGAACCTTGCCCATCGTATTGCGCGGCAATTCATCAAGCAGGACTAATTTGCGCGGATGCTTAAAGCGAGCAAGCGCACTGCGGATAGCATCCATCATCGTGTCAAGATCAGGAGATTGGCCTGGTTTTGCAACGATAACACCCACGACCGCTTCGCCAGAATCTGGATGGGGCACGCCAATCACCGCGCTTTCCAAAACGTCAGGCTGATCATCGAGCACCAGCTCAATTTCTTTAGGATAGATATTATAACCGCCGGAAATAATTAGATCCTTGTTGCGACCCACGATATACAAGTACCCATCTTCGTCTATCCGCCCCAGATCACCCGTGATAAAAAACCCGGTTTCACGCAATTCTGCAGCGGTTTTTTCAGACATTTGCCAATAGCCTTGAAAGACATTGGCACCCCGCACTTCAACCTCGCCAATTTCGCCTTGCGGCAATGCATGGCCATCAGCATCGCAGATCCTGACTTCAACCCCGGGCAAGGGCAAGCCCACGCTTCCGGCGCGCCGATCGCCTTCATAGGGGTTCGAAGTGTTCATATTGGTTTCGGTCATACCATATCGTTCAAGAATGCGGTGGCCAGTGCGCGCTTCAAAGCGGGAATGAATTTCGGCTAAAAGCGGCGCCGAGCCAGAGATAAACAGCCGCATATGCGCGGTTGATGCCGCGGTAAAACGCGGATCATCTAGAAAACGCGCATAAAATGTTGGTACACCCATTAAGCTTGTTGCTTCGGGCATATATTTGACGATCGCATCGAGATCAAATTTCGGAAGAAAGATAAGGCTGCCGCCCGAAATTAACGAGACGTTGGTTGCCACGAAAAGACCATGCGTATGAAAAATCGGCAGGGCGTGAAGCAAGATGTCATCCGCCGTAAACTGCCAAGCCTCCACCAGCGCCAATGCGTTAGATAACAGGTTTTTCTGCGTCAGCATGGCACCTTTCGATCGCCCTGTGGTGCCGGATGTATAAAGAAAGGCGGCAAGGTCATTCTCGCTGCGGGCCACCGTTGGGAAAAGAATGGGCATCTTTTGCATCTTGGCGTTGAGCGAGCCGCTTCCATCCGCATTCAGCGTTTCTATTTTTGCCCCCAGCCTACCAGCCAAAGGCGCCAGCGCCGCTTGGTTGGGGCCCTCGCAAACGATCAACGAGGCTCCACTATTCTCTATAAAATAGGCAAGTTCATCGATTGTGTAGGCCGTATTCAATGGCAGGAAAACCAGACCGGCTTGCGCACATGCTGCATATAGAGCCAATGCTTCAGGTGATTTTTCAATTTGAGCTGCGACCCGATCACCTGGCTTTAGGTTAAGTTGGAGCATCACATTGGCAATTTGGGCTGCGCGGCTCAGAAAATCCTGATGAGTAATCGTTGACCCATCCAAAAGATGCAAAAAAGGAGTTGTTTTGCCGGCATGTCGACCAAAAAGACCATCATAAAGAGGGTTTGCCATTGCGTTACCTTTCATCTGTTCGCGCGCGCGCGGCTTCTCGGGCAAGGGCATGTACATCCGGAGTTGCCGCCACATCTTTGTTGCTTACAAAAGCCTCATGGTTCTGCGACACATCACGCAAATCGTAAAGATAGTTGACCATGGCGCCACCCGATTGGCTTCTTCCGTTTTCTGAAATGTCAGCATCTGCGTGCACAGCATGGATAATCGCGCCATTTCCAAGATGAAAACGCGCGACCGGATCAACCGGCAGACCATCCTGCGCTTTGGCATTCAGCAGGTAATCGGCTGCCAATGCTTTCATCTGCCGTGGTTGATCGCAGTCCCATGCGTGGTTTTCATGCGCAAGCCACTTGGTCAGACCGGGAATGGGTGACAAAGTCACGAATGTTGTGAGCCCCGTCAGCTCGGCAGCAAGATCTGACACCACTTGCTTAATCAATGAATTGCCAAACGAAATACTCGCCAAACCAGGCTGACAATTGGAAATCGAATAAAAAACTGCCGTATCGGCCTCTGCTTCGGGACGCGCTTTGCGATCCTGCGCCAACAGCGTTTGAACCGATCCCGGAATACCTTTGTTCAACGCAACCTCTACGAAGATCAACGGTTCATCTGGCATAGAGGGATGAAAGAATGCAAAACACCGCCGATCCGTTGGCTCTAATCTGCGGCGCAGATCATCCCAGCTATCGATGGTATGGACGGCCTCATAGGCGATAATCTTCTCCAAAATATGCGCCGGGCTTTCCCAGTTAATCGGGCGCAAAACCAGAAACCCGCGATTGAACCAACTGGCAAAGAGGTGCCGGAAATCCAGATCCAAAGCTTCAAGGTCTGGCAAGCCCCGCCCAATCCGCAGGAGATCGGCGCGCATTCGAACCAAAGCCCTTGTGGCACCTGGAACACGGTTTAAACGCCGCACCATTTCCTGTCGGGCCGGCTCTGCAGCTGAAGCAAAGGCGCGGTAAGATGCTTTTGACGGTGTTTTTTCATAAGCTTCAAGGGTACGCCGAACGTTCGCTGGATCAATATTCATCGCCGTCGCAAGATACTGAAAAAACTCTAATTTCTGCGCGTCACCCATTATCTCGAAGCGGGACAGGATATCATCGGCAATAGCCAAGCCAGAGATTTCCCCCGTGGTTCCAACCAACTCATCTGCCAATGCGCTCAGAGGTCGACTATCACTTTGTAAAGGCAGTCTGCGGCGATAGCGCCGCGCAAACACCGTTGAGAGAAGGTCAGATAGGTTCATGGGCCCAAATGCCCTTTCAAAAATGCCGCAATGTTGCGCATGGATTGCTGCGCCTCTGGTATGTGGTGCTGCCATTCAAAGACATGCCACAGCCCCTCCCAAACCTGCAGATCAACCTCTACACCGCTTTCTCGAAGGCACCGTGCAAGACGAACGGACAAGCTCAGCAACAAGTCTCGCGTCCCCGTCGTGATGAGGCAGGGCGGAAACGCGCCATCAAAAGACCCGTTAATTGGTGAAATATCGGGATTTGTGATGTCATGATCGCCAGCATAGAGCCGCGCAGCCGTTTTCGACTCTTGTATCTTCAATGAAGGATCCCGCCCGTCATTGAACATCTGGCTGTCACTCGACATATCAAGATCGCACCAAGGAGACAAAAGCGCGACCGCGCGCGGCAAAGGCAAGCCTGCCCGTTTTGCGCGCAACATTGCAGCAAGTACCAGATTCCCCCCAGCAGATTCGCCAACACAAGCGAATGGCCGTTCGCAAAGCGCCTGATAAACAGAAAACCCATCATCTATCGCTGCGGGCCAAGGATGTTCTGGGGCCAGCCGATAGCTTGGAATGATCAGCGCAGCACCAGTCATCGCGCAAAGGGGCGCTGCGATGGTTAAGTCCTCATATGCACTGCCCTGGATGAACCCGCCGCCGAACCCATAAAGAATCGGCCAAGATGCCGTGATGTGAGACGGTGTTACCTCTAAACACGCGACATCGTTGATGACAATATGTCGGGTTGTCACCTTGGTGGACGCCAAAACCTGCTTAACAGCCGGAGTGATATAGGCTTTTGTCGCGGAACGCAGATCCGCCAATGTCGACTCTGAGCGCCCCGACGGCGCCGGTTGCTCGTTGCAAAGAAAACGCTGAGCTTCAGCGCTGAGATGTCCCTTGAGCATCAAATATCTCTCCTTCCGCGTCACCTATGCAGCCCATGGCTCAAGCTAGACCCCATTCAGAAAATAGGATTGTTCAGATCTGCCCTTCGCCTCGTAATGGCAAGCCGCGCGGCAAGCGTTTTTCCGAATCATAAAACGGCAGATCAACGATCTTGCAAGTAACTTCGCCAGATTGCCGCGATTTTAAGGTTAGCGTTTTGCCAGACCAGTCGGAGGGATGATCAAACCGGGCATATCCTATTCCGCACTCCAAATAGGGTGAAAGCGCACCGGTTGTGACCATCCCAACGGGCGCGCGACCGCTAAAGATTAAATCGCCGGCGCATGGGGTGGCCGCAACGCAGCGCAATCCCAAAAGTCGAACACCAGAACTGGCCGCTCTCAAAGCATCGCGGCCTATGAAGGCTTTTTTACTTAGATCGACAAACCGCTCCAACCCTGCCTCATAAGGGGTCATAGAGATGTCAAAATCACTACCGCTATCCAAAATGCCGGCCTCGATCCTGCGCGTATTCATCGCCTGCATCGAACTAAAAACCAGACCATGAGAGGCCCCTATTTGCATCAAATGCTCCCACAAGCGCGGGCAATCTGTTTGACCGCCAAGGGTGTAGAGTTCATACCCTAACTCTCCGGTCCATCCCGTGCGCGACACGTAGATTTGCTGACCGGCAAAATCAAAAAAGCCAGAGTGAAAATATTTCAAACTTTCAGTGAGCGCGCCCGCAGATGCCTCGTGCATGATAGAAAATGAGTTTGGCCCCTGCAGCTGCAACACCCGCGATTTAGGATCTCTGAGCGTAACATCAAAGCCCTGGTTATGGGCCAAAAGCCATGGCTCTAGATCACCATCAGGATGCACAAACCAAAAGCGGTTCTCGGCCAGTCGAAACAAGATGCCATCCATAAAAATGCCACCCTGATGTGTACAAAGCAGCGCATAGCGCCCGCGATCAATTTTCATATCGCCAACCCGTCTGGCGACGATGCGCTCTAGAAAGGCAACTGCATCAGGGCCAGAGATTTCGATAGGGCGTTCGGGCACGTCGAAAAGCGCTGCCTGTTTTCGCAGCGCCCAATACCCCAACTCCGGAGCATCGCCGTTATGATGGGCAAAGAAACGGCCCGCGGCCAGGCGTAGCACCGTCTGATCATTGGCATAGCAATGATGAAAAGGCGATAATTCGTTGCTCCCAACATAGGTTGGAAAGATATGTCCAGGATCAAGAGCAGGATGCTCATTCATCAGCAGCCTGCCCTTTCGCCCCATCATAGAAGGCACAAATCTTATTCCCGTCAGCATCGCGAATATAGGCATAGCAGATGTCGCTGCCCTCTTCGCGCGGACCAGGGGCGCCCTCATCGCTGCCGCCGTTTTGCAAACCCAGCCTATGAAACTGTTCAAGAGCTTGCATTGTTGGAGCGGCCAGCGCAACCATCGTTCCGTTCCCGGGCGTTGCAGGACCTTGATCAAAGGGCGTTGTGATATAAAATTCAATTGCATCTTTTGCAGCTTGGGGGGCGTAAGCCGCGTAGGTTTCTACGCGCGCGACCTGGACCAATCCAAGCGGGGCCAGAAGAACATCGTAAAATCTGGCGCCCTGATCCAGATCATTGGTGCCGATCATCACATAGCCAATCATGTCTTCCCTCCTTTTTTAGAATGGCCCCACTGCTTATTGGCATGGCGCAAGCTCTGTATTTTGCCACAGATCCGCATCAATCCGCTGCAAGGGCGTGCGACCCAAAATATCATCGCTGAGTTTTTCGGCCAGCATGATGGTGGGAGCATTTGTATTCCCATTGGTCACAAACGGCATGATAGAGGCATCGACTACGCGCAGCCCAGACACACCGTGCACCCGTCCGCGCGCATCCACTACGGCCCCCTTATCCGTCGCCGCCCCCATCCGGGCGGTGCAGGACAGATGCCATTGTGTTGTGGCATGAGATGTCAGGACCTGATCGAGTTCCTCGTCTGAATGGATGTCAGCGCCCGGAAAAATTTCGTCCCCTTTGAGATCGGAAAAGGCAGGTTGCTCAACAAGTTCTCGGACCAAGCGGATGCCTTTGCGCATAAGATCGCGGTCGCGCGCGTCTTTGAGATAGTTCACTAAGATACGCGGCGGATCGCTAGGATCAGCAGAACGCAGCTCAATTGTGCCGCGGCTATGCGCACGCATCAATCCAACATGAATTTGAAAGGCATGCTCTTGCAGCGGCGCCCATGTTCTATCATCCACCGCAATCGGCGAAATGATGATCTGCAAATCCGGATAATCCACGCCCGGGCCAGAGCGGACACAGCCCAGACCTTCAAACAGATTCGAGGCGACGATACCGCCACCTGTCATCATCCATTGAATCCCTGCCCCTAGTTTGGCCAGCGGCTTTGTCTTGGGCCAAAACGAAACGGGCCGCTTACATTTATATTTCAGCACGAAATCAGGATGGTCATTCAGGTTTTGACCAACACCTGGAAGATCACACAGAACGTCCAGCCCCATATCTCGAAGATGCCCAGCCGGACCGACACCTGAGAGCATGAGAATCTGCGGCGAGCCAACTGCGCCCGCGCTCAGAATAATCTCTTTTCGAACATGGGCGCTGCGCAAGATGCCAGCGCTGTTTTTATACGTCACCGCCACGGCTTTGTTACCCTCAAAGGTAATTTTCTGCACCAGCGCCCGCGTCAGTATGGTCAGGTTGGATCGCTTACGGACCGGGTCAAGATACGCCCTCGCGGTGCTCCAGCGCTCGCCCTTAAAAACTGTGCGATCCGAGACTCCGAAACCCTCCTGACAGTAGCCGCTCACATCGTTTGTTAGGGGGTATCCAGCCTCTTGGCCCGCTTTGATAAAGGCCAGCGTGATTGGATCCTTAGGCTCTGCGCGGTGCACGTGAAGCGGACCACCAACGCCGCGGAACTCATCCCGGCCGCCGCCATAGGTTTCCATACGTTTGAAATATGGCAGCACATCTGCATATCCCCAACCGGAGCATCCGGCCTGCTGCCACCCGTCATAATCCAACGCGTGCCCGCGGATGAACACCATGCCGTTGATCGATGACGATCCACCGATTGTTTTGCCGCGGTCATGCTGAATTACGCGGCCATCTAACCCGGGCTCAGGCTCGCCTTGAAATGCCCAATTATGCCTTGTGCTGGTCAGGTTTGACAAGACGGCCGCCGGCATTTTGAGCGAGAGCGCCCCCGTATCAGGACCGGCCTCAATCAACAAAACCCGATTGCGCACATCACTGCTGAGGTGGTTGGCCAAAACACAGCCAGCAGATCCTGCCCCTATAATGATGTAATCGAATTCCATTTCGACATTCTCCGCAAAAATTTCGCCTAACCCACGCCTTTTTGATTCTTGAATCGCCTGCGTGGGCGTTTTGTTGACTCTTCCTTTACAGATAAACTTACCGTTTGACAATATACTGACCAAGGGTTAGTAAAAAATTGAACACTGCGCGGAGACGTTATTTGCAATTAAACTCGGCTTTAGAATGTCTAAAAACCGCAACCGGCCTGAATTTTGGCCAGATCGCGTTGGCGCGTTTGGAAACTTGGATTACCGCTCCCGAGACGGAAGGCGTTGAATGGGGGCACGTAAAATCCTGCTTGTTCGTTCGCCTCACCACCAAAGACGGACTATATGGCTGGGGTGAAGCTTTTGTGCTGCCCTATCGTGAAAAAGCGGTTGCAGAAATCATTCATGCGCTGGGTCGCTCGGCAAGCAAATTAAAATCTATTTCACCTTGGGCATTTCGTGATCTGACAAAGCACGCCGCGGCGTGTTATCAGAGCTTAGAGTTTAGCGCCGCGAGTAGCGCGTTGGAAATGGCCTTATGGGATATCTTAGGCAAACTTTTGAACGCACCGCTCTGCGACTTATTGGGGGGCAATCACAACCGCGCCATTGCAATCTATGGCAATATTTGGAGCACCACGCAATGGGATGTCGCTTCGCTTGAAACGCGCGCAACCGATCTTGTCGCTCAGGGGTATAGGGCAATCAAAATCCACCCCATGTTAAACCACACGGCGCAAGACGCCGTAAACTGCGTAAACCAGGTGCGCGCTGCAATAGGCGGTGACATTGCGCTTCTGGTTGATTTGGATTCCCAAAACAATGCCGACGCCGCAATACAAATTGCACAGGCAATCGAACCCGCGCACCCCTATTGGTTTGAAGAACCCATCGACGGCAGCGACATCCGGGCCCTTGCTCAGATCCGCAAAGACCAGGCACTACGCGTTGTGACGGGTGAAAAACACTGCGGTCTGGCACATTTTCGCGCCGTACTGGCTGCAGATGCTGCCGATATTTTAAACCCTGACATAGCCGCAGTAGGAGGGATTCTGGACCTGCTTGATATTGCGGAACTGGCCGACCAGCAAGGCGTTCAGATCTCGCCACATTGCTGGAATTCGATGACCGTTGCGGCTGCGACGATGCTCCATGTTTGCGCGTCGATCCCCAACGCTGAAATGGCCGAAATATATCCCGAATATATCCAACATGGTGAAAAATTTGCGCTTACAGCGTTCCTTCTAGAGGGAGAGTATGCACATCTTTCAAATAAGCCGGGGATTGGTGTTGACCTTAATGTATCGGCTCTGCACGATCTTTGTGAGCATCATCAATCCACGTGCGTGAGCCTTGCGGAGGCAACTTGTTGAACGCATCTCTTGAAGTCAAAGCGAAACTTGCCTGCCTTTATGCAGGCGCCGTGTGGGGGTTGTTCTGGATTCCCCTTAGGGCTCTCGAAGAGGCAGGCATTCACGGTCTTTGGATCACCGTTGTCTATTTTCTGATACCGACAATCTGCCTAATTCCCGTTACCCTAAAGCGATGGAAGCATGTCAAAAAGGGCGGGCTTTCATTGCAACTAACCGCAATGTTATCGGGCGGAGCATTGCTGCTTTACTCAACGTCAATCGTATACACGGATGTGGTGCGGGCCATGCTGCTGTTTTATCTCACGCCGATATGGGCGACGATATTGGCACGGATCTTTCTAAACGATGCGATCACCCCAAGCCGCATAGTTGCTATGGCGATGGCCATTCTGGGCATGTTGACCATTTTTGGTCTGGGCGCGCGGTTTCCCATCCCGCAAAATATAGGGGATTGGCTTGGTATTGCCTCGGGGGTTCTTTGGGCGATAGCGACGGTGCGCCTGCGCATGTCTGAAAGCCATTCAGCCATCGAGCTGACGGCCGGATTTTTTCAGTGGTCGCTGATCTTTTCGGCAAGCGCTGCATTTTTACTGGCCCCTGCTTATATACCAAAAGTTGAGCAGGCTTTACCGGCGCTGCCATTGCTACTGATTTTCATGGCTCTTCTGGTTTTACCCGGAACCTATGCCTCGCTTTGGGGGCCAAAATATCTAAGCCCAGGTATCGTTGGCCTATTGTTCATGACCGAAATCGTCGTTGGGGCAATTTCGGTGGCGCTTCTGGCTGGCGAACCCTTTGGCATCCGCGAACTTACGGGCGTTTTGCTTATCGCCGGGGCGAGCATGCTGGAACCACTCTTGGCGCTCCGTCGCCCACTTAGAAATCTCTATCCAAATGATTAAACAGCGCTCTAAACTTGCAGGAATTTTTCTTTAAAAGCCTTGGAACCCAGCGCAATATCTGCAATTGCCTCGATCTTTTTGCGAGCCTCTTTATGCTTGGCGGCGCTTATTTCATCAAAAGGCAGCATTTTTTCAATGGCAAATTGCATTTCCGATATGGCCATATTGGTCTCGACCGGGTGCGGCAACAGGCCAGCGCGCACCCAAATACCATCAATATGGACCCCCAGATGGCGCGCCACCTGCTCGGCGTCTTGTTCAGGTAAAAAATGCTTCAACTCGTGCATCAGGTTGGTTCTGATTCGTTCATTATTAGCAATCTGAACGCGCTGGCATTCTGTATTATGAGGCACTTCAGAAATCAGAGACACCCAAGCCTGGCACACTTGACGATTAAAAATCGTTTCAAAAAAATTGGCAACGATAATCGCCCAGAGCCGTTCATAGGGGGTAACTGCATAGCGGTATAATTCGACAACGGATCCGCTGAGCAACGTGTTAGATCTTCGGAACACGGCCTCAAGTAAAGCACTTTTATCTTTAAAATGGTGCAGCACCACACCTTTTGAAACACCAGCAATATCACCGACTTTTTCCAATGTGGTTTTTCGCAAACCGTATCGAATCACCGCCTCAAAGGCCGCACGAGACAGTTCGACGCGTCTAATAGCTCGGATGGAACTGGTTCGCATATAGGGGCACCTTCAAAAATCTACGTTTCTTTTATTGGCATAGTTTGGTCGAAAAACCCACAAAAAACAACCATTGACATGAAAAATTTTCTAATGGTAAGTTTTATCTACAATAAGAAAAAAAATGGCGACTTCCAACGGTGGAGCGTCCATACCTAAAGGGAGAGACTATGACAAAGATTTCAAAAATGGCGGGTGCCGTTGTATGTGCGTTCGCTTTATTTTCATCGAGCGGCGCTACTTTGGCGAATAGCGTGCCCGAAAGCGATGATGTGATCAAGGTGATCCTGAATGATTGGACAGGTCAGCACTTCTCGACTTACGTTGCGGGCGAAATGTTGCAAAAGATGGGTTATAATATTGAGTATGTCAGCGCCGGCGCACTCCCACAGCACGCGGGATTGTCGCAAGGAAACTTGCATTTCCAGACCGAAGTTTGGAGCAACAACGTCGGAGATATCTACCCAAAGGCAGTCGAATCCGGCGAGATAGTTGTCTTAGGGAACCTTGGACTGGAGCCAAAAGAAGGATGGATTTATCCACCATATATGGAAGAAAAGTGTCCCGGGTTGCCAAGCTATAAAGCGCTGTACGACTGCGCGCAGGCATTTGCCGGAGCCGAGACTTTTCCCGAGGGGCGTTTGATTACATACCCTGCCGACTGGGGTACACGGTCACGTGACGTTGTCGAGGCCATTGATCTGCCGTTCACCGCGATCGCTGGCGGAAGTGAAGGTGCTATGATTGCCGAATTGACCTCAGCATTGGCATCAGAAGATCCCATACTGATGATGATGTGGCAGCCCCATTGGATATTTGCCGCACATGATTTCAATTGGGTCGAATGGGCCCAAGCTGAAGGTGAGTGTAGTGAGGAAACACAACAACGCGACACTGCTTGCGGCTTTGCACAAGCAACGGTCAACAAAGTAGCCTGGAGCGGCTTTGAAGAAAAATGGCCAGCAGCCTTTGCGATGCTGTCAGCAATGACACTTACAAATGCTGACGAAAACGCGGCAATCTTGGCCGTGGATAGTGAAGGCCGCGATGTTTCAGAGGTCGCCACTGAGTGGCTCGCCAATAACGAAGCTATATGGCAAGGCTGGATTGACGCAGCAACTCAATAGGTTTGTTTTTGATTTAATTGAATCGGGGCGATTCGCTCAGCGAGCCGCCCCGTAAGACGTTATTTATTCTCTGCAAGATGTGAGCAAACCAAAATAGGTTACACCAACTGTGGCTGGGTTCGCTTGGTAAAGACCCAACGGCCCATTTTGACCCGGAGCACCAAATGAAGTCCCTGACACATGACAAGAGTGAAGTTAAGTTGTCGTGCCGCAACGTCTGGAAAATCTATGGTGTGCAGCCCGATCAGTTTTTTGATGGAGTACAAGGGAAGGTTGCAAACCCTGAGAAGATTGCGGACAAGTTGCGCGATGCCGCTCATATTGTTGCCAATGCCGATGTAAGCTTTGATGTTCACACGGGGGAGATTTTCGTGATCATGGGGCTGTCCGGGTCTGGCAAGTCGACGATCGTACGATGCCTCTCCCGTCTCGTTGAACCAACCGCAGGAGAGATCCTGCTGGATGGTCAAGATCTGCTGAAGAAATCAGATGCCGAACTAATCGACATTCGTCGCCACAAGATGGGCATGGTTTTCCAGAGTTTTGGTTTAATGCCGCATCTCAACGTGATCGATAACATCGCTTTTCCATTAAAACTTCAGGGTGTTGGCAAAGCAGAACGATACGAACAAGCCAAGCGTGTGATAGAATTGGTTGGGTTGGAGGGGCGTGAAAGTAATTTCCCAAAAGAATTGTCCGGCGGGCAGCAACAGCGTGTCGGCATTGCCCGATCATTAGCGGTAGAACCAGATGTGTGGTTGCTGGACGAACCTTTCTCAGCACTCGACCCTCTGATCCGCAAGCAAATGCAAGATGAGTTCTTGCGCATTCAGTCCAAACTGCACAAATCCATCGTCTTCATCACCCATGATTTCCAGGAATCCCTGCGCATTGCCGACCGCATGGCAATTATGCGTGATGGGGCGGTTGTCCAAATCGGGCGTCCCGTTGACCTGATCCTAAATCCTGCCGATGATTACGTGCGTGAATTCACCCAAGATGTTCCTTGGGAAAGTATCCTGCGTGCCGAAGACATTATGGAAGACGGAGCCAACCAAGTAGCTGGTATGGAACGGGTTTCTGAGGGCTCCCTTGTTAAAACGCTGTTGTCAAAGCTGTCACAAGGCGAAAATGGCGTGATCGTCGAGGCCAGAGACGGCTCAATTCTGGGTACCGCCACTGCACGCGGTCTTGTCGCTGCGCTGGCAAGTGGCTGTGCTGAGATAGATGTGCACAAGAGGCCGGTCGATGCCCTTTAAAATTGATCGAGATAGTCTTCATTGGCTAAGTGTAATTATCGTAACGCTAATGTGCCTGGCTCTTCAAGGCGAATGGGCATGGATGGCCAAATATCCTAAGAGTTTCATTCTTCCGCTTTCTGACTGGCTGAACGCGGTAATGGATTGGATAGTCGATTACTTTGGCTGGTTCTTTTTGGGAGTCTCATGGGCGTTGGAATGGCCAATAAAGGCGGTTCGTTTTATCCTTAATGCACTGCCGTGGTCGGTGACGACGTTCCTATTCTGTACCGTGGCATGGGCGGCATCGGGGCGAAAATTAGCAATTTTTACCTTGTTTTCTATGCTCTACATGTTGCTAATTGGTTATTGGAGCGAGAGCATGAATACGCTGTCATTGGTTGCCATCTCTGTGCCGTTGGCCATTCTTGTGGGGTTTGCGTTTGGCGTCTGGGGCTTCTTTTCGGACCGAGCTGCTAGGGTCATCATGCCAATGCTGGACGTGTTGCAGACCGTACCATCATTCGCCTATCTGCTTCCCATTCTGATGTTGTTCGGTTTTGGCACAGTGGTCGGGCTGATTGCATCTGTACTGTATTCATTTCCACCCATGGTGCGTAATACGATTCTAGGATTGCGCGGGGTGTCGCCAGAAGTAATTGAAAGCGGCCTGATGTCCGGGGCTACGCCGGGACAACTGTTTTGGCAAGTGCGTATCCCATCATCATTGAAACAAATCCTTTTGGGGGTTAATCAGGCCACAATGGCTTCACTGAGTATGGTGATCATCGCGTCAATCATCGGGGGTACCTCGGATATCGGCTGGGAAGTGCTGAGCCAGATCCGCAAAGCGCAATTCGGCGAAAGCCTGCTGGCGGGAATGGTGATTGCACTTATGGCGATGGTGATTGACCGGATTACCGCCGGCTTCGCGGCGCAGTCCGGGCAATATGACCCAGAAGACAAAACCTTTGCCCAAAGACACCGTTACTGGATCGCAGCAGTGCTTGGCGCTACTTTTTTCTATGTGTTAGCCCAGATTGTGGGCATTCTGAACGAATGGCCGCGGCATTGGGAAATCAGCCCTGCAAAAGCAATGAACAGCGGCCTGACCTATCTCGTCGCAAACTTTCGTGATGAGATTGAAGCCATCAAGAAATTTGCCTTTTTCTTCGTAATGCTTCCAGCAAAGATTGGCCTTCAAGGAGCGGTGAGTCCCTTTACTTGGGGCTTTGAGCTGACCTTAGTACATACGATTATATATTCACTCTCCATGGCGATGCTGGCAGTTTGGACGGCCTATAAGAGAGGAGCGCAGACAGCTATACCTATCCTGATATTTGCGATCATAATCTACTTCGGCCTAACCGGCATACCTTGGCCTGCACTACTCCTGATTTGTGCAGTGGCAGGGTGGAAAATCGGGGGGTGGGTTCTGGGGCTTGGGACAGCATTGGGGCTCGGTTTTATTGTTGTCACAGGCATCTGGCCCGAGGCGATTTTATCGATTTACCTCTGCAGCATTGCAGTTCTAGTCTCTTTCTTTCTTGGCACTTCTATAGGTATCTGGGCAGCGCATAACGACAGGGTTTCGGCGATTATTCGTCCTTTCAATGACACGCTGCAAACCATGCCATTATTTGTATTGCTGATACCTTTTGTGATGGTGTTCAAAATTGGGGAGTTCACTGCCCTTCTGGCGATCATCGCCTATGCAATTGTTCCAGCAATCCGTTATTCTGAGCACGGGTTGCGCAGTCTCCCCGCAACCGTCATTGAGGCTGCAACAATGATTGGTACCACGCAGCGGCAAATGCTCTGGCAGGTCAAAATCCCACTGGCGCTGCCGGTGATGATGCTGGGCCTAAACCAGACAATTATGTACGGCATCGCAATGCTGGTGATTGCCGCCCTCGTTGGCACCAACGGGTTGGAACAGATAGTCTATATTGGGTTAAGTGATGGCAACTTCGGCGTTGGTATCATCGCCGGGATCGGCATGGCCATTATAGCGATCATCACAGACCGAATGACCGCTGCCTGGAGCGTGAAGCTGCAGGAACGCTACACATCAAACCCAGCCGGCTGAAGGTTAGCGCTATGGTAAAAACACCTGCCCTGCCCCTAACAAGTACGCATTGGGGCACATATCGCGCCAAG
>JADHOV010000043.1 GCA_016778765.1 Paracoccaceae bacterium | reverse complement strand
ATGCCCGGCGATAACTTGAAGTTCGAAGTGGAGCTGATTGCGCCAATCGCGATGGAAGATAAGCTGCGCTTTGCGATCCGCGAAGGCGGCCGCACCGTCGGCTCAGGCGTCGTGTCAAAAATTATCGAGTAAGAGTTACTCGAGCTGGTAACAGGCCCGTCGGAATAGCGTCGGGCCTGACTTAAAATTGGCACTTACGCAGTGCCGTATGTGTTCGATGAAGGGGTTAGAATGACCTAGCCTCTTCCTCTCAACTCTAACGCCGAGAAAAAAGGCTAAGACTATGCAAAGCCAAAATATTCGCATCCGATTGAAAGCGTTTGACTTTCGTGTTCTGGATGCAAGCACGCAGGAAATCGTGAACACGGCCAAGCGCACGGGCGCTTCTGTTCGTGGTCCTATTCCGCTGCCGAATAAAATTGAAAAATTCACCGTTCTGCGTGGTCCTCACGTGAATAAGAAATCACGCGATCAGTTCGAAATCCGTACTCATAAACGGCTTTTGGATATCGTTGACCCAACTCCTCAGACCGTCGATGCTTTGATGAAGCTCGATCTTGCTGCCGGTGTTGACGTGCAGATTTCTGTTTAAGGAGGGCAAACGGATGCGCTCTGGAATTATAGCAAAAAAGATGGGTATGACTCGTCTTTTCATGGAAGACGGCAAGCAGATCCCTGTCACCGTTTTACAAATGGATAATCTGCAAGTTGTTGCACAACGCACCTCTGAAGCAAATGGCTACACAGCTGTTCAATTGGGTGCTGGATCAATCAAGGCCAAAAACGTATCGCAAGCGATGCGCGGACATTTCGCCGTGGCAAAAGTTAAGCCCAAGCGCAAAGTGGCAGAGTTTCGCGTTGCACCTGAGAATTTAATCGAGGTGGGCGCGGAGATCACTGCGGATCACTACGCGGCGGGTCAATATGTCGATGTGTCTGGCACATCGATCGGTAAAGGCTTTGCCGGCGCGATGAAGCGGCATAATTTTGGCGGACTGCGTGCCTCGCATGGTGTATCGATCAGTCACCGTTCGCACGGCTCTACGGGGCAGTGTCAGGGCCCAGGCAAAGTGTTCAAAGGTAAGAAAATGGCTGGCCATATGGGGGCCGCGAAAGTGACCACTCAGAATTTGCAGGTGGTTAAAACCGACGCGGATCGTGGATTGATCATGATCAAAGGCGCTGTGCCCGGTTCTAAAGGGGGTTGGGTCACCGTTAAGGATGCCGTCAAGAAGCCTTTGCCAAGCGATGTGCCTTTTCCGGCAGCTTTGCGCAGTGCCGAGCAGCCTGCGACTGAAGCGCCTGCTACCGAAGGAGGTGACGCATGAAACTGAACGTGATTAAACTGGATGGCGCCGCTGCCGGCAGCATTGATTTGGGCGAAGAAATCTTCGGGTTGGAGCCACGCGTTGATATTTTGCACCGCGTTGTGCGTTGGCAGCGTAACAACGCGCAGGCGGGCACGCATAAGGTAAAAACGCGGTCTGAGACCAGCTATTCCACCAAGAAGATCTACCGCCAAAAAGGCACGGGCGGGGCGCGTCATGGCGATCGCAACGCTCCGATCTTTCGCAAAGGCGGGATCTATAAAGGCCCAACGCCGCGTAGTCATGGCCATGATCTGCCTAAAAAGGTGCGTCAACTCGGCTTGAAACACGCTTTATCGGCAAAGGCCCGCGACGGGTCGTTGGTTATTTTGGATGCCGCCACATCCGACGGTAAAACGGCGGCTTTGGCCAAGCAGGTAAAAAACCTTGGCTGGAAACGCGCCCTCATTATCGACGGTGCAAGCGTTGATGAGGCGTTTGCCTCCGCAGCGCGCAATATCACAGGTTTGGATATTCTGCCGTCTGCTGGCGCGAATGTTTATGATATTTTGAAGCGCGATACTTTGGTTATCACCAAAGCGGGCGTTGAAGCTTTGGAGGCCCGGTTCAAATGAGCGTTAAACCTGAATTATATGACGTGATCCGCAAGCCGATTGTGACCGAAAAGGCAACAATGGCGTCAGAGTCTGGCGCGGTTGTGTTTGAAGTGGCGATTGAATCAAATAAACCGCAAATCAAAGAAGCTGTTGAAAGCTTGTTTGGTGTGAAGGTGAAGGCGGTAAATACCACGATCACGAAAGGGAAGACCAAGCGGTTCCGGGGCAGCCCAGGTCGGCGCAAAGATGTCAAAAAAGCGTATGTGACGTTAGAGGATGGAAACACTATCGACGTCAGCACAGGTCTTTGATAGAAGGCAACGAATCGTAGCAGCTCCAAGCCTCGCTTGGGGCTGCGTCGTTTTAAGAACGGGATCCTTTTGATCCAAATTTGGCCACCTTCGGGGGGCTTCACCATAGGCAGAGTTTCTGCCGCTAAGCAAACGGAAGACAGAAAGCATGGCACTAAAGTCGTATAAACCGACGACGCCGGGCCAGCGCGGGCTGGTGCTGATCGACCGTTCGGAGCTTTGGAAAGGACGTCCGGTTAAATCCCTTACTGAGGGTTTGACAAAATCGGGCGGTCGGAACAATACCGGACGTATCACCTCGCGTCGTCGTGGCGGAGGCGCAAAGCGTCTCTATCGCATCGTAGATTTTCGCCGCAACAAATTGGATGTTGCGGCAACGGTTGAGCGGATCGAATATGATCCCAACCGGACTGCCTTTATTGCATTGGTTAAATATACCGATGGTGAGCAGGCATATATCCTAGCGCCCCAGCGCCTCGCTGTGGGTGATCAGGTGATTGCCGCTGCCAAGGCAGATATTAAGCCGGGCAATGCAATGCCCTTCTCGGGTATGCCGATCGGTACCATCGTGCATAATATTGAATTGAAAGCTGGCAAAGGCGGTCAAATCGCGCGGGCGGCTGGAACATATGCGCAGTTTGTTGGCCGCGACGGTGGATATGCACAAATCCGCTTAAGCTCGGGTGAGCTGCGTTTGGTGCGCCAGGAATGTATGGCCACCGTAGGCGCTGTGTCAAACCCCGATAATAGCAACCAAAATTTTGGTAAAGCGGGCCGCATGCGCCATAAAGGCGTACGTCCCTCTGTTCGCGGTGTTGTTATGAACCCAATCGATCACCCGCATGGTGGTGGTGAAGGGCGTACTTCAGGGGGGCGTCATCCAGTGACACCTTGGGGTAAACCTACCAAGGGCAAACGCACACGTAATAAAAACAAAGCGTCGCAAAAGCTTATTATCCGCTCGCGCCACGCCAAGAAGAAGGGGCGTTAAAAAATGTCTCGCTCTGTTTGGAAAGGTCCTTTCGTTGATTCCTATGTGCTTAAGAAAGCCGAGGCATCACGCGCAAGTGGACGCAACGAAGTGATCAAGATCTGGTCTCGTCGTTCAACAATTTTGCCCCAATTCGTGGGTTTGACTTTCGGTGTTTATAATGGCCGTAAGCACATCCCCGTGATGATATCTGAAGATATGATCGGTCAAAAATTTGGCGAATATTCGCCAACCCGGACCTATTACGGTCACGGTGCCGATAAAAAAGCGAAACGGAAGTAAGCCATGGGCCAAGATAAAAATCCCCGCCGCGTGGCCGAGAATGAAGCTATGGCAAAACTGCGTATGCTTCGAACTTCCCCGCAAAAGCTGAATTTGGTTGCAGGAATGATCCGCGGTCAAAAAGTTGGCAAAGCTCTGAATGATTTGACGTTCAGCAAAAAACGGATTGCGATTGATGTGCGTAAATGCCTTCAATCAGCGATAGCCAATGCTGAAAACAACCACAATTTAGATGTTGATGAATTGGTGATCGTTGAAGCCTATGTTGGTAAGAATATCACGTTGAAACGTGGTCGCCCACGGGCGCGAGGCCGGTTTGGGCGGATTATCAAGCCGTTCTCAGAGCTCACCATCAAAGTGCGTCAAGTTGAGGAGCAAGCCTAATGGGACAGAAAATTAATCCAATTGGTATGCGCCTGCAGGTCAACCGGACTTGGGATAGCCGCTGGTACGCGGATACCAAAGATTACGGGAACTTGTTGCTTGAAGATCTGCGCATGCGCGAATTTATCAAGAAAGATTGTGCACAGGCCGGTGTGTCGCGTGTGATTATCGAACGCCCTCATAAAAAATGTCGGGTTACCGTGCATACCGCGCGCCCTGGGGTGATTATTGGCAAAAAAGGCGCTGATATTGAGACTCTGCGTAAGAAGCTGGCAGATATGACGGCATCTGAGTTGCATTTGAACATCGTTGAAGTACGCAAGCCTGAGCTTGATGCTCAATTGGTCGGCGAAAGCATTTCGCAGCAATTGGAGCGCCGGGTTTCTTTCCGCCGCGCCATGAAGCGCGCCGTGCAAAACGCTATGCGGATGGGCGCTTTGGGTATTCGTGTCAACGTCGCAGGTCGTTTGGGCGGAGCGGAAATCGCGCGTACCGAATGGTATCGTGAAGGCCGCGTGCCTCTGCATACTTTGCGCGCTGATATCGATTATGCGAATGTTGAAGCCGCAACACCCTACGGGATTATTGGTATCAAAGTGTGGATTTTTAAGGGCGAGATTATGGAGCATGATCCGCAAGCCCGCGATCGCAAAGCACAAGAACTTCAAGACGGTCCAGCACCTCGTGGTGCCGGCGGTCGGCGCTAGGGGGGAGTAGACCATGCTGCAACCAAAACGCACAAAGTTCCGTAAAATGCATAAAGGGCGGATTCATGGTGAAGCTAAGGGCGGATCCGATCTTAACTTTGGCACCTACGGTTTGAAGGCCACTCAGCCTGAGCGCATTACTGCGCGCCAAATCGAAGCCGCGCGTCGTGCAATGACACGGCACATGAAACGACAGGGCCGCGTTTGGATTCGTATTTTTCCGGACACACCTGTGACCTCAAAGCCAACCGAAGTTCGGATGGGTAAGGGGAAAGGTTCTGTCGATTTCTGGGCTGCCAAGGTAAAGCCCGGCCGGATCATGTTTGAGATTGACGGGGTCGATGATTCTGTGGCAAGGGAAGCACTTCGGTTGGCGGCGATGAAATTGCCTATTAAGACAAGAGTTGTCATCCGCGAAGATTGGTAATGTTAGCTGGCCCCTGTGTTTGCGGGGGCCTGTTATTTTGTCCACTAGAGCAAGGGTAACCCAATGGGGCCTTCTGGTGATGTAGAAAAGGAATAAGGCGATGGACGCCAATGAACTTCGAAATAAAACACCGGACCAGCTGCGTGATGAGCTGGCAGGTCTGAAAAAAGAGGCCTTTAACCTGCGCTTTCAGCAGGCCACAGGGCAGATTGAAAATACAGCCCGTATGCGCTCAGTTAAGCGCGATGTGGCCCGTGTGAAAACGATCTTGAACGAAAAAGCAGCCAATGCGGCCGCTGAGCAGGGAGCCTAAGCAATGCCCAAACGAATTTTACAAGGCGTTGTGACAAGTGACGCTAATCAACAAACGGTTACTGTATCTGTTGAGCGTCGTTTTAAGCACCCAGTTTTGCAAAAGACGATCCGGAAATCAAAAAAATACCGGGCGCATGATGAAAATAATACTTTTAAGGTCGGCGATGCGGTTCGGATTATCGAATGTGCACCAAAGTCCAAAACCAAACGCTGGGAGGTTCTGCAGGCGTAAGCCGAAAGACCTTTTAGTTTAATCGAAACCCTGGGGAACAGGTGAAAGCCCCCCACAGGTCGGGAGAAACCGAATGATCCAGATGCAAACCAATCTGGATGTAGCTGATAACTCCGGCGCACGCCGGGTACAGTGCATCAAAGTGTTGGGTGGTTCCAAGCGTAAATACGCATCCGTGGGCGACGTGATCGTCGTTTCGGTGAAGGAAGCCATCCCACGCGGTCGTGTCAAGAAAGGCGATGTGCGTAAAGCTGTTGTCGTTAGAACCGCCAAAGAAATCCGCCGTGAAGATGGTACCGCGATCCGATTTGACAGCAATGCTGCCGTGATTTTGAACAATAGCGGCGAGCCGATTGGTACGCGTATTTTTGGGCCAGTGGTTCGCGAATTGCGCGCCAAAAGCTTCATGAAAATTATCTCACTTGCACCGGAGGTGCTGTAATGGCTGCGAAACTTCGTAAGGGTGACAAAGTAATCGTTCTTGCCGGCAAAGATAAGGGCAAGGAAGGTACGATCGCTTCTGTCGATCCATCTGCCTCAAAGGCAATTGTTGAGGGGATCAATATTTCGATCCGCCACACCAAGCAAACGCAAAACTCGCAGGGCGGACGTTTGCCCAAAGCGATGCCGATTTCGCTGTCTAATCTGTCTTTGATCGATGCCAATGGCAAAGCAACACGCGTTGGCTTCAAAATCGAAGATGGTAAGAAAATACGCTTTGCCAAAACAACAGGAGACGTGATCGATGCTTGATACTGCTGATTACACCCCCCGTCTGCGCGCATTGTATGATGAAAAAATCCGCGCCGCGATGAAAGAAGAATTTACATATAAAAACGATATGCAAATCCCACGCCTTGATAAAATTGTTCTGAACATCGGTGCTGGTAAGGCGGCGGTTAAAGACAGTAAGAAAGCCAAATCTGCGCAGGCAGATCTGTCGACGATTGCTGGACAGCAGGCGGTTATCACCAAGGCAAAGAAATCTATCGCAGGCTTCCGGGTGCGTGAAGAAATGCCAATGGGTGCGAAAGTCACGCTGCGCGGCGCGCGGATGTATGAGTTTCTTGACCGGTTGATCACAATCGCGATGCCCCGTATCCGCGACTTTCGGGGTGTGTCTGCAAAAAGTTTTGACGGCCGCGGCAATTATGCGCTGGGAATTAAAGAGCATATCGTTTTCCCAGAGATTAATTTCGACAAGGTTGATGAAAATTGGGGTTTTGACGTTGTCATCGCCACCACCGCAAATACCGACGCGGAAGCCAAGGCGCTGTTGAGCCATTTCAACATGCCCTTCAATAGCTGATCCGCGAAAAGGAGTTTAGACATGGCTAAGAAAGCAATGATCGAACGCGAAAAGAAACGCGCGCGCCTGGTGGCAAAATTTGCCGAAAAGCGGGCTGCGTTAAAAGAAATCGCGAATGATAACAATCTGCCAATGGAAGAGCGTTTCAAAGCGCGTTTGAAATTGGCGAAATTGCCCCGCAACAGCGCGGCAAACCGCATGCATAACCGCTGCGAATTGACCGGTCGTCCGCATGCGTATTATCGCAAGCTCAAGGTCAGCCGGATTATGCTGCGCGAGTTGGGTTCCAACGGGCAACTGCCCGGCATGGTTAAGTCAAGCTGGTAAGGGAGAGATATTATGAATGATCCTATCGGCGATATGTTGACGAGAATCCGCAACGCTCAAATGCGCGGAAAATCAGTGGTGTCGACGCCTGCCTCGAAATTGCGTGCTTGGGTTTTGGATGTGCTGAAAGATGAGGGGTATATCCGCGGTTATGAAAGCATGACGGGCAGCGATGGCCATCCTGCGCTTGAAATCAGCCTTAAATATTATGATGGTACGCCTGTTATTCGTGAATTGAAGCGGGTTTCAAAACCCGGTCGTCGCGTTTATCTGGGCGTTAAAGACATTCCTTCCGTCCGTCAGGGCTTGGGTGTGTCGATTGTCTCAACTCCGAAAGGGGTTATGTCGGATGCGGCTGCGCGCACTGCCAATGTTGGTGGTGAAGTGCTCTGCACAGTCTTCTAAGGGGGTCAGGAATGTCTCGTATTGGTAAAAAACCTGTCGAGCTACCAACGGGCGTAAGCGCGTCGGTATCTGGCCAGATGATCGAAGTGAAGGGTCCAAAAGGTACTCGCAGCTTCAAGGCGACTGACGATGTGACCATCGCAGTGAATGAAAGCGCCGTTGCGGTCACCCCGCGTGGCAGCTCAAAGCGCGCGCTTCAGCAATGGGGTATGAGCCGTACGATGGTTCAAAACCTCGTGACGGGTGTCACAACCGGGTTCAAAAAGGAACTTGAGATCACCGGCGTTGGATATCGGGCGCAGTTGCAGGGCAATGTTCTAAAGTTGAACCTTGGTCTGTCGCATGATGTTGATTTCCAAATCCCAAGTGACGTAACTGTAACGGCGCCAAAGCCGACAGAGATCACTATCGAAGGAATTGATGAGCAACGTGTAGGCCAAGTGGCCGCTAATATACGTGAATGGCGGAAACCAGAGCCTTACAAAGGCAAAGGGATCCGTTACAAAGGCGAATTTATCTTCCGCAAGGAAGGGAAGAAGAAGTAGGGACGCAAAATAATGGCAAATAGCAAAAGACAACTGTTCTTGAAGCGCCGTCTGCGCGTTCGGAACAAACTTCGTAAGGTAAATGCAGGGCGCGTGCGCCTGTCGGTTTTCCGCAGTAATAAAAACATCAGCGTTCAACTGATCGATGATGTGAATGGTCGTACGTTGGCCGCTGCCTCGTCTTTGGAAAAAGATCTTGGTATTATTGGCAAAAACAACGTAGAGGCCTCTGCAAAAGTAGGCGCGGCAATCGCCGAGCGCGCAAAAGCAGCAGGCGTTGATAACTGCTATTTCGATCGCGGTGGGCTTCTCTTTCATGGACGTGTCAAAGCCTTGGCTGACGCCGCCCGTGAAGGTGGACTTAAGTTTTAAGGAGACGAAGATATGGCTAGAGAACAAAACAACCGGGGCCGTCGCGATCGCGATGAAGCGCCTGAGTTCGCCGATCGCCTCGTTTCGATCAACCGGGTGTCGAAAACCGTAAAAGGTGGGAAACGCTTCGGCTTTGCCGCATTGGTGGTTGTGGGCGATCAAAAAGGCCGCGTGGGCTATGGCAAAGGGAAGGCGAAGGAAGTTCCTGAAGCCATCCGCAAAGCAACCGAGCAAGCCAAACGCCAGATGGTGCGTATTCCATTGCGCGAAGGCCGCACTTTGCATCACGACGTACAGGGCCGTCATGGCGCTGGTAAAGTTGTAATGCGCACCGCCGCAACGGGTACAGGTATCATTGCTGGTGGTCCGATGCGGGCTGTGTTTGAGATGCTTGGCGTGCAGGATGTTGTTGCAAAATCAGTTGGATCGTCAAATCCATATAACATGATCCGCGCAACAATTGACGGTCTGTTGAATGAATCGAGCCCTCGTATGGTGGCGCAACGCCGTGGTAAGAAGGTTGCTGATATCCTGAAACGCGATGAGCCCGCGGCAGCAGCCGACGCGGTTGAAACCGCAGAAGCTTAAGGACCAAAAGAATGGCGAAAACAATTGTTGTAAAACAAATCGGGTCTCCGATCCGCCGCCCTGCAAAGCAGCGTCAAACGCTGATTGGTCTGGGCCTAAACAAAATGCACAAAACCCGTGAGCTGGAAGATACCCCGGCGGTGCGCGGTATGGTGAATAAAATCCCACATATGGTTGAGATTATTGAAGAGCGCGATAATTAAAGCGCGCCCTTTAAAAGTGACAATAAAAGCGCCTCGGGGATTTCTCGGGGCGTTTTGCTTTTTGAATACGGAGATCATTTGGCACGATTGACGCATGACGCCGTATTCTTTTTTGAGATCAGCGCGGATCAGCCGGCATTCGACTGACCAGCTGCACCTTCCGACGAAGTTTGCACGAAGCGCGCTTGTTCATTTTACGCCCGCTTGTTGCGATGAAAGGGATTGCTCGCGATAAAACCTTAGGCAAGTTGCGCGCATGAACCACAGGCTTTTGTTGGGCCGCTTTTGACAGCGCCGAACTGGGGCGTTGCGGAGGCTTTACCGGCGTCGAAACGATTTGGCACCATGATCTGAATGCTGGGTGCTCTAGGGCTTGCATGAAGGAGTGTCTGAGTCTATACGCCTCCGGTGGCCTTTTGAGGTCACAGAATCAAGTGCAACGCCGTGTTTGCCCCTTTGGTCGCTCGAAGGGCAGTTCCGGCAAAGGAGAAGCGACATGAAATTACACGAATTACACGATAATGAAGGCGCAACACGCAAGAAGAAACGCGTGGCGCGCGGTCCAGGCTCTGGCAAGGGTAAAACTGCCGGCCGTGGTATCAAAGGTCAAAAATCACGCTCAGGTGTGGCGATTAACGGGTATGAAGGCGGCCAGATGCCTTTGTATCAACGTTTGCCAAAGCGCGGCTTTAGCAAGCCGAACCGCAAGAAATTTGCCGTTGTTAACCTTGGTTTGATCCAGAAATTTATTGAAGCCGGTAAATTAGACGCAAAGACAGATATGTCTGAGGACGTTTTGATCGCGTCTGGCTTGGTGCGCCGCAAATTGGACGGAATTCGCATTTTGTCAAAGGGCGAGTTGACCTCAAAATTGACGCTTACGGTGACAGGCGCGTCAAAATCTGCCATTGCAGCGGTTGAAAAAGCCGGTGGTAGCCTGACAATTGCAGCGCCAGTGGCCGCAACTAAAGAATAACATCTTGTGAAGCCGCTTTGGGCTGCTTACATAGAGGTTGAAGTTTTCCATAACGCCGCCGACGAGCCGGAAAACGCTCTTGGCGGCGTTTGCTATAAAGAGAGATTGAAATGGTATCCGCAGTAGAGCAAATGGCCGCAAACACCAGCTGGGCAGCCTTGGGTAAGGCGACCGATCTGCGGAACAGAATACTATTTACCTTGGGTCTGTTGGTGGTTTACCGCCTTGGCACGTTTATTCCCGTTCCAGGTATTGATGGCGCCGCGTTGCGTGAATTTATGGAACAGGCGCAGGGCGGCATTGGTGGCATGCTCACGATGTTTACGGGCGGCGCACTTGGACGGATGGGTATTTTCGCCCTTGGTATCATGCCTTATATCTCGGCCTCTATCATTGTGCAGCTGATGACATCGATGGTGCCCCAGCTAGAGCAGCTTAAAAAAGAGGGCGAACAAGGCCGTAAGAAAATCAACCAATATACGCGCTATGGAACCGTCTTTCTAGCCACGTTGCAGGCCTACGGATTGGCGGCCAGCTTAGAAGCAGGTGATTTGGTTACCGATCCTGGTATGTTTTTCCGCGTGTCTTGCCTGATCACGCTGGTGGGCGGTACGATGTTTCTGATGTGGCTGGGCGAACAAATCACAGCCCGCGGCATTGGCAATGGGATTTCGTTGATCATTTTCGTAGGCATTATTGCCGAAATTCCCTCTGCTTTGGCGCAATTCTTTGCCTCTGGACGTTCTGGTGCGATCAGCCCGGCGGTTATTGTAGGCGTGATTGTGATGGTGATCGCGACAATCGCCTTCGTGGTATTCATGGAGCGCGCTCTGCGCAAAATCATTATCCAATATCCGCGCCGTCAAGTTGGCATGAAGGTGATGGAGGGGCAAAACTCCCACCTGCCTGTAAAAGTGAACCCGGCCGGCGTGATTCCAGCGATCTTTGCCAGTTCATTGCTGCTTTTGCCGACCACTGTCAGTACGTTTTCAGGGTCGCAAACCGGCCCGGTTATGTCGACTATTTTGGCATATTTCGGCCCCGGCCAGCCACTCTATCTGGCCTTTTTCACAGCTATGATCGTGTTCTTTGCGTATTTCTACACGTTCAATGTGTCCTTCAAGCCGGACGATGTGGCCGATAATCTAAAGAACCAGAACGGCTTTATTCCCGGTATTCGCCCAGGGCAAAAAACGGCTGAGCATCTTGAATATGTGGTGAACCGCGTGCTGGTCTTGGGGTCAGCTTATCTTGCTGCCGTGTGCCTTTTACCTGAGATTCTGCGCGGCCAACTGGCGATTCCGTTTTATTTTGGTGGGACATCGGTTTTGATCGTGGTGTCGGTGACAATGGATACGATTCAGCAAGTTCAATCGCATTTGCTTGCACATCAGTATGAAAGCCTTATCCAGAAATCGCAGCTGCGCGGCAAAGGCAAGGCGCGCCGGAAAAAAGGACCTGCTCGTCGATGAACATTATTCTGTTAGGCCCGCCCGGCGCCGGAAAAGGAACGCAGGCGCGACATCTTGTTGACACCCGCGGCATGGTACAGTTGTCGACTGGTGATATGTTGCGCGATGCCAAAAGCAGCGGTAGCGAGATGGGTCTGAAGGTGGCAGAGGTGATGGCCCGCGGGGATTTGGTCACGGATGACATTGTGATCGGTTTGATCCGCGAAAAACTGTCAGAGGCAAATGCCGGCGGTTTTATTTTTGACGGGTTTCCCCGGACGTTGGGGCAGGCGGTGGCGCTGGATGTCCTATTGAAAGAATGTGGCCAATCATTAGCATCGGTTATCGAGATGAAAGTGGATGATGCGGCTCTTGTGGCGCGTATCACAGGGCGCTCTACATGCGCTTCATGCGGTGAAGTGTATCACGACATCACCAAACCTCAGCCTGCCGACGGAATATGTGTAAATTGTGGCGGCACCGAGTTCACCCGCCGCGCGGATGATAACGCGGAAAGCTTGCGTCAACGTTTGATGGAATATTACAAGAAAACATCGCCGCTTCTTGGGTATTATTTTGCTCATGATAAGCTGGTATCGGTGGATGGTCTTGCCAGCATTGATACGGTTCAATCTGAAATTGCCAACATCTTGAATTGATCGAAGGTTTGGGCTTGACTGGGTCTTTAAATCCTCTTAAGGCCTGACACTTCTGAACTGAACGAGTTTTGCAGGTAAACGTTTCTATCTGCAAGATTACCTGAGACAGCTTCGATCCCGGCCAAGGCAGGCGATCGGACGTTGTGAAAAAAGGTTCCGGGATTACGGAACCGCAACGAAAAGGAAATATAACGTGGCACGTATCGCCGGCGTAAACATCCCGTCGCATAAGCGGGTTCCAGTCGCCCTTACCTATATCACCGGAATTGGCCTGTCTTCGGCCAAAGCCATTTGCGAAGCCGTCAATATTGACGAAGCGCGTCGTGTAAATGAATTAAGCGATTCAGAAGTGCTGTCAGTGCGCGAGCATATTGACGCCAATTATTCGGTTGAAGGCGACCTGCGCCGCGAGACACAGATGAACATCAAACGCTTGATGGATCTTGGTTGTTATCGTGGTCTGCGCCATCGTCGTAACCTTCCAGTTCGTGGTCAGCGTACGCATACCAATGCACGCACCCGGAAGGGCCCTGCCAAAGCCATCGCTGGCAAGAAGAAATAGGAAAGGGCATAGATTATGGCACGAGATACTCGCCGTGCAGGCAAGAAGAAGGTTTCCAAGAATATCGCAGCCGGTGTTGCGCATGTGAACTCTTCGTTTAACAACACTAAAATCCTCATCTCTGATGTGCAAGGCAACGCTATCGCGTGGTCTTCGGCCGGTACGATGGGTTTTAAAGGTTCGCGCAAGTCAACACCATATGCAGCGCAGATGGCGGCTGAAGATGCAGGGCGCAAAGCACAAGATCATGGCGTGAAAACGCTTGAGGTCGAGGTGCAAGGGCCCGGCTCTGGGCGAGAAAGCGCGTTGCGTGCTTTGGCTGCGGTTGGGTTTAACATCACATCCATTCGCGATGTGACACCGATGGCCCATAACGGCTGTCGTCCACCAAAGCGCCGTCGTGTATAAACACGCGCTATGTTTGAAATAGGGGTGCCCGCGGGCAGCCCTCGCTTTGTGATTTTAACCTCGGGCGCGACTGGCTATTTGGTCATGGGGCAGTTGCAAGAATGGAGGGACGCATGATCCATAAGAATTGGGCTGAATTAATCAAACCCGCACAATTAGAGATTAAACCGGGAAACGATCCGGCTCGCGTGGCCACAGTGGTTGCAGAACCATTGGAACGCGGTTTTGGATTGACATTGGGCAACGCGTTGCGCCGTGTTTTGATGAGCTCGCTACAAGGTGCTGCGATTTCAAGTGTGCAAATTGACAATGTGCTGCACGAGTTTTCTTCAGTTGCCGGCGTACGCGAGGATGTAACAGACATTGTGTTGAACCTTAAGGGCGTGGCCTTAAAGATGGAAGTTGAAGGGCCCAAGCGCCTGTCGATCAGCGCAAAAGGCCCCGGTGTGGTCACTGCCGCGGATATTTCTGACAGCGCTGGTATCGAAATTTTGAACAAATCGCATGTGATCTGTCATTTAGATGATGGGGCAGACCTGTTTATGGAACTGACGGTGAACACCGGCAAAGGCTATGTCTCTGCAGATAAGAACAAAATGGAAGATGCGCCGATCGGTCTTATTCCAATTGATGCGATTTATTCGCCGATCAAAAAAGTATCATATGATGTGCAGCCAACCCGTGAGGGCCAAGTGCTTGATTATGACAAATTGACCTTGAAAGTTGAAACAGATGGTTCTTTAACGCCGGATGATGCGGTGGCCTATGCAGCGCGTATTATGCAGGATCAATTGTCGATCTTCGTGAATTTTGACGAGCCAGAAACTGCGGGTCGCAACGAAGATGAAGACAGTCTCGAGTTTAATCCGCTGCTGTTGAAGAAAGTGGATGAGCTTGAATTGTCGGTGCGCTCGGCAAATTGCTTGAAAAACGATAACATCGTTTATATCGGTGATCTGATCCAGAAGACGGAAGCGGAGATGTTGCGGACGCCGAATTTTGGCCGCAAATCTCTGAACGAAATCAAAGAAGTTCTGTCTGGCATGGGCTTGCATCTTGGAATGGATGTCGAAGATTGGCCACCGGATAATATCGAAGATCTGGCAAAGAAATTCGAAGATAATTTTTAGGAATAGGGCGGGTGTAGCGCCCGCCTTTTAAATGCCCGCTTGATGCGGGGAAAACAGGGCATCTGCCCCAAGGAGAGTGGCTGACACGCATCGGCTGCCAGACAAAGCAAAAATATAGGAGATGAAAAATGCGTCATGCAAAAGGATACCGCCGGCTAAACCGGACCCACGAACACCGTAAAGCGCTTTGGGCGAATATGGCAGGATCTCTGATCGAACATGAGCAGATCAAAACCACGGTTCCAAAAGCCAAAGAGCTGCGTCCGATCGTTGAAAAGCTGATCACATTGGGCAAACGGGGTGATCTGCACGCGCGCCGTCAGGCCGCCGCGCAGTTGAAAGAAGACCAATATGTCACAAAGCTATTTGATGTATTAGGCCCACGCTACAAAGAGCGCCAAGGTGGTTATGTTCGGATTATGAAAGCTGGCTTTCGCTATGGCGATATGGCCCCAATGGCGATTATTGAATTTGTAGATCGTGATGTCGATGCAAAAGGCGCGGCGGACAAAGCCCGCGTTGCCGCCGAGGAAGCTGCTCAGGACTAAGCGTCGCGCGATTGAGAACATGTATTGCCCCCGGTCTATTGGCCGGGGGTTTTTGTTTTTCAGAAGATATCTTGTAAATTCCTGAGCGCTTGCGCATATCTTCGAGGCCGGCTGTTTAAAAGGTTTAAAAATGCGTTTTGGGATTTTACTTTGGCTCTTTGCGATCGGGGTGGCGCTGCCCCTTGTTGCGGGTGACAGGGTGCCTCAATCGCGCGCAGAGATGACCTTTAGCTTTGTGCCCTTGGTGAGAGCTGCCGCGCCGGCTGTGGTGAATATTTATGCGCAGCGCCGGGTGGAAACTCGTGGCCGCAGTCCGTTTGCAGATGATCCCTTTTTTGGCAATTTTTTCCAAAATTTTGGTGCGCAGCGGCCTCAAATTGAAAACTCACTGGGTTCTGGTGTATTGGTGTCGAGCGATGGTTTGATCGTATCGAATTATCACGTTGTGGCCCAAGCAACCACAATCCGCGTGGTCTTGCAGGATCGGCGTGAATATCAGGCCCAGGTTTTGTTAAGCGACGAAATAGCGGATTTGGCGGTTTTGCAATTGCTGGCAGCGCCCGATTTACCGTTTTTGACGCTACGAGAAAGTGAAACGGTTGAAGTTGGTGAATTGGCGCTGGCGATTGGAAATCCATTCGGGGTGGGCCAAACGGTCAGCAGCGGGATTATTTCAGGATTGGCACGCTCAGGCGCAGCCATTGGCAATCAGCGCGGTTATTTTATTCAAACAGATGCGCCCATTAATCCAGGAAACTCTGGTGGAGCATTGGTTGATATGCAGGGGCGGCTCATCGGCATAAACACCTCGATACTTACGCGCTCAGGTGGCTCAAATGGTATCGGCTTTGCAATCCCAGCCAGTTTGGTTGAACAATTTGTGGCGCAAGCACGAGCTGGCGCGTCATCGTTTCAGCGGCCTTGGGCGGGATTGAAGGCGCAAACACTCACCTCCGATATTAGCGATACGCTTGGCTTGCGCCCCTATGAAGGTATTTTACTGACCGAGTTACATCCGCAAAGTCCATTTCGCGCAGCAGGGTTTCAGATTGGTGATATTGTCAAGGATGTGAATGGTGCTGCAGTGACCACACCAGAAGAGATGCTGTATCGATTATCCGTAACAGGCTTGGGCGCATTTGCAGAAATAACGCGCCTACGAGACGGTCGTGCCAGTGTGATTGCGGTTGAATTATCCGCCGCGCCAAATATCCCGCCAGCGATCGAAACCGTGTTGTCTAGAAATAGTGTTTTATCAGGGCTTAAAGTCAGCACGTTAAATCCTGCTATACAAGAGCGTTATAAATTAAGCTGGACCAGCGTTGGTTTTGTTATCTTAGACACTGGGACATTGGGGGCCCGGATTGGATTGCGGGTTGGCGATGTGATCCTTGCGGTGAACGGAGAGGCGCTGGAACAGCTTCAAGATATTGACCGAAGATTAAGAGCGGCCAATGGCCGGGGTAAAATCGTTGTTTTGCGCGGAGCACGGCGCTTGGCGTTGCGGTTTCGGTTATGAGCGACCTTTTTTCCAGCGATGCAGATGCGGCTCAGGGGCCGGTTCCTTTGGCTGAGCGCTTACGCCCAAAAACCGTTGAGGAGGTGATCGGGCAGGCGCAATTATTGGCGCCGGAGGCGCCCTTGGGGGCGATGCTTGCCTCCAGACAGTTGACGTCGTTGATTTTCTGGGGGCCACCTGGCGTGGGAAAAACCACATTAGCCCGCTTGTTGGCTGATCATACGGATCTTTTCTTTGAACAAATCAGCGCAATTTTTTCGGGCGTTGCAGATTTGAAAAAATGTTTTGAAGCAGCGCGTTTGCGGCATAAAAATGGGCGTGGAACATTATTATTTGTGGATGAGATCCATCGGTTTAACCGCGCGCAGCAAGATGGGTTTTTACCCTATATTGAAGACGGCTCGATTTTATTGGTGGGGGCCAGTACCGAGAACCCTTCGTTTGAGCTGAATGCAGCGCTTTTATCGCGCGCGCAAGTGTTGGTGCTGACGCGCTTGGCGGATTCTGATTTGAGGCAATTGATGGCGCGGGCTGAAGCCGTTTTGAA
>JADHOV010000042.1 GCA_016778765.1 Paracoccaceae bacterium | reverse complement strand
CTCAATACTGCCAGAGAAAGTGGTTTCGTTGCCGACGCCAGTGTTGAAAATGCCGTATGCCCCCACCCCAGGCGTCTCAATACTGCCAGAGAGGGTGGTTTCATCGCCAGCGCCAAGGTTGTAAATGCCGTATGCATTATTTCCTGCCGTCTCAATGCTGCCAGAGATGATAGTCTCGTTGTCGTCGCCAAAGTTGAAAATGCCGTATGCACTATTTCCTGCCGTCTCAACTTTGCCAGAGACGGTGGTAGCGTTACCGCCACCGTTGTTAAAAATGCCGAATGCACCTCCCCCTGCCGTCTCAATGCTACCAGCCTCTGAGACAGAAACCGTATTCGTACCACCAGTGGTATCGATACCTTCGTTGACCCCTGTCGTAACCAATGCTCCCGTTACAGTTACAGAGTCATTACCATTTATCGTATTCCCATCATTGGTTGTTGTTCCAGATGTGATGGTGAAATCAGCAGCCAAAACCGGTGCCGCTAAGGCAAGGCAAACAAAAGCAGATGTCCCAAGTAGGAGGGGCTTGAGGTGCTTTAAGTTCATATTATTGGCTTGGAGTGGAGGGTGCATGGCATCTGTCCTAAAAGGAGAAATAAAAAAAATGAAGCATACAATAGAAAATGTCTCAGGATCAGTCTCCAAAAATGGGAACCTGATTCCCACTTTTGGAACTCACTTTTTCTATGGCTCTTAAGGTATGTCAGAGAGCCTGATGTCTTAGCTGTGGCGTGAAGGTTAATATCATGTCTCAGGTCGTACTGGAGGGGTAACACAGGTGGTCCGAGCTTGTTTACAAGTGACCTAGGGAGACTGCGCCTCTTAGACAATGCGATCAAGACAGTATCGCGAGAAACATCACAAGCATAAGGGCGGTCGTTAACTTTGTCTTAAAGGAAGAAGGACTGCCGCCGAACCAAGCCTTCAGTGGGGTTTACCTTGGCGAGCCGGAGCACAAGAAGAAGCGCTACGAGCCAACGGTGCAAGAACTTAAGAAACTTCAGTTGCTCTGTCAGGAAGCAGACGATGAACTTTAGAAAAGGAACCACTGCAACTATCGTTTTACACATTTTACGATAGAAGCACTGCTGAGTAGCTACAGACATTCCCTAACAGGAACTTCCCAAAAGTTATAAAAACGTTCCCGCTGTAAGTGCCCGTAGGGGTTAAACCCCCTTGCTTCCTTTGATTATATGATAAATCTAAAGAAAAGGTGGTACCCAAGGCCGGACTCGAACCGGCACGCCCGTTAAGGCGGGGGATTTTGAATCCCCTGCGTCTACCATTCCGCCACTTGGGCCCAATCAGCTTTTTATGCGAGGGCGTAAAAAACCCCAGGAAACGCAAAACAAGCCCGTCAGGTTTCGTTTTGAAACTCCCCATCTTTAGAGGGCGCCTATTTGATCGAACCAATTCGAACCGATGGTAGCTGTCCGGCTCGAATCTTGATGCTTCGATATCGAAGTTTCCACCTAGCGTAAACCCAGAAGTTCATTTACCATCGACATCGTGCGCATATTTCCGGCAATCCATTAGGACAGACACCCAATGCGATTAATTACTGCCCTTCTCACCACGTTGCTGATTGCACCTTTGTCAGCCTATTTCGCTTATGAAAATCACGCGCGCCTCAAGGCGATTTTTGAGCCTGAAAAACAAGATATCATTTCCATGATTAGTTTGAAAAACGCATGTTCAGTTCCAGATACAGCGTTTCAAGTGAGTGATTTGACCACCGGGCGCACCGTGCCATTCTCAAACGGGAAAGCGCGCCTTATGACCAAACAGGATAACCCAATCCAGCTGCAATTAAATTCAAAATATAAGGCAGTTTGGATTGACCTTCCAAGCCAAAAAGCAACTCCGACTATGGTTATGGAATTTGATTGCTCAGACTCGCAACGGATGCAAGATACGTTCAAATCCCTAAATGAAAGCCTTGGTGATTAGCGTTTTTCCGCGACTGTCTGAGAGCTAGACCTGAAACACGTAATCGCCATGTCAGGAACTTTTTCCCTTTTGCATTCTAAAAAAGAGCTAAAATATCACTGAAAAGCGGAACCTCGCGGCGCAAAACGCTTCCCTATGCCCTTGCTCTAACGTTTTTATAATACCAAACTAGGCGCAGATTAAGTGCAGAGAATAAGCTCTATTTAAACTAGGTTCGGGCAAATATGAAATTAAGAAAACTTGGCAAGTTTGGCCCTGATATTTCGCCAATAGGGGTCGGTGCGATGTCATTCAGTAATTTTTATGGCACCACCACGGAAACCCAGTCGCATCGCATTCTTTACGCCGCGCTCGAGCAAGGTATTAGCCATATCGATACCGCGAATGTCTATGGAATGGGGGTATCGGAAGCAGCAATTGGAAACTTCTTGACACAAAACAAAGCGTCGGCAGCGGGCAAGTTCACGCTTGCCACAAAAGCCGGCATTCGCCGCGATTCCGAAACGGGCAATAATTTTTTTGACAACAGCGCAAAGCATTTGACAGAAGAATTAGACAAAAGCTTACAGCGGCTGAAGGTCGAAACAATCGACCTGTTCTACGTTCATCGGCGCGATGCAAATCGCCCAATAGAAGAGGTGACGCAAACACTGGCCGGCTTCATTAAAGCTGGAAAAATTCGATCTTTTGGATTTTCAGAAATCGCGCCCAATTCTTTGAAAAAAGCGTCAGAAATTCATCATGTTGCTGCGGTTCAATCTGAATATTCCTTATCGGTTCGCAGCCCCGAACTTGGGTTGGTTCAAGCCACCAAACACTTGGGAACGGCGCTAGTTGCCTTTTCTCCTTTGGGGCGATCCTTGTTGACCGACCGCCCTCACACAACGCAAAAGATCGCAACAATGGGGTTTTTGAAAAGCAATCCGCGCTTTATTGAGCCAAATTTAAGTGCGAATATTGAAGCAACCGCAAAGTTTCGCGCATTGGCTGCAGAGATGGGCACATCGGCGGCGGCCCTATCAATTGCTTGGTTGCTGCATCAGAGCGAGCATATTATTGCCATCCCTGGCACGCGCTCTGTGCCGCATTTCTTGGAACATTGCGCGGGCGCACGTCTTAACTTGTCAAAAGAGAATATTGCACAAATCGAAAGCATATTACCTGTGGGCTGGGCCCATGGCGATCGATATTCCCAGCAGCAATGGATTGGCCCCGAGCGGTATTGCTGATAGCTTGATCAGACATGCGCCGCCGCACGTAGATGAAACTTGGGAAGATTGTCATATGAAAACTTATAGTGCGGAAACTCGTCCTAGCAAAAAAGCCTCACCCAATTGGTTTTCAGGAACCGTCTGGCAAGACCCTATAATCGAAGCCCCTGCCCCGGCCCGGGTGCATGCGCTCAAGGTTGCGTTTGAACCCGGCTCGCGAACGGCCTGGCACACGCATCCTTTGGGGCAAACGCTCCATGTCCTTTCAGGTGTTGGGTTGGTTCAACTGCGCGGCCAAGCCGCGCAGCAAATAAAGGCCGGCGATACGGTTTGGATAGACCCGGGCGAAGAGCATTGGCACGGCGCGATGCCTACGCATGCGATGACCCATATTGCCATTCAAGAACGCTTGGATGGAACAATGGCAGATTGGCTGAATAAACTTACAGATGTAGAATACGAACAAAGCGTTGCCACGCTGCAGGCGACAAGTCACGCGCGCAGCCAGCACCAAAGCCACACAGCGAATTAACTAAAGTGCACTTACAGTCCATCCTTAACCGATAGGCGAACAGCGCCCGATAGCTGCCTTGATCGCGCTTAAGCAAACCCTTCTACGACAGTAACCGTGGCCTCAGAGGCTTGCAACCGAATAGCCTTCACCGGTTGATACGCCTCACTGCTTAAAAAAGCCAAGGCCGCATCTCGAGTGGGAAAGCGTATCACGACCAAACGCGATGGCGACCATAGATCGGCCTGCGCCACGTCAAGACGCCCTCCTCTTATGATATATTCGCCGCCAAATTCTTCGACGATTGGTTTTGCGAGCCGTTTATAGGCTTCATATTTCTCTGGATCATGGATTTTTGTGTCAGCGATCAAATAAGCCTGTGACATATCAGCGACCCCTTATGCTTGAGCGCGTTCATATATACGCATCGCGACCTAGCTTTCCATCATAAAATAAGAGGTGATGCCGCTTTATTTATAACCGCATAGCTTGTTTTGCGCCACAATAGACTCATAACTTAAATCTGATCCGAGATAGGTTAAAGGGCAGTTTTGATATCTATCAATCATCAAAGACTTTAAGGGGTTGCTCGGGCTTGTTGACAAGTTGGATGTTTCTTTATTTTCTTGCACCTGCGACAAGCACCCGCTTAAAACATTAAAAATGCATATTATCCAAAGCATAATATATGATGATCTAGGCAAGATAGAACAACCTTCTCCTTTGAAGCAGTAGATCGCTTACTTTTAATTAGTATTAATATGATATATAAATGAAAAATAAAAATGACAATTCTATTTATTAAAATTTAAAAACAAACTTTCTGCCTTACGGCATGGCGCTAGCCCTTGGTGATTACTCAGAAAGTTAAAACAGCGCGTAAAATAAAAAGTAGCAGGACTGATCGAAAAGCCTTATCCCAATATATATCAAGCAACCGACAGGAGCGTGAACAAGTTATGCTGGTTCCTATTATAGAATTAGCAAGCAGCGAAACCCAAACACCAGCTCATATTGCCGCTTTGGCTCTGGGCCATATCAGCGGATGCGCGGTTCAGTTTTCTCAACCCGAAAATAGTTGGGGATTTGCGCGTTTTGCAAAAAACCAACGTAAATATTTTTTTATTGAACTGCCCCAGCGCAGTGATCGCAGCAAATTTCTTCCGCTATTAAAGGGCGCAGAGCAGGATGATCAATTTTTCACGCTGGATGCAAACCACACCTATATTAGCTTTCGCCTTTATGAAAACCTGAATGCGGTTGAGTTTTATGGCTGGCATCGTCCAGCGGCCAAACAGCGCCTGGCTTCAGCCGTAGAGAGCGCTTTAAAACCGCATCTTGCCAAGCATGAGCTGAATAAAATGGCAGTTTTAGTTGGCGTACTAAAAAGCTTGGCCAAAGCCGCTAAACCCTAAAGCCACCCCCGCCTTCAGGGGGGCGGCGTTTTGAGCTAGAGCCTCGCCACGCAACTTGACCAATCTGTAAGAACGTGCTGAATGCGATCAGAAATAATAGGTCAATGCAGATGCTAAGGTCACTTTACAATTGGACGATGGGTTTAGCAAAACATCCAAAAGCCGTTTTGGTTTTGGCATTTATCGCCTTTATCGAAAGCTCGGTTTTTCCAATCCCTCCCGATGTCATGTTGATCCCGATGATTATTGCTACGCCCAAGCGGGCATTCTTTTTAGCCGCGGTCACGATGGTAAGCTCCGTGCTCGGAGGTTTGTTTGGATATATGCTTGGCGCGTTTGCATTTGAACAAATTGCCCAGCCAATCTTGTTGTCTATGGGCAAGGCCGACGCAATCGCCGCCTATGCCGAGCGTTTCAATGATACGGGATTTTGGGCTGTTTTGGGCGCCGGTGTCACGCCATTTCCGTTCAAAGTGATTACAATCATGTCAGGCGCGAGCGCAATGCCCTTGGGGCTTTTTATAAGCACGGCAATTCTGGCTCGGACTCTTCGTTTTTTTACGGTTGCGCTTTTGTTGCGAGTATATGGAGAGCCCATCCGCAATTTCATTGAACGGTATTTGGGCTGGACATTTCTGGCGTTTCTATGCCTTTTGGCGTTAGGATTTTGGGGAACAAAATGGATGTAACCGCGAGCCGCTTGGCGCTTTTGGCCGGCGCCGGATCATTGGTCATTTTACTGGCCGCCTTTGGATTTCAATATATTGGCGAGCTTGCCCCCTGCAAGTTGTGCCTTTGGCAAAGATATCCGCATGGTCTGGCAATCGTTTTGGCCGTGCTCTTTGCGCGAGTGAAACACCGCTTACTGCTTTGGCTTGGCGGCGTTGCATCGCTAAGCACGGCAGCAATTGCTGCCTATCATAGCGGTATTGAACAAAAATGGTGGCAGGGACCAGATACCTGCACCTCCGGCTCTATTGACGGGCTCAGCACGGAACAGCTTATGGCGCAAATTATGGCCGCGCCGATCATCCGTTGCGATGAAATTGCCTGGAGCTTTTTGAGCTTATCAATGGCCAGCTGGAACCTAATTGCATCGCTGCTTCTAGCCTCTCTTTGGTTTTATGCATGGCGGATTTGGCCCAGACAAGACATTTCAGCTTCGATACACTCATAAGTAACTGCTGCGTTGCAGCTTGTATTTCGCCATTTTTTCATTCAACGTGCGCCGCGGCAGGCTAAGCTCTTCCATCACTTTTGACACCGAGCCTCGATGCCGCCGCATCGTGTTGTCGATCAGCATTTTTTCAAACGCCTCAACATATTCTTTCAGCGGCTTTCCCTCAGTGGTTACCACGCTCGAGGCATCCTCATTTTCATCCAGCAAAAGCGCCGAAATATTTCCCTCGCCAGAGCGCCATTGCAAAACCGCCTGCTCTGCAACATTGATCAATTGACGGACATTTCCTGGCCAGGGCGCCTGTAAAATCTGCGCCGCTTCCTGAGGCTTCAAACCGTGAATTTCGCTGCCATACTCATCGGCGAAATCACAACAAAATTGGTTAAACATCAACAAGATGTCATCTCCGCGCTGGCGCAGGGGCGGCAAGGTCATTTGCAGCGCATCAAATCTGTAAAACAGGTCTTTGCGCAAACAATCCCAAAGGCTCTGCCCGACGGCTTGAAGATTGCTAATCGCGATAATCTTAACGTCAGCTGGATCACCTTGTTTGTTAAGAAAGTTCAACAATTGGGATTGTGCCACCGCGCCCAAAACGTGAAAGTCTTCCAAAATCAAGCTGCCTCCCCGCGCCAATTCGACCGCTGGCAAAAAATCATCCTCGGGCAAGATCGGCCCAAAAAGGCGCCGCGCAAGGCTGGCCTCATCAAAAGCGCTGCAGGACATCAAGATGCAGGCTTTGCCCGCCCTGTTGCCGACCGCGTGCAATGCATGCGCGACGAGCGTTTTACCCGTTCCCGTTTCACCAGAAATCAAAACAGGCCCATCCGACAGACCGAAATCCAAAATATCTTCGCGCAGCTTGTTCATCGGTTTTGATTTGCCAATGAGTTTTTTTGATAATTGCGCGGTATCCGAAAGCTCGCGGCGCAATTGACGATTGTCGAGGGTCACGCGACGGCTTGCACTGGCTTTTTTCGCCAATGCGCTCAACCTCTGAGGGTCAAACGGTTTTTCTAAAAAATCAAACGCCCCCAACCGCATGGCCTCAACCGCCATCGGAACATCGCCATGCCCGGTGATCATAATTACCGGCAGACTGCTATCTTGAGCCAGCAATTTTTTTAAAAATTGCATCCCATCAATCTCTGGCATTTTTAGGTCTGTGATTACGATACCGGGGTAATTGGCATCAATCTGCTTTAATGCATCGCGCGCGCTTGCATAGGTTTGCGCATCATATCCCGCCAAAGCAAGCCATTGCCCGATCGACTCGCGCATATCAACTTCGTCATCCACGATAGCGATTTTCATTGCCTGTCCCATATTCTCACTCTGCCGCTTCGGCACCGGAAATATCAACCGTATTTTTAGTGAAGGCGGGCATTGTGATCTCGAACACGGCCCCCCCCGCAGCCGCGTTTCGGGCCGTTAGCCTACCATCCAACTCGGACAGAATCCCAGATGAGATCGCTAAGCCCAAACCAACCCCATCACCAGCAGGCTTTGTTGTGTGAAACGGCTCAAATAACGTGTCAAGATCGCTTAGGCCAATGCCATTATCCCGTACGGTCAAAACAATATCGTCACTGCTGGTAATAGATACTACGATCTCTGGATTTTCTGACGACTTCACCGCGTCGATCGCATTTCGCAAAAGATTGATCAACACCTGTTCGATGCGCAATCGATCCGCCATCACTACCGCGCTTTCTTTTGGCAGTATTTTGGCTAGCGCAACTTTCGAGTGGCTCAACTGAGGCTCCATGATGGCCAAGGCAGATCCCAAAGCCTCAACCATATCCACCGGCTGCAACTTTTCACCGCCTTTGCGCGCATAACTTTTAAGTTGTGTGGTGATTGCCCCCATGCGTTCGATCAAACCATCAATACGCCCAAGCGCCGCCAAGGCTTCCTCCGGGCGCTTGCGCTTCAATAAAAGCGAGGCCCCGGCCAGATATGTTTTCATCGCCGCAAGCGGTTGATTAAGCTCATGGCTCACAGCAGCCGACATTTCCCCCAAAGCCGCAAGCTTTGAATGCTGGGCCAAGGATTGTTCGGCCACCGCCAGCGTTTCTTGAATTTTTTTGCGTTCCAACACCTCCCAATGCAATTGCTGGTTTAACAGCTTTAGCTCTTCGGATTCTTTTTGAAACGATATTAAGCGGCCGGCCATACGCCGATTGATTAGATAAAATAAGATCGCAAAAAATAACGCGAAACTCATAGTTTCTAATGCCAGCCAGCCATTCACTTTTTCGCGCACCCCGGAATAGGCGGTAAAGGAGATGACGCGCCAATCCTGAAAAGGGATCTTACTCTCCATGCGTAGTACCGCCGCGCCTTTCAGATAGGTATCTGCCGCCACGCTCGTCCAATCACTGGTGACGCGCATCGCCCGCTCAATCGCGTTTTTTGGTGGCTCGCGCATCAAAGCGGCGGCGATATTGATCCCGCGCCAACGTGGCTCGGTCGCGAGTAAAATCTGCCCTTGCGCATCAGCAACCAATACGGTGTCGGAAATACCGCGCCAAGCTTGCTCAAATTTTTGTAAGTCTACTTCTACCGCGATGACACCAATCGGCTGATCATAAGAAAGTATCCGCCGCGCGTAAAAAAACCGAGTCTGGCCAGATGGCGACTGCACAAGGCTAAACGCAGTTCGAGGAGAACTCATCGCTGCGGTAAAATAACTTTGCGCCTGATGCGACAAGCCGATGACCTCGCCATGCGTAGAGGCCACAACCCGGCCTTGCAAATCAGCCAAAACAAGTGAAACCGCGCCAATTTCCTCGACAAAGCCAGAAAACCGCGCCGTGATATCAGAAAAATCAGAGGCGCGTAACGCCCAGATCACCTCGGAATCCTGCGCGAGAATTTGCGGCAAAATCGAAGCGCGCTGCAATTCGCTCATCACGTTACTGCCATAAAGCGCCAAGCGAAGTTCGGCCTGATTGCGCATCGACAACGTAAAACGATCCGTCAGCACGCGGTTGGTCAGCCATAACGTTGCCGCTGCAAAGGCCAATAACGCCAGCACCACCAACCGAACTTGCCAGCTTGGTCGGCGCGCTCGGGTTTTGGCGGTTTTTGAAGATTTTAAAGAATCAGTAGAGAATTGCGCCATCTTGCATGCAAGTTAACCTAAATTCTTCACTCTGTCAGGCGCTTGCAAGCTGGTTAATACATCCTTGAAACATAGCCTGCCCATCGATGCCACCATGCGCCGGCTCAACTGCACGCTCTGGATGCGGCATCAACCCCAGAACCCGTTTGTTTTCAGACAGAACACCGGCAATATCACTTGCCGAACCATTGGGGTTAGATTGATAAGTAAAGGCGATCCGATCCTGGTCCTGAAGCCGCTTTACGCCCTCTGCGTCAAGCCGGTAATTGCCATCATGATGCGCAATCGGCAAAGAAATCACCTGACCTTGCTGATAACCCGAGGTGAAGCTGCTGGCCGTTGATTGGACTTTGAGATCAACGTCTTTACAAAGAAACTTTAAGTGCGAATTACGGATTAGCGCGCCCGGCAACAGGCCGGTTTCTGTAAGCACTTGAAATCCATTACATACGCCCAAAACAAAGCCACCGCGCTGCGCATGTGCGATGACTGATTGACAAATCGGTGATTTTGCCGCGATCGCGCCGCAACGAAGATAATCGCCAAAAGAAAAGCCGCCTGGGATCGCAACCAGATCAATCCGCTCGGGCAATCTGGCCTCTTTATGCCACACCATCGCGACTTCAAAGCCTGCTGCCCGCAAAGCAACGGCCATATCGCGATCGCAATTGGATCCAGGAAAAACGACAACCGCCACTTTCATGGTAGAATCTCGACTGTGTAGTTTTCGATGACCGTATTGGCCAAAAGCTTTTCGCACATGTCCGTCACAGCGCTTTTTGCGGCAGCTTCCTCCATATCGGCAAGCTCTAAATCGATCACTTTGCCCTGCCGCACTTGCTCTACCCCGTCAAAACCCAATGTCCCTAACGCGTGCTGAACCGCATCGCCCTGTGGATCAAGGACGCCGGCTTTTAGCATTACAAGTACTCTGGCTTTCATCGCATTTTCTTTCTTTCATCACGTTTAAAAAGGCGCCTAATTGATTAAGGTTGGTTTGGTGATATTGGTTGCGTTTTTCGGCAGAACACCGAGCCTGCGCGCTACCTCTGTGTAGGCATCGGTTAGGCTGCCCAAATCGCGGCGAAACACGTCTTTATCCAGTTTTTGCCCGGTTTCAAAATCCCATAAACGGCAACTGTCCGGGCTAATTTCATCAGCAATCACCAAGCGTTGGAAATCGCCATCATAGACGCGGCCAATCTCGATTTTAAAATCCGCCAAACGGATCCCAACCCCCAGCATAATCCCCGAAATAAAGTCATTCACCCGCAGCGCCAGCGATAAAATATCATCCATATCCTGTTGCGAGGCCCACCCAAAGGCTGCGATATGTTCCTCGGTGACTAGTGGGTCGCCCAGCGCATCATCTTTGTAGCAATATTCAACGATCGGGCGCGGCAAGCGCGCACCTTCTTCCAGCCCCAAGCGCTTGCAAATACTGCCCGCAGCAAAATTTCGGACAATCACCTCGAGCGGAATTATTTCGCAATTGCGCACTAGTTGCTCGCGCATGTTCAACCGCTTGATGAAATGGGTTGGCACCCCTATCTCGTTCAGCCCTGCCATGAAAAACTCTGACAGGCGGTTGTTCAGAACACCTTTGCCGTCGATCACATCTTTCTTCTCTGCGTTATAAGCGGTCGCATCATCCTTAAAATATTGCACTAACGTGCCCGGTTCGGGACCTTCATAAAGAATTTTCGCTTTGCCTTCATAGATTTTTACACGGCGCGCCATCGGCTCTCTTTCCTAAGGAATCTGTCTGCAGGGTTGACCTCCCTTAAATCATGCAGCCAAAAGCCGCAAGCGCCGCGCAGATTGCATAAGCTTTTGATCGGATTATTCGCTTAAGATAGACCAATTTTTTCATGTTTATCATGAAAATTATGGCCTTGTAAGCAAAGCGCCCGGGTGCCATCGGTCTTTCAATGCACCTAAAAAGCAATGGCCAAAAAATGAATACTCCCTTTGAAAAAATGTTATCCGAACGGCCCTGGATTTTGGCGGATGGCGCAACCGGTACAAATCTCTTTAATATGGGGCTTCTTTCCGGCGATGCGCCAGAATTATGGAATGAACAACATCCCGAGCGTATCAGAAAACTCTATCAATTGGCCGTTGACGCCGGCAGCGATCTATTTCTGACCAACAGCTTTGGGGGCAACGCCTCCCGCCTCAAATTACACGACCAGGCCCATCGCGCGTTCCACCTTTCTAAAATTTCCGCAGAGATTGGGCGCGATGTTGCAGATAAATCAGAGCGAGACATTATTGTTGCAGGGTCGGTTGGTCCAACGGGTGATATTATGCAACCCGTGGGACCACTTAGCCATTCTGATGCCGTAGAAATTTTTCACGAACAAGCCGAGGGATTGAAAGCAGGTGGCGCCGATATACTTTGGTTGGAAACGATCTCAGCGCCGGAAGAATATCGCGCCGCGGCTGAGGCCTTTGCACGCGCCGAAATGGCGTGGTGCGGCACAATGAGCTTTGACACTGCGGGGCGCACAATGATGGGCGTCACCTCAACCGCTTTTGTTAAGCTTGCCAGTGGCTTGCCCAACCCTCCGCTTGGATTTGGGGCAAATTGCGGCACGGGCGCGGCAGATCTTTTACGTACGCTGCAAGGCTTGGCAGCGCATACGCCCGCACAAGCATTGATCGCCAAAGGCAATGCCGGAATTCCAAAATATGTCGACGGTCATATTCACTATGACGGAACCCCAGAACTTATGGCCGATTATGCTGTGATGGCGCGCGACAGCGGGGCAACAATAATCGGTGGGTGCTGCGGGACCATGCCAGAACATCTCTCGGCGATGCGCAAAGCGCTTGAAACGCGGCCCAGCGCAGACAAGCCAAGCCATCAAGACATCACAAAGGCTTTGGGGGCGTTTTCTTCTGAAACGGATGGCACAGAACCGGGCAGCGCTCCACCGACACGGGTGCGGCGCGGGCGGCGTAAATAAACACCCCGCACCGCCACCCCAAAAGCCTTTAAAATTGGCAGCAAAGCTGCCGCTATAAACGGTTATTAACGCCGCATTTTGAAAAGGATTGCATGGTATTGGCGCAATTAACCTGCGCTTCATCTCCATGAAAGCTCAAGAAAAATAAGGTTTGACGCGCCAACCTGAAGCCTTTTTTAAAGCCCAATTTGTTTGCCAAACCGCTAGAAATTTTCAACGCAACAGACATACGCAAACGCATAGAAACGGCTTAATTCATAAAAAATATGCAAAATTTGAGCATCGCTTTTTGAATTATCCTTCGCTAAGTCGGCTTTACGACGATTGGTGTCGTAAACCGGAAAGTCTAAAACATAGGTTTCCGCAAAAGGTGACACAAAAAGAGCAACCGACCGCTTGGATCATGTAACGAAGGATGTTGCGAATGGCCGATCAAGAAGATGAAATTATCCTCTCAGAATTGGATGATGAAGAACTTGTTCAACAGATGTTTGACGACCTGTATGATGGGTTGAAAGAGGAAATTGAAGAGGCTGTGCATATCCTGCTTGAGCGCAAGTGGGAGCCATATCGCGTTCTGACAGAAGCCTTGGTGGGCGGGATGACAATCGTTGGGCAAGATTTCCGCGATGGCATCTTATTTGTGCCCGAAGTGCTCTTGGCGGCAAACGCGATGAAAGGCGGTATGAGCATCTTAAAACCTTTGCTGGCGGAAACCGGTGCCCCGCGCGTTGGCAAAATGGTCATTGGCACCGTCAAAGGCGATATCCATGACATTGGAAAAAACCTTGTATCGATGATGATGGAAGGGGCCGGCTTTGAAGTTGTAGATCTTGGGATCAACAATCCTGTTGAAAACTACTTAGAGGCGCTCGACACCGAACAGCCAGATATTCTGGGTATGTCAGCATTGTTAACCACCACAATGCCCTACATGAAAGTGGTGATCGACACTTTAATCGAACAGGGCCGGCGCGACGATTACGTTGTGCTAGTGGGCGGTGCCCCCTTAAACGAAGAGTTTGGCCGCGCGATTGGCGCAGATGCCTATTGTAGGGATGCCGCGGTTGCCGTGGAAACTGCGAAAGAGTTCATGGCCCGCAAGCATAACCGATTGGCCGGTTAACCTTATACCTTAACGTGCCGCGAAACGCGGCACGCGTGTTTGACGAAGCTGAACCAAAAGCGAGCTCGGCGTGGAAAAAGCTGTGGAAACGCCCAATGACCAAGACTTGGCCTTGCATGGAATGAACGCCAAGCAAGGCGGAAAAATCCTGCTGTTGGCCTGCGGGGCGTTGGCCCGCGAAATCTTGGATATTCTGACAATCAACAACTGGCTGCATATTGATCTGCAATGCCTGCCCGCAATCTTTCACAACCATCCTGAAAAGATAACGCCTGCCATAGAAGCAGCGATTGGCAAGTATAAACGAGACTATGAAAAAATCTTTGTGGTCTATGCAGATTGCGGCACCGGGGGCGCTTTGCAGCGCTTATGCGCCGCGCAGGGCGTTGAGATGCTGGAAGGCCCACATTGCTATTCGTTTTTCGAGGGCAATCGTCAGTTTGCCCAGCGCGATGAATTTACAGCGTTTTATTTGACTGATTTTTTGGTGCGCCAATTCGATGCCTTCATCTGGAAGCCGCTTGGACTTGAGCAGCACCCCGAATTATTGACGACTTATTTTGGAAATTATACAACTTTGGTCTACCAAGCACAGACCGATGATGCCCAATTAACCCAGCTTGCTCACGCCCATGCCCAACGCATGGGCCTGGCCTTTGAGCGCCGCTTTACCGGCTATGGTGACTTGCAAACGGGTTTACAAGCTCAAGCTTGACGCGCCTGCCCGGCCACCAAACGAATGCGGTCTATCATTGCTCTCACCCCGTTTGAGCGCTGCGACGACAGATGCTCATCCAAGCCCAGCCGCGCCAATTGACCCGCAGCGTCGATCGCCAGCACCTCGTCTAAACTGAGATGATTGTACAAACGCCGCAGGACCGCAATAAGCCCGCGTACAATCACAGCATCACTATCGCCCTCAAAAGAAAAAAGATTGCCCTCGATTTTTGGATGAAGCCAAACTTGGCTGGCGCATCCATCAACTTTTGTGGCCGGTACTTTTAAAGCATCATTCAGGGGGGGCATGGCTTTTCCCTGTTCGATCACATATCGGTAGCGATCTTCCCAATCTTCTAAGAACTCAAAATCCTCAACAATTTCCTCAAAGGACGGGTTCGCCATAAAAAGTCCAATTCTCTATTTTCACACCACAAGCACGCGCTGAGTAGGTACAAAATCAACCAGCCAAGAACAACGCGGCACGACGCCTCAGGACAGCACCGGAATGGTCTTCACCATACTGCCATCTGCCACCAATGCAATTTCGCCCTGACAGAGCTTCAGCGCCTCATCGCCGAACACATCTAACCGCCACCCTTTAAGAGAGGCCACATCGCGCCGCCCCATTGCCAGAGCATCCAATTCAGAGGTGGCCGCGATCAGTTTGGCCGCCACACCGATATTTTCGGCTTTCGCCTTTAACAAAACCCTCAGCAAATCCGCGAGCGCGGGATTGGTTTGTGCCTGCGTATCCTGCGCGGGCGCAGACGGTAGGTCTTCTTTTGGCAAGGCCAAAGCCGCATTGATTGCCTTCAATATGCCCGATGCTATATCGCCTTTACGCGCCTCTCTCAGCAATAAGCGCGCACGGCCCAACTCTTCCATAGATGTGGGCTTGGTAGAGGCCAATTCGATCAGAGCATCATCCTTAAACACCCTGCTGCGGGGCACATTGCGCGTCTGCGCATAATCTTCACGGAAATCAGCAAGGGCTTGCACCACGGCAATCACCCGCGGTGAGCTGGTGCGGGTTTTCACCCGCCGCCAAGCCTCTGAGGGGCGCACATGATAAGTTTCTGGATTGGTCAGAATTTGCAATTCTTCCTCAACCCATGGGCCACGTCCGGTTTTTTCGATTTTTGCGCGCAAAAACTCGTAAACCTGCCGCAAATGGGTGACATCGGCCAACGCATAGCTTTTTTGGGCTTCGCTTAAGGGGCGGCGTGACCAATCTGTAAAACGAGAGCTCTTATCAATCGTGTTTTTGGTGATTTTGCGCACCAAGGTTTCATATCCGACCTGCTCGCCAAACCCACAGACCATCGCGGCCACTTGCGTGTCAAAAAGCGGTTTCGGCAAGACACCCGCATCCACGCAAAAAATCTCTAGATCCTGGCGCGCCGCGTGAAACACTTTGACCACCGTTTCATCTTCAAACAAAGCGTAAAGTGCATCAAGCTTAAGCCCCTGCGCCAAAGGATCCACCAAGACAGCGTGATCATCGCCTTTGCTCGGCAGCGCCATTTGGATCAAACAGAGCTTGGAATAATAGGTGCGCTCGCGCAAAAATTCGGTATCAATTGTGACGTAGTCAAAAGCTTTGGCCGCTTCGCAAAACGCTATCAACTCATCAGTTTTGGTAATTGTTTTCATCTGTTAATATTCTTATTTTCGGCTCTGCCCCGCGCAATCTAGACCAGTCTGGGCAGAATAGAAAGGCTGGTTAGCCAGTGATAAAAACAGGCCGCAAGTCATCGCTCGCAAACCGAGCCAACACGGCAGGATAAAGCTTATGCTCAAGCTGCAAAACGCGCTGCGCAAGGCTTTCCGGCGTATCAGCCGGTTGTATTGATAATTTTGCCTGCCCTAAAATAGGGCCATCATCCAAATCAGCAGTCACTTGATGCACGCTGCATCCCGCCTCAGCATCTCCGGCCTTAATGGCACGCGCATGCGTATGAAGCCCCTTATATTTGGGCAGCAAAGAAGGATGGATGTTCAATATTTTTCCAGCCCATGCAGCCACGAAATCGGCGGAGAGGATGCGCATGAAGCCAGCCAAACAGATAATATCTGGTTGATATGGCGCCAAGAGATTACTTATTTTTGCTTCAAACGCGGCGCGATCTTGCCCGAAGGGTTTATGATCAACCGCGCCAGTCGCCACACCGCGCTGCGCGGCGCGGGCTAAACCTGCGGCATTGGGATCGTTTGACACCACCAAAACGGGGGAAGCTGCCTGCATGCCCTGCATGCTGTCGATCAGTTGCAGCATGTTTGAGCCGCCGCCCGATATAAAAATTGCAACTTTCTTTTCACTCACAAAAGGGTGCCTTGATACTGCACACCGGGGTGATCAGTCACCCGGCCAAGTTCAATAACGTCTTCGCCCATTTCCTTCAGCAGAGCGGTGATTTGAGCTTGCGCCTCTGGCGCCACAACCAAAACCATACCAATACCGCAATTGAACGTTTTTAACATTTCCGCTTGCGACAGGCCACCTTGCTGTGCCAGCCACTGGAACAGCTCAGGCAAGGCCCAGTTCTCGAGATTGATCGAAACCCCTTGCTGCCCGTTCAACACGCGGGGAATATTTTCGGAAAGACCACCACCGGTGATATGCGCCAAACCATGCAAGCCCCCCCGAGCCAGAGCCGCAAGCACCTGCTTTACATAAAGCCGCGTTGGCATCAGCAAGGCCTCCCCTAAAGTTCCAGATCCAAAAGGACTTGGCGCATCCCAAGCCAAGCCAGACAGTTCGACCAATTTGCGCACCAAAGAATACCCGTTAGAATGAACACCGCTGGACTTCAATCCAAGCAATATATCCCCTTCGGCGACATTGGCGGGCAAAGAGCTGCCACGTTCTAACGCGCCCACTGAAAACCCGGCCAGATCAAAATCATTCTCTTGATACATACCCGGCATTTCAGCGGTTTCACCGCCGATCAATGCACAGCCTGATTGTGCGCAGCCATCTGCAATTCCAGACACCACCCGCGCCGCCTCAGTGACATCCAGTTTTCCAGTTGCAAAGTAATCCAAGAAGAATAAAGGCTCAGCGCCTTGGCAGACCAAGTCATTCACACACATCGCAACCAAATCAACACCAATCGTTTCAAGCTGCCCTGTCTCTATCGCAATGCGAAGCTTGGTCCCCACGCCATCCGTGGCTGCCACCAAAATCGGATCTTTATACCCCGCGGCTTTGAGATCAAACAATCCGCCAAACCCGCCTAGGCCCGACATCACACCAGAGCGCATCGTGCGCTTTGCCAGAGGCTTGATTTTATCTACCAAGGCATTTCCTGCGTCGATATCCACGCCAGCATCGGCATAAGTGATTTCCTTAGCGGCTTTGCTCATTTTCGCGCTCTCCTAAAATTACAGGCGGGTTAACCGATAAATATCGCAACCGCAATCTCAAACCCTTGACCTTCATTCTCCATATGATAGCACGGCAGTCAGGTGGGGCCTGTAGCTCAACTGGTTAGAGCAGAGCGCTCATAACGCTTTGGTTGGGGGTTCGAGTCCCTCCGGGCCTACCAAA
>JADHOV010000014.1 GCA_016778765.1 Paracoccaceae bacterium | reverse complement strand
CCCGGCCCCCGCCGCGCCTCCGCTTTTCCGAGTGACCTGACATTTCGATTCCTGCAGACAGCTACTACATCAGCACGAGAAGGCGGAATTGCACCTAAAACCTGCCCGTTACCGACCTTTTTCGTCGTTTTTAATAAGCGTCGGGGCCAGCGGATCAGCGCAGGTTCAAATAGCTTGGGATATGGCTGATATCCGGCAAAACAACATCCGCATAAGCTTGCAAGGTCCGCTGATCTGCCAAACCACTCAGCACGCCGATACAATGCATACCGGCCGCTTTTCCTGCGATTAAATCATGCGTACTATCACCAACCATCGCAACGTGGCTGGGTAAAATGCCAACCGATGCGCAAAACGCAAGCAATGGCTCTGCTGATGGCTTGGCGCCAAACCCACTGTCATAACCCGCGATAAAATCCAGTTTTTGAGCAACGCCAACGGCATCAAGATGGGCGCGAGCACCGGCTTCTGCATCATTGGTCATCACTCCGAGTTTAAGCCCGTTCAGCTGTAAAAGATCGAAAAACGCAACCAAAGGCGTAATTTCCACAACCGGGGCTTTTAAGCTTTCTTGCGTGAAAAAATCTTCCAGCTCTTGTTCGCTGATCCCCTCAAGCTCTCCAATTAAAGCCTCAACCAAATCTTGGTTGGTGCCAGCTATTGCAACGCTATGCGCGAAAAATGCCTGTTCTGAGAGATCAAAATCAATCGCCTCCGCCAGCTTTTTTTGTTTTGTTGAATCACCCTGACTAAGCTTCGCTAAAACATTCAGAAACCAGCCGCTCCACGTTGCTTGAAAATCAAATAAAGTACCATCTTTATCAAATAGTAAACCATCAAATCGCATCAAATCTCTTCCCTATATTTTTGCGTTTTAAAGCCGAGGACAACTGCCGATACCGGTCACGTCCAATGCACAATCGCGCCTCCGGGCAAGGCCTGCCGGGCCAGAGCAATCATATTTGGGTCGCAGTGACACGCTTCTGCACAATCCAACACCCATTGATCTTCCAGCAATATAAAGTCAAGAACCGCCAGCAAAAACTCGGAAGATTGTGCTTGCGCTTTCAAATCAGCAAGCGAGCTCCCACTGGCATTTAGGAAAAGCGATAAAACATCCTCATCCTGCGCCATCCAAGCCAAAGCCTCTAACGCAAAAATTTCTGCCGAATGCGGTGTCATCATAAGATCCGTGTTTGGGGGAAATGATTTATTAACACAAATCTATAAAATTATACTCAAATTATAACAAGCTTTAGAAATTGCCATCGCCATGTCAGGACATCTTCTGCTTTACAGCCCAAAAACCAAAGCTCAACTGCCGGTTGGGCAGATTTTGCGCGATGCCTTGTATCATGTCACCACAGCATCATCTCAAGCCGAATTTGAAAGCTATGCGCCCCATCGAATTTGGGATTGCCTTATCATTTTAGGGGGATCTCCCAGTTTATTGCATCAACTCAGCACAATAATACCAAATCAAAAAATGCCAATAATCGTTGTTTTAGAGGCTCAAAACGGCAGCTGCAGGATGCAATTTTTACGCGCAGGTGCAGATGAAATTTTGCAACGTCCGATCACGGGAAAGGCGCTCTTATCAAGGTTGCGCAGCTTGCTCCGTCGCCGGCGCGCGCGCCAAGAATTTGCTCTGCGCGCAGACACAAATCGTGCGTTGGGGTTTCACGAAGCCAAAGCCGTCTTTCAATCAAAACCAAAATGCGCAGTGATCCAAATTCACCATGATCAAACCCATGCCATGCTCGATAGGTTTCACGCTTTAAAGGAGTATTCGCTTAAAATTACCACGCCTGCCGCTTTGTTTATTAAGGATCAAAAAAGACCCTCAAACCTGTGCTATATCTTGCTCGACATCGCGCAAAACCCGTTGATTGCGCATAATTTGCTGCTCAGCATGCGCACGCATGATCTTACGCGCCATGCGGCAATTATTCTTGCCAGCGCGGGCGTCGAAACGGCAACAACGCTTGCCGCTCTGGATCTGGGTGCAGATGATGTGCTTTTCTCAACGTTTTCAAGCGCAGAAATTGCCCATCGCATCGCCACCCAATTAGAACATAAACGGGTCAACGATCAGTTGCGCGCGATGGTCCAAGAAGGGTTTAAAGCCGCGGTCACCGATACCTTAACGGGGCTTTATAATCGGCGCTACGCGATAACCCATTTATGTCACCAGTTTCAGCGCGCCACGCAAGGACAAAACGCTCTTGCTTTATTCGTGCTTGACCTAGATTTTTTCAAACGTGTCAATGATACCTATGGCCATGCGGCGGGCGATCAAGTTTTGCGCCGCGTTGCAAAGCTGCTGCAACATGTCTCGCGCGCCTCTGACATGGTTGCGCGCATTGGCGGAGAAGAATTTCTAGTTGTGTTGCCCGACGCCTCGGCGCAAATAGCGGGGAATATCGCAGAGCGGGTTTGTACGATGATCCGCCACCTTAAAATCGGGCCTGATTTAATTGAAATAACCGCCAGTATGGGCGTGAGTTTAAGGTATAATGCGGCCCAAACCCATGCGCACCTGACCGCACAGGAATTGCTGAAACAGGCAGATCGGGCACTTTACCGCGCTAAGGCTCTAGGGCGCAACCGCGTCTCATACTTTTCTGAACAAGCTGCTTAGAACTCCCAGAAGATCGCATTTTTTCGCTCCCATGGCAGATATCCCTTGAAGGCCAAAGGCTTTGACGATTAGATCGCGCCGCGCAAAGGCGCTTGAAGCTCCTAATCAAAAAGAGGCGGCATTATGGGATACGCAAACGTTTACAACAGCTGGAAATCAGACCCCGAAACCTTCTGGATGGAGGCCGCGCAGGCGATTGACTGGGACCGCCCTCCCAGCTTCGCGCTGGATGCAAGCCGGGCCCCTCTTTATGAATGGTATACAGATAGCCTGGTAAACACCTGTTACAACGCGGTTGACCGACATGTTGAAAACGGCCGCGCCGCGCAAACCGCTTTGATTTATGACAGCCCGATTACGGGGACAAAGGATTTTATAACCTTTCAGCAATTGCGCGATAAAACGGCGCTATTGGCGGGCGCATTATTGGCCAAAGGCGTTACAAAAGGCGATCGGGTCATCATCTATATGCCGATGGTTCCAGAAGCCGTTATTGCAATGCTGGCCTGCGCGCGGATCGGCGCGATCCATTCGGTTGTGTTTGGAGGTTTTGCCGCGAATGAATTGGCCGTGCGGATCGATGATGCGCAGCCCAAAGCCATTTTGGCCGCCTCTTGCGGCATAGAGCCCGGGCGCATCATCGCGTATAAACCACTTATCGACGAAGCGATCGAAAGCGCGCAGCACAAGCCCGAAACGGTTTTAATCTTGCAGCGTGAACAATTAAAAGCCGAGCTACAAGAGGGGCGCGACCATGATTGGTTCGAAAGTCAGCGCGGCGTAGATCCGGCCGATTGCATTCCCGTCGAGGGCAATCACCCGGCCTATATCCTTTACACATCGGGCACGACAGGTGCCCCAAAAGGGGTGGTTCGGCCAACCGCAGGGCATTTGGTGGCTCTGAATTGGTCGATGAAAAATATTTACAATGTGGACCCGGGCGATGTGTTCTGGGCAGCGTCGGATGTTGGCTGGGTGGTCGGGCACAGCTATATTTGTTACGCGCCCCTGATCCATGGCAACACCACAATCATCTTTGAAGGCAAACCGATCGGCACCCCCGATGCCGGAACGTTTTGGCGGGTTATTTCAGAACATAACGTGCGCAGCTTTTTCACCGCGCCAACCGCGTTTCGGGCCATAAAGCGTGAAGACCCGAAAGGCGAGTTTAAAGCCGCCTATGATCTGAGTTGTTTGCAAGCGCTCTATTTGGCCGGTGAACGGGCTGATCCAGATACGATAAATTGGGCGCATGATCTGCTCGGCGTTCCGGTGATCGATCACTGGTGGCAAACGGAAACAGGCTGGACCATCGCCGGTAATCCAATGGGCGTAGAGCCGCTTGAGATAAAGCTGGGCAGCCCGGCTGTGGCAATGCCGGGGTATGATGTGCAAATACTGGATGAAACAGGCCAGCAGATGCCGGTCAATACGTTGGGCGCGATCGCGATTAAATTGCCCCTGCCGCCTGGAACATTACCCACGCTGTGGAACGCGCCCGAGCGGTTTGAAAAATCATACCTCGCTGCTTTCCCGGGATATTACGAAACCGGTGATGCCGGCATGGTTGATGAAGACGGTTATTTATACATTATGGCGCGCACAGATGATGTGATTAACGTGGCGGGCCATCGCCTTTCAACCGGCGCCATGGAAGAGGTTCTGGCAAATCATCCCGATGTCGCTGAATGCGCGGTTATTGGGGCCAGCGACACGCTCAAAGGCCAATTGCCGATTGGATTTGTCTGCCTTACCAAGGGCGTCAACCGCCCGCATAGCGAGATCACCCGTGAATGCGTTCAAATGATCCGCGATAAAATCGGTCCGGTCGCTGCGTTCAAAACAGCCGCTGTCGTTGACCGGCTTCCCAAAACCCGATCTGGCAAAATTTTACGCGCAACCATGGTCAAAATCGCCGATAATGAAGCGTTCAAATTGCCCGCAACGATTGATGATCCGGTGATTCTGGATGAAATCAAAGCGGCGCTGCAAGCTTTGGGGTATGCTCAATAGAGGTTGCGGCGTCATCATGGCAGCGGCGTTCTTCCCTAAAGGAGCTGCGTTTTAACTTGTTTATTCGGCTTGCACGTGTAGCCTGCATTTGTTTTGCGCGTATACGAAAAGGCCGAGGCATATGAGCATGTCGGATATTTGGAAGCTGTCAGCCCAAGAAACCGCATCCTTTATTCAAAAGCGAGACCTATCTGCGCATGACAGCGTGGGCGCAGCCTTGGCGCGCCTAGACGCAGTAAATCCGAACTTAAACGCGGTGGTAGAGCCTTTGGCGGAAACCGCCCTAAAACAAGCAAAAGCGCTGGATCAACTGCAAGCGGACGGCGGATCTTTGGGGCCGCTCCACGGGGTGCCGGTGACCATAAAGATCAATATTGATCAGGAAGGCTGCGCCACAAGCAATGGCGTTGTGGCGTTTAAAGATATTATAGCGCAGGCAGATGCCCCCGTGGTTGAAAACCTTAGGAAGGCGGGCGCGGTGATTATTGGGCGCACCAACACCCCCGAATTTTCATTTCGCGCCGATACGCAAAACCCCCTTTTTGGGCGCACGCATAATCCATGGGGCAAGCATTTATCAGCAGGAGGCTCGTCCGGCGGCGCAGGGGCTGCGGTGATGGCTGGGATTGGCGCGCTTGCGCATGGCAATGATATTGGAGGTTCACTGCGCTTTCCAGCCGCTGCCAATGGCGCCGTGACTTTAAAGCCAGGATTGGGGCGGGTGCCCGCTTGGAATGCCAGCCAAAAAGAAGAACGTGGCATTCTGGCGCAAGCCATGTCGGTCCAAGGTCTGCTCGCGCGGCGCGCCGGCGATCTTGATTTGGCAATGCCAAGCTTGATGCAGCCCCATGGTGGAGATCCTTTTCATGTGCCCCTGCCCTATCGCTTGGCCAAGCATGATGGACCTGTGCGCGTGGCCTTTTGCACCGACACACCGGGTTTTGAAACCCACCCAGAAATCCGCAAAGGCCTTGATAATGCTGCGGCCGCGTTAAGAGATGCCGGTTATATCGTGGAACAGACGGATCCGCCGCTGCTGGAGGAAACTGCGCTGATGGGCTATCGCAGCTTATTGGGCGAAGTCTCAACCTTGCTTGGTGCTGATATAAAGGCTTATGGATCGCCCCAAGTTCAACAAATATTTAAGGATTACTTTGACTATTTTCCCCCCTTTGAGGGCGATGCGCTTCTAAAAACCTTGGGGCAGCGCACGCATTATGCGCGCCAATGGGGCCTATTCATGGAAAAATATCCGCTGATACTAGCGCCGTTTTTACCAAAGCCGTTTTTTGCGCCAAATCGCGATTGTGAGGGGCTTGCCGGTGTTTCCGACGTATTGGGCGCCGCGCTTTGGTCATATTCTATCAATTTCATCGGCCATCCATCCGGCTGCCTGCCCGCGGGTTTGGCAGAAATAAAAGGACAGCCCTATCCGATCAATGTTCAACTAATCGCGCAGCGCTGGCGCGAAGACCTTTGCGTGGCGGCTTTGCAGGATATCGAAGCGCGTTTGGGCCATCTCTGCGATGATTTATGGCGGCGGATGGGAGCGTCTTAAACGAATTGTTCTTGCAGCAAACGCTCATCCAGCCCGTGGCCAGGATCAAATAGCAACCGATGCTGCACATGCTCTTCAGAGGTGATATCGACGATCGCCACGTTGGAAATTGACGTGCTGTCAGCATCGGCCATAACGGGGCGTTTTTCTGGATCCAATACTTCAAATCGAACATGGGCTTTCTTGGGGAGCAACGCCCCGCGCCAGCGCCGCGGCCGAAACGCGTTCAGCGCCGTCATCGCCAAAACATCCGCGCCGATCGGCAAGATTGGACCATGCGCAGAATAATTATACGCGGTTGATCCGGCCGGCGTTGCCAAAAGCGCCCCATCACAGACCAATTCATCAATTCTAATCCGGCCATCCACCGAGATGCGCAATTTTGCCGCCTGAGGCCCAGCGCGCAGCAATGAAACCTCATTAATCGCCAGAGCGATATGCTCTGCCCCCGCGCTATCTGTGGCTTGCATGCGCAGCGGATTGATCGCGGTTTCTTCTGCCGCTGTGATACGCGCCAGCAAATCGTCTTCTTGATAGGGGTTCATCAAAAACCCAACCGTGCCCCTGTTCATACCATAGACAGGCAAGCCAAACTTCTGCGATGCGTGAAGCGTTTGAAGCATAAACCCATCGCCTCCAAGTGCAACGATCACATCTGCTGCGTGCGGGGCGCAGTTGCCATAGCGTTCTAAAAGCCTTTCAAATCCGGTTTGAGCCGCAATTGAAGAGCTGGATGTAAAGGCAATTCGGTGATCCATTGACAGAATATCCCAAGCAAGCACGCAACCTCATAACAAGCATACTGCGACAAAAAAGACCAGACATGGCGCGCAGAGTAAAAATAAGGTCGAATTGCGCACTTTCCGTTCTATATAAACTAATCTAAGGATCCTTAGACCGTTTAATTCAAATCTGGAGTGCGAAATCATGAATGCGCCACAGCAACACCAAAACTTTTTTCAAGAAACGCTGGCCAGCCGCGACCCTGAGGTGTTTTCCTCAATTCGCTCAGAATTGGGCCGGCAACGCGATGAAATTGAACTGATCGCGTCAGAAAACATCGTCTCCGCTGCCGTCATGGAAGCGCAAGGCAGCATCATGACGAATAAATATGCAGAAGGCTATGCAGGCCGCAGGTATTATGGCGGGTGCCAATTCGTCGATATCGCAGAGAATCTTGCCATCGAACGCGCGTGTAAATTATTCGCGTGCGATTTTGCCAATGTTCAGCCCAATTCGGGCAGCCAAGCCAATCAAGGGGTTTTTCAGGCCCTTTTGAAACCCGGAGATACCATCCTTGGCATGTCGCTAGACGCGGGTGGGCATTTGACCCATGGCGCGCGCCCAAATCAATCTGGAAAATGGTTCAACGCAGTGCAATATGGCGTGCGCGAGGATGATAACCGCATTGATTATGATCAAGTGGAAGCGCTTGCCAAAGAACATAAACCACAATTGCTGATCGCCGGTGGATCCGCGGTGCCGCGCCAAATAGATTTCGCACGGATGCGGGAAATTGCGGATATGGTCGGGGCTTATCTCCACGTGGATATGGCGCATTTTGCCGGTTTGGTGGCTGCGGGCGAGCATCCTTCGCCCTTCCCGCACGCGCATGTGGCCACAACAACAACCCATAAAACGCTGCGCGGGCCACGCGGCGGGATGATTTTAACCAATGATGAAGCGCTGGCCAAAAAGTTTAACAGCGCGATCTTCCCCGGGATCCAGGGCGGGCCCTTGATGCACGTCATCGCAGCCAAAGCCGTGGCCTTTGGCGAAGCGCTGCGCCCCGAATTCAAAACCTATATCCAGCAGGTGATTAAAAACGCACAAGCGATGTCGGATCAGCTGATAAAAGGGGGGCTTGATACCGTAACTCATGGCACGGATACGCATGTTCTATTGGTGGATTTGCGGCCCAAAGGCGTGAAGGGAAATGCAACGGAAAAAGCTTTGGAGCGAGCGCATATCACCTGCAACAAAAATGGCGTGCCGTTTGATCCGGAAAAGCCAGCCATCACCTCAGGTATCCGTCTGGGATCGCCTGCGGCAACAACCCGCGGCTTTAAAGAGGCTGAATTCCGGAAAATCGCCGATTGGATCGTTGAAGTTGTTGACGGGCTTGCCGCCCATGGTGAAGAGGGCAATAGCGCGGTCGAAAACAAGGTCAAAGCGGAAGTGAAAGCGCTCTGCGCAGGGTTTCCCGTCTATCAGAACCTGTAAGCACAGCCGCATAAAAAAGCTAAGAATTTTTCGGGCGGGCGTTGGAAAACGTCCGCCCGTAGCTGTTTACAAGGATCTATTTGAAGTCAGTGCGGCCTTCAGCGTTGCGGCTATAATCTGGAGCTGCCACTATAAAGGCAGCCAATACATTCGCCTGATCAGGGCCAAAATCATAGGCGTTTTGCGGCCCTCGGAACATTTACTATTATTTGACCACCTATCTTCATGCCTAAAAAATGTATGATAGTAGCCAATACAATTATTGGCATAATAATCAAATTTATCCCCTAAACGAGAATAAGGAATTTAATTAAAATTATTCCCGACTGCAGATACCACTTTGGAAAGTTCATCAGCATATTTCTTGGCCTTTTTACACGGATATGTTACGAGCCGAGCCTGCCCCCAACCCTTAGATTTGCTCAAGCAACGACGTCGAATTTGGCGCGGCCAAGTCCGGTCATTTTATTGAGGATGTGGGTACAGATCTTGGCTTCTGTCTTTTGGTTTGGAAAACTGCGCGCTTTCAGTTTAGGGCCGATGACCATCTTCCAGCGGCCCTTTTGCGTTTCTGCGCGACTGGGCTGATTATATCCGCGGATTACCTGCGAGGCCATCCTTCCCCCAGTGCATATTGCGCAAAATGCGCTGGTGGCGAAGGGTTGGATTACTCGCAGCTTCGGCGCTGAGAACTGCGGCTTTTGGCGGCGGAATAGTGATCTCGAAAATAACCCCAAAAAGCTTGACGAGCAGCTCGCTGGTGGGGTCGCCGTCATAGGCCTCATCAACAATAAAGTGGCTCACATCCCCGTCAATCTGATCCAGAAGCTCTGGTAAAGCAGTCGGATCAGCCACACCATCAATGGTCAAATCTGAACACACGATCTCGCCCGTGACAAGATAGAGCCCAAGATGCAACTTGCGCCATGATTTGCGTTTGGCCTTTGTTTTATACTTGCTTTGCAGCCACTCGCCTTAACCAAATATCTTCAGGCCAGCACTGTCTACCACAAGTTGGATCGAGCCAGCCTTGTCGGAAGGTGATTTCAGTGGCAAATCCAGTCCAAAAACTCGGCGCGAAAAGGTCGGGAAATCAGGCGCACGAATATCCACCCCCATGAGCCTGAAGAGGCTGCGTACAAAGCCTTCAGTTTGGCGCAGCGGTGGCTTGTAAACCATGCCAAATGTCAAACAAACCGCGATTGCCAGATCAGAATAAGTCGGCTGACCACCCCTTATCTTGCGGCGCTCTGCGCGCCACAAAGCCTCCACCTGCGAACCTCAGCCAGACCGTCATATCCACGCGCTGACGCAGGCTTTCATTATAGACAGCCCAGTTGCTGATTCTATACCGCTTCTTCTCGAACTTGTGACGACGGGCGTCGTTGAATTTATACGGCATCCACGATATCCGATAAATTATGAAAGCCGCATCCTAACAGTAAGGCGGGGATCCGTGCAGCAAGGCCTTTCTGGGGCGTTATCAAGTTCATGATTGCTCAGGCTCATGCCATCATATCTCTGCTTATTCATCAGTTCGGCCGCCAATTTACCCTTGAAATTGGTACAAAACAAACTCCCTTGCAACTGATCAACCCCGTCAACCAAAATGCTGATTTGCGCCCGTGCACGCGCCTCGGCAATGGCGTTCACCAAACGCGCCGAGCCTCCAAAACATTTCCCTTCACTGTTATGTTCAGCGCTGCAACCGCCCTGATATTTACTAATCGGCTCAAAACACACGTAAAAATCATTGGTGTGCAACACGGTCAGGCTGAAATCTGCCTGCGCGAGTCCGGGCCATAAACTGCATAGGCCCAATAGTATAATAAATCTATGGAACATTGGAATTATCTCTCCTATGAAAGGCGCAAAGATCACGGATCGGCCGTCAAATTCAATTTAAAACGCATCGCTGCTGGCACGAGGCTCGCATGAATGAGCCTCAAAAACAGATAGAACGGAATAAGATTTGAAATGATCATTTATAAGCTTTTAAGGATCACAGAATGGCAACAGCTCGAGGTTGAAAAAGAAACCCTTGGCGCCCCGATCGATCTGCTGGATGGCTATATTCACTTCTCAACAAAAGATCAGGTGAAAGAGACTGCATCAAAGCATTTTGCCGGCGTAACCCCATTAGAGCTTTTGGCCTGCGACAGCGCGGCAATGAGCAGCGATTTAAAATGGGAACCCTCGCGCGGGGGGGCCCTTTTCCCGCATCTTTATCGGGCTCTTTCCTTGAAAGATGTGCTCTGGCACCAAGAAATCGATTTCAAAGATGGGTTGCATAGATTTCCGGAGCCGTTGGAATGAAAAAGTTAGAACAGCTGGGCTTGAAGGTTTTACAAAGCCTAGATCCAGAACGGGCGCATAATCTGGCAATCAAAGCCCTGCAAATGGGGCTTGTTCCAAAACCGCGCTCGCGCAGTTTTCCGCGCCTGAACGCGCAGCTGGCCGGGCTGGCGTTGCCAAATCCGATAGGCTTGGCCGCCGGGTTTGATAAAAACGCGCAGGCGCTGAATGGTTTGGCGGCCTGCGGCTTTGGGTTTCTCGAAGTCGGCGCGGCCACCCCGGTGGCGCAACCGGGCAACCCCAAGCCCCGATTGTTTCGCCTGCCTAGCGATCGTGCGGTGATTAACCGCTTCGGATTTAACAATGATGGCATGGCGCAAATCGCGCTGCGACTGCAAAAACGCCCGAAACACCCTGCCATTGGGCTTAATCTTGGCGCGAATAAAGACAGCCATGACCACGCGGCCGATTTTGGCAGGGTCTTGCGCCATTGCGCAGCCCATCTTGATTTTGCCACCATCAATGTCAGCAGCCCAAATACCGAAAAACTGCGCAATTTACAGGGCAAAGCGGCGCTATCAGCCTTGATCGCAGGCGTAATGCAGATTCGCGATAATTTAAAAAAACCCATTCCAATCTTTTTGAAAATAGCCCCAGATCTTGACCCTGCCAGCCTTGAAGATATCGCAGAGGTGGTGCTTTTACAGGGGATAGACGCGGTGATTGCCACCAACACAACGTTAGACCGCAACGGGTTAAACGGCCCCCATAAAGATCAAAAAGGGGGACTGTCTGGCGCGCCGCTATTCGAAAAATCCACGCGTATTCTTGCACAGCTTTCCAATTTACTCGGTGAAAAAATACCGCTGATCGGCGTTGGTGGGGTAAGCGATGCGCTACACGCCTATGAAAAAATTCTGGCTGGTGCCAGCGCGGTTCAATTATATACGGCGCTGGCCTATCAAGGGCTTAGCTTGGTGCCAAATTTGAACGAAGGTTTGGATGCGTTGCTTGAAAAGAATGGCTTTTCCTCGATCGATCAAGCGGTGGGCACCGGACGTGGGCGCTGGTTGTAAACCCGGCTAGGTGACCCGCGCCTCCAACGCAGGATAGCGCCATGCCAAGCTACAAGCGCGGATCAAAAAGGAAATCAGCAAGGCCCCCCAAAGCCCAGAAAGGCCAAAAGTTGGGACCAAAAGCACCACCGCAAGCGCATAAACAGATAAACTGACCGCCATCATATTTCGCATATCACGGCTGGCTGTCGCCCCAACGAATATCCCATCCAGCATAAAGGCCGGCATTCCCAAAAACGGGGCCAAATATAAAAATGGCAGATAATGCAGCGCGGTAGTTTGAACATCGCTGGATTTCGTCATCACGGCGATTGCCCAAGGCCCAAACAAAATAACTAGACCGCATAATAATGCAGCCACCCCGAAAGCCCAATAGCTGGTGATCAAAGCGCTTCGCCGAAACGCGCTGGGATTGCGCGCCCCAAAGGCCTGCCCCACCAAGGTTTCAGCAGCAAAGGCAAACCCATCCAACGCAAAGAAACTTATCAATAATAACTGTTTCAACACTTGTGTCGCCGCCAGCGCCACATCATCAAAGCGCGCTGCAACCATCAGAAACGATACGAAAATGCCCTGCAACATCAGCGTGCGCAGTAAAATATCTCGGTTGACAGAAAACATCTTCCAAAGCAGAGCTTTATCAAAAATGCGGGCCCACTCTCTCCAATATGGGGTGGCCCAAAGCGCCCGACACATCCAAAGCGCCAATATAAACCCGCTGAGTTCGGCAAGAAAGCTCGCCCATGCAACGCCAATAACGGCCCAGTTCAAACCGAGTACGAACCAAAGGTCCAATACGATATTCACGCCATTCATCCAGATTTGCAACGCTAACACATGCCGGGTTCGCTCCTGCGCGATCAACCATCCCGTAATACCAAAAATCGCAATCGCCGCGGGCGCGCTGAGAATTCGGATCTGCATATAGGCAGAGGCATCACTTTCCACAGCATGCGAGGCTGGCGATACCAAAAGCGCGCCATAAAATAACGGCCCCTGCAATAAGATAAGCGCCAAACCGGCCAAGAATCCGATCATTACAACGCGGCTTAAAATCGCGCCCAGCTCATCAAGCTGTTCAGCGCCCAGCGCCTGCGCTGCAAGCCCCGTTGTGCCCATGCGCAAAAATCCAAAAACCCAAAAAATCGTGGTAATGATCAAACTGCCCATACCCACGGCAGCAAGCGGTATCGGCGATGCAATTTGCCCAACAACCGCCGTGTCAACCACGCCAAGCAAGGGAACCGTTATATTCGCCAGTAAAATCGGAAAGGCAATTTTTAGAACACGGGCATGCGAAATAATCATTATTTTGGGGCGCCTGAAGGATCCTGCAAAGGCGATTCCGGCATCAGGAAATGCCCCGTTGCCTGCGCAAAAATGCGCGATCGGTTATCTTGCCAAGCCTCGACAAAAACCGAGGCATAGCGCCGCCCCGACCGATTGACCCGCGCGCGCGCATAGGCATCGCGCGGCAGGCCAGAGCGTAAGTAATCAACCGAAAAATCAATTGTTTTGGGCAGGGCGATGGCGGCTGTTTCTAGGTTTGCGACATCGCGATCAGGGGCCGTTTCTATATCCTGCCACACCGCCGCCCAGCTTAATTCAATAATTGCTGCAATTTCCAAAAACGCCGCCGTTGCACCACCGTGAAGCGCGGGCAAGGCGGGATTGCCGATCATCATCTCTTGAAACGGCATCACAGCCGTAAGCTCATCCCCGCGGCGATCAAAATGAACCCCCATGAACTGAATATAGGGCACCGAGGCGACCAATGAGGCCAAAGCCTCATCCCGGCGCTTTTTGATCAATTGAACAGGCTCTGGTTTCGGGCTCATCACTTTCATGCTCCGTTCACGAAGGCCCCAGAGGCCATGGCAACCGGCTTTTCCGCATTTTCATCAAGGGCCACAGCGCGCACAAACGCCACGCTGCGGGTCACGTTATAACAGGTGGCAATCGCTCTGATCGTTTGATGTGGCATTGCAGGGCGCATGTAATCTACCCGCAAATCGATGGTCGCTGTAAGACCGCGTTGATCAGGATGGCTTAACACCGCCGCCCCGCAACAGCTGTCGAGCAAGGCAAAAACGGCCCCACCATGGATCACCCGAGTCTGCGGATCACCAATGAAATTTTCATTATAATCCATGCGCATCTCAGCCTCACCTTCGCCGATGCTTTCAAACCTCATCCCCAAAGCTTTTGCGTGCGGGATTGCCTCCATGAAACGTTGGGCCTGTGCCATTTTATTCACCACCAAAGCTTACTCCACTTAGGTTTTTTATCTTCTCGCTTTAAATATGACTTAGAACGTGAAAAAATCGCAAGGGCAATGGTTGTTCTGCGCAAAGGGACGCTCTATCTGATGGACAACAGGAGGGTAAAGATGACCGAGCCGAGGTTATCCTTTAAAGAGATGTGCGCCAAGTTTGAGGTGACACCAAGAACCCTGCGCTATTATGAGTATATCGAGCTTCTGCAGCCAGAACGCGAGGGACGATCTCGGTTTTATGGGGCGCGGGAATTGGCGCGGATGACCCTTATCATGCGCGCCCGTAAGTTTGGCTTCCAACTTGAGGAAGCCCGCCAATGGTTGGAAATTTATGAACAAGCGGGCACGCAAACCCAGTTAAAAGTGTTTGTCGATATGGCAGATCGCAAATTGCTTGAGCTACGAGACCAAGAACAACAGCTTAAGCAAACCATCAAAGACTTGAAAGGATTGCGCCAGCAAACCCTGAAAGAGATGAACACGTTTTCCAAATAAATGACGTGACGTCTACATTACGTTTACGTCAACTTTCTGCTACGCTGTCTTTATCCAACAAAATTTCCATTACGGACAGGCCGCATCTATGGACGAAACCCACATGACAATTGGCAAAATGTGTGAAACATTTGGGGTTAGCGCAAGAACGCTTCGCTTCTATGAAACGAAAAAGCTGCTTTTTCCAATTCGCCAGGGCCAAAAACGCCTGTTCACCAGAAGAGACCGCGCGAGGCTGAAACTGATTTTAAAAGGCAAGCGCTTTGGCTTCTCGTTGGAAGAAATCCGCCAATTGCTTGATCTGTATAAATCGGATCAAGATCCGCAGATCCAAATCAAACAAGCCCATGAGCGCGCAGAGCGCCAACTCAAGGCACTCGAAGCTAAAAAACAAGAATTAGACGAAATCATTGAAGATCTTCGCAGCCAGCTCGCTTGGGGCAAGAATCTTTTATCCACACGCCCCCCCTTTAAAGCCAACCATCCGCCATTTTGATCAGTAAAAGGTGTTTTCATGCCAGTTTATAACGCGCCCATCCAAGACATAAGCTTTTTGTTAAACGACGTTCTGAAATTGCAGCAGCAAGATATACCGGGTTATGACGCGCTGGAACCCGAGCTGTTGCAAGCGATTTTAGAAGAGGGTGGCAAACTGGCATCAGAGGTACTTGCGCCTCTCAATGCCTCTGGTGACCGCGAAGGCTGCCATTTAGAAAATGGCGTTGTTCGTACGCCAAAAGGCTTTAAAGACGCCTTCGATAAGGTGAAAGACGGCGGCTGGACGGGGCTAGATTGCGATCCAGAATTTGGCGGGCAAGGGCTGCCTTATGTCGTGGCGACAGCAATCGCGGAGATCTTTGCCTCTGCAAATATGGCCTTTGGAATGTATCCCGGCCTCACACATGGTGCCTATTCAGCGATACATACTCATGGCAGCGCAGAACAAAAAGCAACGTATCTGCCCCGAATGGTCAGCTGCGAGTGGACGGGCACGATGAATCTGACCGAACCGCATTGTGGCACCGATCTGGGACTGATGCGCACCAAGGCAGAACCAAATCAAGATGGCAGCTTCGCCATCACGGGGCAAAAAATCTTTATCTCGGCTGGCGATCACGATCTGGCCGAAAATATTATTCATCTGGTTTTGGCCAAAATTCCGGGGGGACCCGCCGGGGTGAAGGGGATCTCTTTGTTTATCGTGCCAAAGTTTTTGGTTCAAAAGGAGGGTACATTAGGGCCAAGAAACAAGGTCACTGTGGGCAAAATCGAAGAGAAAATGGGCATTCATGCCAATGCAACCTGCGTGATGAACTTTGATGGGGCCACGGGGTTTCTGCTGGGGCAAGCCCATAAGGGCATGCGCGCGATGTTCACGATGATGAACGAAGCGCGTTTAGGGGTTGGGGTGCAAGGCTACGCCCAAGCAGAGGCCGCCTATCAAAATGCCCTCGCCTATGCCAAAGACCGCCTGCAAGGTCGTGCGGTGACCGGACCTGAAAATCCAGATGATGCGGCAGATCCCCTGATCGTGCATCCAGATATTCGACGCAACTTAATGCAACAAAAAAGCTTTGTGGAAGGGGCCCGAGCCTTTGCCTATTGGGGGGCAATGTTAATTGATCAAAGCAATCGTGCAGGCGATGAACCCGCGCATGGTTTGGTTAGCTTATTAACCCCAGTTATAAAAGGCTTCCTAACCGATCGCGGCTTTGAATTTTGCGTACAAGCCCAGCAGGTTTTTGGCGGGCATGGATATATCGAAGAATGGGGTATGTCACAATTTACCCGCGATGCCAGAATTGCGATGATTTACGAGGGGGCAAATGGCGTTCAAGCGTTGGATCTGGTTGGCCGAAAACTCGGCCAAGATGGCGGCAAACATGCGCTGGCCTTTTTTGAGTTGATCAAAACCTTCTGCGCCGAAAGCGCCAGTGAAAGCCCAGAGTTTAAAGCAGATTTCCTTGAGCCCTTGAAAACAGCCAGCAAACAGCTTCAAGAAGCTGCATTGTATTTTATGCAAAATGGGTTGAAATCGCCCAATACAGCTTTGGCCGGATCTTATGATTTCATGCATTTATTTGGGCATGTCTGCCTTGGCTATGTTTGGGCACGCATGGCCCAGCAAGCTTTTCGGAATTCAGCGCAAGGCACGGGTGACGCGGCGTTTAATGAGACAAAAATCAAAACAGGGCTCTATTATATGCAACGCGAGCTGCCCGCCACCGCGTTGCATCTGGCACGTATCAAAAGCGGTGCTGATCCGGTGATGGCTTTAACCGCCGATCAGTTTTGATCGAACAAAGAAAGTGAAAAAATGGGAATAGTCCAATCAAACTGGATGTCTGATGAACATGTGATACTGTCTGAAATGACAGAAAAATTCATTCAAGATGAATGGAGTCCGCATTTCGAGCGTTGGCGCAAACAAGGAGAAATGGACCGTAGCACTTGGCAACAAGCCGGTGAGCTGGGTCTGCTCTGCCCGTCGATCCCCGAAGCATATGGTGGGCCCGGGGGTGATTTTGGCCATGAAGCAACGATTTTGCTCGCGGGCAGCCGCGCCAATTTAGCCAGCTGGGGTCACGGCATTCATTCCGGAATCGTCGCGCATTATATTTTGGCCTATGGTACGGAGGAACAAAAAACCCGTTTGCTGCCCAAAATGCTTTCTGGTGAAATGGTCGGGGCGCTGGCAATGACGGAACCCGCTGCCGGTTCCGATTTGCAATCGATCAAAACCAAGGCCACGCGCGATGGCAATATGTACCGCCTCAGCGGCCAGAAAACCTTTATTACCAATGGCCAACACGCCAATCTCATTTTGGTGGCGGCCAAGACAAATCCAAATGAAAAAGCCAAAGGAATGTCTTTGGTGATTTTAGAAACGGATGGGGCGGATGGCTTCACCCGGGGCCGCAAACTGGAAAAAATTGGGATGAAATCCGCAGATACGTCAGAGCTGTTTTTTGACAATATACCCATCCCACCGGAAAATATTTTGGGCGGCGAGGAAGGCCAAGGCTTTTATCAGATGATGAAGCAACTGCCCCAAGAACGCCTAATTATAGGATGCGGCGCGGTGGGTGCGATGGAGGGCGCGGTTGCCCGCACGATCGATTATTGCAAAGAACGCCAAGCCTTTGGTGCATCGATTTTTACATTTCAAAACACAAAATTCAAACTGGCGGAATGCAAAACAAAAACCACCGTGGCGCGGGCTTTTTTAGACGCCTGCATCACCGAACATCTGCGCGGGGAATTAACCGTCGAAAAAGCTGCGATGTGCAAATATTGGCTCACCGATACTCAAGGCGAGGTCTTGGATGATTGTTTGCAATTGCATGGCGGCTATGGGTTCATGCAAGAATACGCAATCGCCGAAATGTGGACGGATGCGCGCGTACAGCGAATTTACGGGGGCACCAATGAAATTATGAAAGAGTTGATTTCGCGCTCCCTTTAAATCAAGAAAGGCAGAATATGCGTGCCCCTCTGATCAAATAAAATTCGGCTGGGCTCGGTTTTTCTTCGGCGCCCATCGGCTCTCCTGCCTGCGGCGCTGCCAAAGGTAAAAATTAAAACGTAAAATCGCGGTTAAAAAGCATGTTTGCTTTGCATAAATACTCAAAACTGCGCGGATAGGTTGGAAAGGCAAATGTCATGGAATTATACTGCTTCGGCGAAAGCGGCCACAGCTACAAAGCTGCGCTCGCGTTGCAACTGGCAGGATGCGTTTGGTCGCCAGTTTTTGTCGATTTTTTCAAAGGTGAAACGCGCAGTAATGCCTATCGGACGCATATCAATCCTTTAGGGGAAGCTCCGGTTTTGCGCGATGGCGAAATTATGCTCAGTCAATCTGGCGTGATTCAAAACTATCTGGCTGAAAAAACGGGCAAACACGGGGGCGCCAGCGCGGCAGAAACCCGCGAGGTTTTACGTTGGATTCTTTGGGATAATCACAAATTATCGGCGCTGGCAGGCGCAACACGTTTCATGATGAATTTTTTAACTGAGGACAAGCGCCCGCAAGCCGTGATCGAGTATAATCTCGCACGGTTAAAATCCAGTTATAAAATTTTGGATCTGGCTTTAAGCGAGCGCCGCTTTCTGGTGGGCGAAACCATTACCCATGCCGATATGACCTGCTGTGGGTATTTATACTACCCCGAGCCCTTCGGCTTTCAACGCCAAGACTGGCCGAATATCGATCGTTGGCTGGATAATATTTCTGCCTGTGACGGATGGAAAGCCCCCTATGACCTTATGCCCGGCAACCCCGCTGAGCGCGCCTAAAGGAGAGCCTGTAATGACTGATGTATATATCTATGATGCCCTGCGCACACCGCGCGGCAAAGGCCGTAAAGATGGCAGCCTGCATGAAGTTACCGCATTGCGCCTGTCAAGCCTCACGCTAAACGCGATCCAATCGCGCAATAATTTAAGCGGCCATGCCGTCGAAGACGTGATCTGGGGCAATGTTACTCAAGTTGGTGAACAAGGGGCCTGTTTGGCGCGTTCAGCGGTTCTGGCCTCTGACCTGGATGAAAGCATCCCCGGCCTGTCAATAAACCGCTTCTGCGCCTCCGGGCTAGAAGCCGTGAATCTGGCGGCCAATCAGGTGCGCGGCGGCGCGGGAGAGGGCTATATTGCAGGCGGAGTCGAAAGCATGAGCCGCGTGCCGATGGCCAGTGATGGCGGCGCGATTGCCGTTGATCCGAGCATTACTTTCGATCAATATTTCGTTCCCCAAGGCATTGGCGCCGATATTATTGCCACAGAATACGGGTTTTCGCGCGATCAGGGCGATGCGCTTGCCGTTGAAAGTCAAAAACGTGCCAAAATCGCCTGGGATGAGAAGCGGTTTTCCAAATCCATAATTCCTGTCGAAGATATCAACGGGATCACCATTCTGGCGCATGATGAATTCATGCGCCCAGACACCAATATGCAATCTTTAGGCGCCTTGAAACCTTCCTTTAAGGATCAAGGTGAAGTGATGCCCGGCTTTGATAAAATTGCGATGATGAAATATCCTCATTTGGAAAAAATTCATCATATCCATCATGCTGGAAACAGCTCAGGTATCGTTGACGGAGCCGCCGCTTTGCTGATCGGTAATAAAGAATTTGGCGAAAAATTTGGACTCAAACCCCGCGCCAAAATTCGCTCTACCGCGAAAATTGGCACCGACCCGACGATCATGTTAACCGGGCCCGTGCCCGTTACGGAAAAAATTCTGCGCGAAAGCGGTATGGCGATTGGCGATATCGATCTGTTCGAAGTCAACGAAGCCTTTGCCAGCGTGGTTCTGCGCTTTGAACAGGCCTTTGGAGTGGATCATGACAAAGTGAATGTGAATGGCGGCTCGATTGCGATGGGCCATCCTTTAGGTGCAACAGGGGCGATGATCCTTGGCACTTTGCTGGATGAACTTGAACGCAGCGATAAGGAAACCGGCCTTGCCACATTATGCATCGGCTCGGGAATGGGCGCCGCCACGATTATCGAGCGGGTCTGATGCCCAAAATTGATCTCTCTTGCGTGCCCGTTGAAACGGGCCAAGCCTGGTATCCCGCCCCGTATCAAGATGCTGTGGCCGGTTTGGAATTACAGCCCGTCAGCCGCACATCCGGGCTGACGCAATTTGCCGCGAATTTGGTGCGTTTGGCCCCCGGGGCAAAATCATCGCTGCGCCATTGGCATGTTCAGCAGGATGAGTTCGTGATGGTGACCGAAGGAACGCTGACCTTAATCGAAGAGGATGGCACCTTAGAGCTGGGTGCAGGCGAATGCGCGGCTTTTCCAGCGGGCCTCGAAAATGGCCACCATCTGGTGAATAGATCGCCAAAGCCCGCGGCGTTTTTGGTGATTGGTGCGCATAGCGAAACCGAAACCGCCTATTATTCAGATGTTGATATGATGGTGACGCAGCAGGATGGCCGCTTCACCTTTTCCCGAAAAAATGGCGATCTAATCGCCCCAGAAGCCAACCGGAGCTGAAAATGACCGATTTCACGATGACACAAGATGCGCAAGGCATCGCAACACTCACATGGAATTGCATTGGCAAATCGATGAATGTGATGAGCTTTGAGGCCTTGCAGCAGATGAACGCGATGATCGATCAGGCGCTTGCAGATGAGGCGGTAAAGGGCATTATTCTAACCAGTGGCAAAAAGGATTTTGCCGCGGGTATGGATTTGAATGTTCTTGCAGACCTTAGAAACGCGCCGGGCGATAATCCCGCAGAAGGCGTCTTTAAGGGGATCCAATCCATTCATCAGATTTTCCGCAAAATAGAGCGCGCCGGTATGGATGCAAAAACCAATAAAGGCGGCAAGCCAATCGCAACCGTCTTGCCGGGCACTGCGCTTGGCATCGGCTTTGAATTGCCTTTGGCCACGCATCGTATTTTTGCCGCCGATAATCCAAAAGCAAAAATTGGTTTGCCCGAAATTCTTGTTGGATTATTTCCCGGCGCCGGGGGCACCATCCGCTTGGTGCGCAAATTGGGCGCGATGGCCGCGGCCCCTTATTTGCTGGAAGGCAAAACCCTCCCCCCCGCCAAAGCCAAAGCCGCCGGGCTGATTGACAGCGTCAGCGCTGACCCAATGGCCGATGCGCGGGCTTGGGTTTTAAACGCCACAGCGGCTGAATTGGTCAAACCATGGGATCAAAAAGGCTATAAAATGCCAGGCGGCACCCCCTATCACCCGTCTGGCTTTATGACCTTTATTGGTGCCTCAGCGATGGTTCATGGCAAAACCCAAGGCGCTTATCCGGCGGCCAAAGCCTTGCTCAGCGCCGTCTATGAAGGCGCGCAAGTACCGTTTGAAACCGCGCTTAAAATTGAGGCGCGCTGGTTCACCTCGGTTTTGATGAACCCGTCTTCTGAAGCTATGATCCGTAGCCTCTTCCTTAATAAAGGCGCTTTGGAAAAAGGCGCCGTGCGGCCAAAAGAAATCGCAGATCAATCCGTCAAAAAAGTAGGTGTATTGGGGGCTGGTATGATGGGGGCCGGGATTGCGTTGGTCTCTGCGCAGGCCGGCTTGCAGGTGGTGTTGATCGATCAAACGCAAGCGGCTGCAGACAAAGGCAAAGCCTATAGCGAAGCCTATATGGATAAGGGTATCAAACGCGGCAAAGCCACGGCTGAAAAAAAACAGGCGGTGCTTGATAAGATTATAGCCACAACCGAGTACCAAGCGCTCAGCGACGCAGATTTGATCATCGAGGCCGTGTTTGAAGATCCAAAGGTAAAAGCAGAAATTACCGGTGCGGTTGAGGCGATTATTCCCAAAAACTGCATTTTTGCCTCAAATACTTCAACATTGCCGATCAGCGAATTGGCCAAAGCGAGTGCGCGCCCCGAGCAATTTATCGGGATTCACTTCTTTTCTCCAGTTGAGCGTATGGCATTGGTTGAAATTATCAAAGGCAAATCGACCGGCGATCGCGCTGTTGCCAAAGCCCTAGATTATGTGCGGCAAATTCGCAAAACGCCCATCGTGGTAAATGATGCGCGGTTTTTCTACGCCAATCGCTGCATCATCCCCTATATCAATGAAGGCATTCGCTTGGTGGCCGAAGGTGTCGCGCCGGCAATGGTGGATAATGCCGCCCGCATGCTGGGCTTTCCAGTTGGCCCCTTGCAGCTCGTGGATGAAACCTCGATTGATTTGGGTGCTAAAATTGCCCGTGCCACGAAAGCCGCTATGGGCAAAACCTATCCAGATTCGGCCGTTGATGACGTGCTTTTCTGGATGGAATCCAAAGGCCGCTTGGGCCGCAAGGCAAAGGCCGGCTTCTTTAGCTATGACGCGCAGGGCAAACGCCTTGGCTATTGGGAGGGGCTGAGCGCACAATACCCGCTGGCCGCGCAGCAACCCGATTTGATTGACGTGCAACATAGATTGATCTTTGTTCAAAGCTTAGAAGCGGTGCGCGCGCTGGAAGAGGGCGTGCTGATGGATATTCGCGAGGGCGATGTGGGCGCTATTTTGGGCTGGGGGTTTGCACCCTGGTCTGGCGGCCCTTTCAGCTGGCTTGATATATTGGGCAGCCCCTATGCGGCCGAACGCTGCGATCAATTGCACCACGCCTATGGCGACCGCTTTGCCTGCCCGGATCTGCTGCGCAGCATGGCCAGCAAAGGGCAAAGCTTTTACGGGCAAGCTAAAAAAGCCCAAAGCGCCGCCTAGCGCCTTGCGATAGCCAAATTCAAAGCCCTTCGCGATAAAAATGCCCCATCCGAGCTTTTGACGCACGGCACCGCAGCATCACAGAGTGCGGCGGGCGATTAAAACGCCTGCCGCTGCGATGCAGGCGATACCAGCCACCTGCAGCAATTGAATTTGTTGCCCGATAAACAGCCAAGCGAAAAAAGGCCCAAAAATAAACGCGGAATATTCAAACACCGCCACATAAGACGCTTGGCCAATTTGATAGGCCCTGAAAATCAATCCTATCCCCAAAATAGAGCCCACTGCTTGGATAATGATCCACGGCAAAGCCGCGGCAAGCGACCAGGTCCAGGGGCGGGTTAAAAACCCATCGGCACCTGGCGCAACATCGGCCCCCGCCGTGCCAAGATATATCAACGCGACCGACCCGAACAGGAACTGCAAAACCAACAGCATCGTTAACAAAGATAAAGTCGATTCTCCCTCGCATAATTGTCGGGTTGCAACGGCGGCCAACGCGTAAAAAACGCCCCCCAAAACGGGTAGAAAGCTAATGATATTCAAATCGATCAACCCCTTATTGAGCACCAATAAAATACCCAAAAAGCCCAAAGAAACCGCAATCACACGTATCGGTCCGATCTTTTCCCCCAACGCCAATGCGGTGATCAGCAATACAAAAATGGGCGAAGTAAAAAGCCCAGCCAAGGCCTGCGCCATTGGCATAAAAGCCAAAGAGCCAAAATAAAACAGCATTGAGATTGTTAAAAAAAGACTGCGCAAAAGCACCGCCCAGAAGCGTTTCGGCAAGACCGAGCCCGCCCCAAAGGCAGAGAGACCCAAAATAAGAGGCAAAGCAATCGCGGCTCGCAACGCTTGAAATTGCCAAATGCTGACCGTTTCCGCAATAAAAACGATAAAATTATCGATGCATCCCACAACAAACATCGCGGCAATCATGCAACTCGCTGCGGCGCGGCCATCAGTGGGAAGGTTTTCGCTCATTGGGGTTTTCTTTGCCTCATTATACCGCTTAATCTAGCTTGAAACCGACACGGGCACAGGATTCTTTAGGAGAGCATTATGGGGTGGATGACAGACGAAACCGGCTTGGATAAAAATCAAGCAAATTATGTGGCGCTAACCCCCTTGTCGCATTTAAGGCGCGCTGCGGTGGTGTTTGCAAACCTGCCCGCGGTGAGCTATGGCGCGCATCGCAAAACCTACGCGGAATATTATGCGCGCTGCTCACAGCTGGCCTCGGCGTTGCAACAACGCGGCGTGTCCCCCGGGGATGTTGTGGCAACATTAATTCCCAACCTGCCCGCGCAGGCAGAAGCCCATTTTGGAGTGCCAGCTTGCGGCGCCGTGTTAAACACCATCAATACGCGGCTTGATACGGGCACAGTCAGCTATATTTTCGCCCATGGCGGCGCGAAAATAGTATTGGTCGATAGCCAGTTTTTAAGCTTGGCCGAGGCCGCTTGCGCCGATATGGACGGCGAGGCACCGGTGATTATCGAAGTACCCGATGATCAAGCCAACTTTCCCGCTTCTGGGCGCTATCAAACCTATGAAGATCTGCTGGCCACTGGCGATCCAGATTTTTCCTGGCATATGCCCGAGGATGAATGGGAAAGCCTATCCCTGAATTATACCTCAGGAACCACGGGGCGCCCGAAAGGCGTGGTATGCCACCACCGGGGCGCCTATCTGATGACCATGGGCACCGTGGTCAGCTGGCAGATGACGCTGCGCCCAGTGTTTATGGCGATTGTTCCGCTGTTTCACTGCAATGGCTGGAACCATACATGGATGATGCCACTTTTAGGCGGCACGCTGGTTTGCTGCCGCGACATCACAGCCAGCGCGATTTATAATGCCATCGCAGATGAGAAAGTCGGCTATTTTGGCGGAGCTCCTATCGTATTGAACATGCTTGTCAACGCCAAGGATGACGAACGGCGCGAATTTGAACACGTGGTCGAAGTGTTCACGGCAGGCGCGCCGCCTGCCCCAGCAACGCTGTCAAAAATCGAAAAGCTTGGGTTTAACGTCACGCAAGTTTACGGATTAACCGAAACCTATGGACATGTCACAGAATGCGTTTGGGATGAAACCCGATGGGGCGATGCCGATGAAGACAAGCGCGCCACCATCAAGGCCCGCCAAGGCGTGGCTTTTCCGATGATGGAACATATCACCGTTATGGATGAACACATGGCGCAAGTGCCAATGGATGGCAAAACTCAAGGTGAAATCATGATCCGCGGCAATTCGGTGATGAAGGGCTATTTGAAAAACCCAGAGGCAACGGCAGAAGCTTTTCAAGGGGGCTATTTCCATTCGGGCGATTTGGCCGTGCAGCATGCTGACAGCTATGTGCAAATCGCAGATCGCGCCAAAGACATCATCATTTCCGGCGGTGAAAATATAAGCTCCGTAGAAGTAGAGGGCGTTTTAATGGGGCATCCGGCGGTATCGCTTTGCGCCGTGGTTGCCAAGGCGGATGAAAAATGGGGCGAGGTGCCCTGCGCCTTTATCGAGCTTTTGGACGGCGCCAGCATCAGCGAAGAAGAATTGGTACGGTTTGCCCGCAGCAAGCTGGCGGGCTTCAAAACCCCCAAAACAATCATCTTTCAAGAGCTTCCCAAAACCTCAACTGGAAAAATTCAAAAATTTGAGTTGCGTAAAATAGCCTCTGAAGGCAGCTAAAGCGCTGTCTTTAAAGCAAGCTTTATGCTAGAAGTTCAAAAAACGAGGCGGCAGAATAGCCCGAGCAGATGACGGCGTTGCAAAAATATGCGCGGCTTGAAGCCGTGGGAGTCTGGCGTGAAAGCGACCAGGGTCAAAGGCGCGACGTGATCGTTTCAATCGGTGACGCAACGCTTGTGATTACAGATTCGCAGGAAAAAGCGCTTGCGCATTGGTCTCTCGCCGCGATTACCCGCGTTAATCCCGGTCTCGTGCCCGCGCTCTATCACCCCGAGGGCGATAAGACCGAAAGTCTTGAGCTTCCCGAAGATGAGGTGGCGATGGTCGAGGCGATAGAAACTTTAAGACGCGTCATCGATCGCCGTCGCCCCAAGCCCGGGCGGTTGCGGCTCGGCATGTTCCTCACCGTTATAACGCTGATCGCAGCGTTGGCGGTTTTCTGGCTGCCCAAAGCGGTTATTCAATATGCGGTGCAAGTTATGCCCGAGGTCAAACGCGTGGAAATCGGCCAATCATTGCTCAATCATATGAGCGGGTTCACAGGCCCGCCCTGCGCCTCAAATTTTGCTCAGACTGCCCTGCGCCAGTTAAGCCAGCGCTTGCTCGAGCGCAGCGATGCACTTTTGGTGCTGCCAAGCGGGCTGGACACCACCCGCCACCTTCCCGGCTCTTTAATGCTGATCGGTAGAACCTTGGTTGAAGATTATGAGGATCCCGATGTTTTAGCAGGCTATATTCTAGCCGAGCAGCTGCGCTCAGAACAACAAGACAGCTTGCAAACCCTTTTATCCTTTGTCGGAACGCTGAACGTATTCCGGCTTCTTACAACCGGAAAACTGCCCGAGGCAACGCTGGCAAATTATGCCCAATCGCTGCTGCTCGCAGACCCGCATCGCATTGATTATACAGATCTTAAAACGCGATTTGCAGCCAAAGGCATCTCGCCCATCCCTTATGCTTATGCGGTTGACCTAACGGGGGAGCAAACCGCCGACTTGATTGATCACGGCCAAACTGAGCAATTTAAGCCAAGCTTACAGGATGCGTATTGGGTGCGCCTGCAAAGCCTTTGCGGCGGCTAGGCCAACGCCCCCAAATACGCATAGCTACTTGGTGCCAAACATGCGATCCCCAGCATCGCCAAGCCCGGGCACGATATAACCCTGTTCGTTTAAATGGCTGTCGAGTGAAGCCGTAACGATAGGCACATCAGGATGCGCCTCGGCCATGCGTTTCACCCCCTCTGGTGCCGCCAACAGGCATAAAAAACGAATATTTTTAGCCCCGGCTTGTTTCAGCAAATCAATAGCAGCTACCGAAGAATTGCCCGTGGCAAGCATAGGATCTACCGCGATCACCAACCGATCCTCTAAGCTTTCGGGGACTTTGAAATAATATTGCACTGGCTGCAAAGTTTCTTCATCGCGATAAAGGCCAACAAAACCCACACGCGCCGAAGGGATCAGCTCAAGCACCCCGTCTAACAGGCCATTTCCAGCTCTTAAGATCGAAATCAAAGCCAGTTTTTTACCTTCCAAAACCGGTGCCTGCATGGTTTGCATTGGCGTTTCGATGGTTTTCGTGCCCAAGGCAAGGCTGCGTGTGACTTCGTAGGCCAAGAGCTGGCTGATCTCGCGCAACAATTGCCGGAACTCAGCTGTCGAGCGTGTTTTATCCCGCATCAAGGTCAGTTTGTGCTGAACCAAAGGATGGTCAACAATAGTTAAGTGATCACTCATGCGCTCTCCAATGCTTTTAAGAGTATCTGTTTCGTTTCAATATCGCAAAAGGCCGCCTGCGCAGCCGTGATATTCAACGCCAAAAAATCTTTTGCACCCCAGCCAAAAGTTTCGGCGAGATTGGTGTATTCCTGCTTCATATCGGTGTGGAAAAAGGGCGGATCATCCGTGGACACGGTAATCAATACACCTGCGTCACGTAATTTCTGTATTGGGTGCTTGGCAAGGCTCGGAAACACGCCCAGCGCCACATTTGATCCCGGACAGATTTCTAAAACAATTTCACGCGCCGCAATTTCGGCAACAAGTTCTGGATCTTCAATGACTTGCACGCCATGTCCAATGCGCGCCACATTCAGATCCCTCACAGCCTGCCGCACACTTTCTGCACCACCCCATTCTCCGGCATGCGTGGTGAGTTTCAGCTGCGCTTCGCGCGCCATGTCAAAACTATAGGAATAGTCCCCCTGCTTCCCTTGCAATTCATCGCCAGCCATTCCAAAGCCTACAATGTAATCTCCCGCAGTTTCTGCGGCACAAGACGCGGCTTTTTGGGCCAAATCTGGCCCAAAATGGCGAATACATGTCACGATGCCGCGGCTCCTAATCCCAGTTTTTCGTTGCGTTTCGAGGGCAGCTTGCTCGATCGCGGCCAAATAATCTGCCCAGGCCCCTAAATCACTGCCACCGCAAAAATAGGGGGAGAGAAAGAGCTCGGAATAAATCACCCCTTGAGCGGCGCTTTGTGAAAGGACCTCGACCGTTAGGCGGTAAAAATCCTCGGGGCTTTTCAACACCGTGGTGGCCGCTTCATAGACCCGAAGGAATTGTTCAAAATTTTGGAAAATATAATTTCCAGCTGGATCAAACACACCTTGAAGGTTGATATTTTTTTCATCGGCCAAGCGGCGGATGAAATGCGGTGGAGCCGCGCCTTCTAGATGCAGATGCAACTCAATTTTTTGACATTCGGCAACGCTCATAGAAAACTCTTTCCCTGCCCTTTCGGGGTTACGTTTAAATACGTGGCTACTGTTGCTGCAACATCTTCGAAGCCAAGTAGGCCAAGGGGCTTTGGGCCCATACCCGCGCAGAGAACAGGCACCCGCTCGCGGGTATGATCCGTGCCCGGCCACGTGGGATCATTGCCATGATCCGCGGTCAGCATCAGCAAATCATCCGGTTTCATAGCAGCCAGAAGCGATCCCAATGCACGATCAAACCATTCTAAGGCCCGCGCATATCCGGCAACGTCACGGCGATGCCCGTAGAGGCTGTCAAACTCAACAAAATTTGCAAAGATAAAGCTACCGTCTTCAGCTTGATTGACTTGATTCTGGAGATGCTGCATCAATTCAAAATCCGGCCCAGTCAGGCTGATATCCAAACCCTGTCCCGAAAATATATCACTGATTTTACCAATTCCAATGACCGGATGCCCGGCCTCTTGCAGCCAATTCGTGACAACCGGTTTAGGGGGCATCATCGCATAATCTTTACGGTGGTTCGTGCGCTGAAATGCTCCCGATTGGCCGATAAATGGGCGTGCGATCACCCGCCCTACCCGCATCGCGTGAAGGCGTGGCGCAATTTTTTCGCATAAATCATAAAGGCGTGCCAAACCAAAATGCTGCTCATGCGCCGCAATCTGAAAAACGCTATCGGAAGATGTGTAACAAACAGGTTGACCGGTTCGACAATGGGCCTCTCCAAGCTTTTGCAAAATTTCGGTTCCGGAAGCGTGGCAATTGCCCAAAATATCTGATGTACCAGCTATCGCACAAACTTCGGCGACCAGTGCATCCGGAAAGGCAGGCTGGGCTCTTGGAAAGCGGTGCCATTGCCAAGGCACAGGCAAGCCAGCCAATTCCCAATGACCAGAGGGCGTATCTTTGCCAAACGAGGTTTCGCTGGCCGCTCCCCAAGCACCTTCGGGCAGAGCCAAAAGATTAGGCGGGCGCTGACCGCAGGCCAGTTCTACCGCTGCGCCAAGGCCCAGCCGATCCAAATTGGGCAAATGCAACGGCCCATTTCGGCCCTTATCAGCCCGCCCTTTAGCGCAAGCCTGGGCAATATGCAGCAGCGTATTGGACCCCGTATCCGGCAGGTCAATATTGAAAAATTGATCTGCGTCGGGCGCGCCGCCGATACCAACAGAGTCTAAAACAACAAGAAAGCACCGCCCCATTTACCCTACCCGCTCCAAAACCAAAGGCGCCGCCGGCAGAGCGATTTCGCCCATACTCAACGCATTGCGAACAGTTTCGCCGATTTTATCGGCCAGGCCAACGCGGTTTGCATGCACCCGCGCCACCGGCATGCCCGCGATGACCTTGCTGCCAATTGGCAAAACATCACTCAGCCCAACCGAAGGGTCAATAATATCACTTTCAACTTGCCGCCCGCCGCCAAGCTGCACCACACTTAGGCCCAAAGCCTCGCTATCCCACGCGGTTATATATCCCTCACGCGCTGCGTATATCTCGCGAATAACCGGCGCTTCGGGCAAAAACCGCTGCCAGTTTTCAACAAAACCGCGGGGTCCCCCCATCAGCGCTATCATCTGGCCAAATTTTTCTGCCGCCTGCCCGCTATCTAACCGGTTTGCCAAGTCTTTCTGCGCCGCCTCAAAAGATGTAAAAAGCCGATTGGCGCATAAAAGCTCTGCCCCCAATTGCAGCGTTAACTCCCGCAACCGCCCTGCTTTGCCCTCACACAGCACCTGCATCACCTCGACCAATTCAAGCGCATTGCCCAAGGCCGGCGCTAAAGGTTGGTTCATATCGCTGATCAATGCGATTGTGTTGCATCCGGCCTGGCCCGCCGTGCGCACAAGCGATTGCGCGAGAACCCGCGCCTGATCGGGCGTTTTCATAAACGCGCCGCTGCCACATTTCACATCCAAAATCAGCCCATCCAATCCCGCCGCCAATTTTTTTGATAAAATTGACGCGGTAATTAGATCAAGGCTATCAACCGTAGAGGTCACATCGCGTATGGCATAAAGGCGCTTATCCGCCGGCGCCAAGGCCGCACCGGCGCTGACAATCGCACAGCCAACCTCTTTTAAAAGACGGTCAAATTGTGGTTTTTCAACCTGAACTGATAGGCCCGGAATGGCCTGCAATTTATCCAACGTACCCCCGGTATGGCCCAAGCCCCGCCCAGAAATCATTGGGACAAACACCCCCGCAGAAGCCAAGAGCGGCGCCAGAACCAATGAAACACAATCGCCAACACCGCCCGTTGAATGCTTATCCAAAACCGGGCCGTCCAAATCCCAGTGCAAAACCGGGCCACTATCTCGCATGGCGCAGGTCAAATCTACGCGGCTGTCAAACGGTAATCCTTTGAGACAAACGGCCATGGCAAAAGCGGCGGCTTGCGCATCGCTTACCGTGTGATCGGCCAAGCCTTGGGCAAACCAACCCATCGCGGCGCCAGAGGGCGCGTGACCTTCGCGCACCTGTGCGATGATAGAGCGCGCATCAAAGCTCATCCAAGATGATCCATATGCTCAGGCGTAAAGGCTCCGGGCAATAATTGCGCCACCGTCAATGTCTTCTCAATTCCTGAGATCGTGGCCATCGTGACAGGCACGTCAGGGGCAGAAAACTCGGCCAGCTTTTGACGGCATCCACCGCATGGCGGCACTGGCTCTGCCCCATCTGCCACCACGTAAACAGCCGTAATTTTTCGATCCCCTGCCGCGATCATGCGGGCAATCGCGCCCGCTTCAGCGCATGTGCCTTCGGGATAGGCCGCATTTTCAACATTCACGCCGGTATAAATTTCTCCCGAACTACTCATCAGCGCAACACCGACCTGAAATCCGGAATAGGGGGCATAGGCATTTTCTCTGACTTTTAACGCCGCTTGTTTTAGAGCCATGTTCCTTTTCCTATCGATTATTGCGGGGCATCTGTGGTGAAATTTCCCGGTAGCGCAACTTCAAGCAACTCACAATCTTCGCTGATTTCAAGATACTGGCTGAGCATGCCAGGCGGGATCACAAACGCATCGCCCGCGGTTAATTGCACAGATTGCTGACCCTCAGCCTGCAGGATCATGGCACCCTCCATGACAAAGCTGAACAGAATATCAGCGTTGTGAGATGCGCGTTGACACGGGCCGCCATTGGCTTTCAAGACATGCACACCGGCAATATTTTGAGTATGCGCAGCAATCGTTGTATCGCGGCTATCAAAGCCGGCCAAACGGCTTGGCATCCACCGCGCTGCCTCAGCGCGGTGATGAACAAATTGTTGGCCGCTAAAACGACGTTTCGGATTGGCCGGGCCATTGGGCAGCTGCATCTCATGATCTATGGTGGTGATATGTTCGGCGGGCACTCCAATCTCTATCACTTCAATATTATCGCTGGCGTACAATACTTTATGCCTGATTTCAGGCGGCTGGATCACGCAATTTCCAGCATCTAGGCGAAATGGCGCACCTTGATCCTCATAAACCAAATCCACCCAGCCACGGTAACAGAAAATCAACTGAAACCCCACAGTGTGGTAATGCACCATATCCGGCACAGGGCCGCCATCTGGAATACGAATATGGCTGGCGATGATCGATCCGCCCAACCGGTCGGGGATCAAATCACGATACTGCATGCCCGCCCGCCCAATCACCCAAGGGGCTTGATCTGCCAAGCGGCGCACCACAAATTTATGCTGGGTTTCGGGCAGGATCAAAGGTGTTTCACTATTTTCGATCTCAATCCGGGTGCCATTTGGCGCTGTTAAGACCCGTGCACCCTCTGCAATCAAATCGGGCGTGGCGCTAAGCAAACGCAAAAAACCTGGGGCGGCGCTGCCACCCTGTTCTATGCGCAGCCTGAGGCCATGGCCCGACAGCACGACCACGCGCGGGTCATCAGCAGGATAGATCATCTCCATTCGCAGCCCCAATTTTTTGGTGAAGAAGGAAATATCCTCACTAAGATTGGTGCTTGGTAATACCACTTCTGAACGTATTGTCATCTCGCCTCGCTTCTTATCGGCACTTTGCGCAAGGCAAGTATACAAAACAAGACCAGAGACGCAAAAACTTGCAACTTTCGCTCTATGTAAATTTAGTTTAACATTAAACTAGAATTAAATCTGGGAGATATGGATATGAGCGATCCAACCGCCGAAAATCTGCGCCTGGCCGCATTAAATTACCATGAATTTCCAAAACCGGGGAAATTAGAAGTGCGCGCCACCAAGCCGCTGGCCAATGGCCGAGACTTGGCCCGCGCATATTCGCCGGGCGTTGCGGAGGCCTCTATCGAAATTCAAAAAGATCCGCTGGCCGCCAGCCGCTATACCGCACGGGGCAATCTGGTTGCCGTGATCAGCAACGGATCTGCCGTATTGGGCTTGGGAAATACCGGCGCCTTAGCCTCAAAGCCCGTGATGGAAGGCAAGGCGGTTTTATTCAAAAAATTTGCAAATATTGATTGCTTTGACATTGAGGTGAATGAAAGCGATCCGGAAAAACTTGCCGAAATTATTTGCGCGCTTGAGCCCACATTTGGCGCCATCAATCTGGAAGATATCAAGGCACCTGACTGCTTTATCGTGGAAAAAATTTGTCGCGAGCGCATGGGAATACCCGTGTTTCACGATGATCAACACGGCACAGCCATTGTTGTTGGAGCGGCGGCAACCAACGCGCTTCATGTGGCCAATAAATCCTTTGAGGATATTAAAATCGTTTCAACCGGCGGCGGCGCTGCGGGGATCGCCTGTCTAAATATGCTGATGAAACTCGGTGTTAAGCGCAGTAATATATGGCTATGCGATCTGCATGGTTTGGTGTATCAGGGCCGCGATATCGATATGAATCCACAAAAGGCGGCCTTTGCGCAGGCCAGTGAGATGCGCAGCCTTGACGAGGTTATTGAAGGCGCTGATATGTTCTTAGGCCTTTCTGGGCCGAATGTACTGCGCCCCGACTTGGTTAAACAAATGAGCGCGCAGCCGATCATTTTTGCGCTGGCGAACCCAAATCCCGAGATTATGCCAGCCGACGCGCTCGCTATCGCTCCAGATGCCATCATCGCCACCGGCAGAAGCGATTTTCCCAATCAGGTTAACAATGTCTTATGCTTTCCATTCATTTTCCGCGGGGCCTTGGATGCGGGTGCAACCGAGATTAATGATGCAATGCAAGTGGCCTGTATTCAAGGCATTGCAGAGCTTGCGCGGGCCACGACAAGTGCCGAAGCCGCCGCCGCCTATAAGGGCGAAACGCTGACATTTGGCCCAGATTATCTGATCCCCAAACCGTTTGATCCGCGCTTGTCGAGCGTGGTGTCAAGCGCTGTGGCAGAGGCCGCGATGCAAAGCGGGGTTGCCACGCAGCCGATCAAAGATATTGACGCGTATCGCGATGCGTTAAAACAAACCGTCGTTAAATCGGCGTTTTTGATGCGGCCGGTGTTTGAGGCCGCCTCAAGCAGCGCGCGGCGGATTGTGTTTTCCGAGGGCGAAGACGAGCGGGTGCTGCGCGCCGCTCAGGCCGTTTTGGAGGAAACCAGCGAAGTTCCCATCGTCATAGGTCGCCCAGAAGTGATCCAGCAACGTTGCGAAAGGCTGGGGCTGGATATCCGCCCCGATCGGGATTTTAACATTGTCAATCCGCAACAAGATGACCGATATCGCGATTATTGGACCAGCTATCACACGCTATTGGCCCGCCGCGGCGTCAGCCCAGATCTTGCAAAATCGATCATGCGCACGAACACCACCGCGATTGGCGCTGTTATGGTCCATCGCGGAGAGGCTGATAGCCTGATCTGCGGCGCTGTGGGCGAATTTAGATGGCATCTGAATTATATCGAGCAAATTTTGGGCAGCAAAACCTTATCGCCAAGCGGCGCATTATCTTTGATGATTTTAGAAGACGGGCCTTTGTTCATCGCAGACACCCATGTCTGGGCCGACCCCACCCCCCTGCAAATTGCCCAAACCGCCAAAGGGGCCGCGCGCCATGTGCGCCGTTTTGGCATAGAGCCACAAGTCGCGCTGTGCTCGCAATCACAATTTGGAAATTTGAACAGCGAGACTGGCAAGAAAATGCGCCAAGCATTGGATATTCTCGATACCGAAAAGGTGGCGTTTACCTATGAGGGCGAAATGAATATCGATACGGCGTTGGATCCAGATCTGCGGGCCAGGTTACTGCCAGAAAACCGCTTACAAGGGGCCGCAAATGTGCTGATATTTGCCAATGCAGATGCCGCCTCTGGGGTGCGCAATATCCTTAAAATGCGCGCCGGAGGGCTTGAAGTAGGGCCTATATTGATGGGTATGGGCAATAAGGCGCATATTGCCAATCCCTCGGTGACGGCGCGGGGGTTGTTAAATTTAGCCGCAATCGCTGGCACAGATGTCAAAAGCTATGAATAAAACGCCGCTCTAGCGGCGATGCTGCAGAGCAGCTTGAAGACGATCGGCATAGGCGCTGCGCTCCTGCGCGCTCATCCAGATTATAGAGGCCGATAGGTTGCTCTGCGCGCGTTGCAGCCGCTGCGTCGCCCCTATGATTTGTTGCTGCATAACCGCATCAAATTCTGCTGCTCTGAACGGCGTTTGGCGCAATAATCGGATGGCGGCCTCAAATTGTGTTTGCGCCGCCAATTTGGATTTTTCATCGCGACCTGCCCGTAATTGCTTGCTGATGGCGCGCCGCTGTTCTGGCTCAAGCGCGCGAAAATACGGTGACATGGCCTGGCGCGATCCGCCAGCATGGCTCCGATGCTCTGGACTATGGCGCCAAAACGCCCCTGCCAAAACCCCCGCAACAGCGATATTAAGCGCCAATGAAGCGCCAAGAAGCACTTTCCAAAAGCGCTTTGGCGCGCCAGTTTGCTTTGGTTGTTGTGACATCTCTTATCCCTCCAAATATGCCCAATAGAGATCTTCAAACGGATCAGAGCCTTCCAACCCAAGCTCGTTTTGACCCAATATCATATCATAAATTTGCGCTTCAACCTCTGGCGCCACCCCACCAAACTGAAAGCTCAAACCAGCAATAACAGCCAAACTGGCCCAGCCTTTAAAGCCGCCAAGACCAGGCCAAAAATCTGAACAAAAATCTGATAAGCCGCCCAGAAAACGAATATCGGAGCCCTTGCTATCGGACGTTTCTGCCCCCTGCATAGCCATCAAGGCCTGAGCATTTTGCAAAACGCGTTCCCTAAGCTGATCTGAGGGGGCGGGCAGCGCCCGTTGCGCCGATAGAAAAAACGCCTCTAGATCTTCATGGTTTTGATCTTCAAACTTTTTCATCATGATATCCTAAGGCAGAAATTTCAGCTTCTAAACAGGTCTTTAACTGGCGCCGCCCGCGCGCCAATAAACTTTCAACAGCTTCAATACTTACGGCCATAATTGCGGCAATCTCTGAGTTTGACAGCTCATCCAAATGCCGCATACGAAGGGCTTGAGCCTGCCGTTGGGGCAATTGATCCAGCGCCTTGTAAAGCGCCGACGCACGGCGTTCATCTTGCAAATGTGACTCAACAGCCAAGCCGGGGTCGATCGGCTCTGGCGCCTGCTCCAATCCCGTCATTTGCGGCTTGCGGCACCGATCCTTGCACAAATTGGCCACCACTTGGTAGAGCCATGTACTGAGTTTTGCCCGCCCGCTTTGCCAGTCTGGTGCAATTTTCCAAAGCCGAAGCATCGCCTCTTGCGCAATATCCTCGGCATCCGCCGCATTTTGCAGCCTGTGATAGGCTTGCGCATAAAGCTTTGGCATCAAACGCTCGGTCAAAATGCGCGCAGCCTCTGGCATCCCTTTCGCATAGTCTGCCAGAAGCGCGGCATCATCCAACTGATTAGGTGTTTGAGACGGCATAGGCACGACCCCAGAGCAATATTTCTTTAATCTGCAGGCTTATTTTTTCCAAACCAACCCTGCTTGTGAGGGCGCTTTTTCAGTCGGTGCTTTTCAAAGACCGCAAATTCGGCCTCATCAATAACGCCATCTTGGTTGTGATCAAGCCGCTTAAAAAAACCTCCGCTTTGTCTTTTGGCTTTAGCGCGCTTTATCTCTTCTTGACTTAGCGATCCATCACCGTTGAGGTCCAAGCGCTTCATAATTAGTGCAGCGCGCCGATCAACGCTTTGCGACAAGCCGGCAACCAATTCCTGACTGGAAATAGACAGGTTCGCATCGGTGTCAAAATGTGTAAATTGCAGCATGCCGCGTGGCTTTAAGATTTCCAAACAAGATATTTCAGCCCGACACACGCCTGCTGCGCCCTCTGACACGTCCCTTTTAAGGTGATCAGGCTTTGGCTCTGAAGCGGCAACAGAGCTGCCAATTATAGCCAAAGCAAGCGTAAATATGATATGGGATTTAAGTGACATTTCATTCTCCTCAATAAGAGTGGCTGCGCGCAGTCCACCAGATAGCAATATATATGAAACGCAGGAGCATAAGGTTTCCGTCGCTGACTTTAAAAAAATTGCGACACAGAGCCGCAAAGACATTTTCCACCCAAAGCCTTAGACTGCAGACTAACTATAACACCCGGCACCGCGAAGGATTGAAATGCCAAACCCTATATGCGAGCCCGACACGCGCCCAATTTGGCGGGCTATGGGGTTTGGCTGGCGCCGCAAATGCCCAAATTGTGGCCAAGGCGCGCTCTTCAAAAATTATTTGAGCGTGCGCCTAAAATGTACCGTCTGCCGCCAAGATCTGTTCCATCACAGGGCGGATGATGGGCCCGCTTATCTGACAATTTTGATCGTGGCGCATATCATGGCGCCCTTATTGCACTTTACCTTCGTGACGTGGCGATTGGAGCCATTGGTCATGCTAAGCATTTTTACGGTTGGCTGTTTGGCCTTGGCGCTTTATCTTCTGCCGCGTCTCAAGGGCGTTATCATCGCAGTGCAATGGGCCCGCTACATGCATGGTTTTGGCCATGAAGAAAATGCGAGGAACTCTGATACCGCATGAGCCAGGATAAAACTGCCATCCGGCCCGCAGCCACGGTGATCGTGCTGCGCAATCGCGCCCATGCGCCGCAGGTCCTGATGGGGCAAAGAGGCGCGCAAGCTGCTTTCATGCCGAACAAATTTGTATTTCCGGGCGGCGCTGTTGATCCGCAAGATGCCGCAGCTCCGCTTTTGAGCGAGATATCAAACCCCTGCAAAGACAGGCTCAGCGAAGAGACAGAGGGGCCCTCGGCGCAGGCCCTATGCGCCGCGGCTATTCGAGAACTATTCGAAGAGACCGGGCAAATCTTGGGACAACAGGCCGCTTGGCCTGATCCGGTCCCCGATGGATGGCAGGCTTTTGCGAGCAAGGGCTATCGACCGATTGCCGAGCCATTACAATTCGTGTTTCGCGCCATTACTCCGCCCGGGCGACCCCGGCGTTTTGATGCGCGGTTTTTTCTATTGGACGCAGCCTTCTTACAAAGCGATCTGGATGATTTTTCTGCCGCTTCAGATGAGTTATCGCATTTGCAATGGGTGCCGTTAGAGCACGCACGCAGCTTTGATTTACCCTTTATTACCGAGGTCGTTATGGCTGAAATTGCGGGGCGCTTGGATGCGCCTACCCCGCCGGATTCGGTGCCCTTTTTCAAAAATAACGATGAGGAAAGTCAGTTTTTAAGGCTCACAGGCCGTGCTGTAAGCATAAGCGAGTGAACTAGGCGGCAAAGATTACCCCCAAAACGCTTAAGCCCAAAAACAAAATGCCAAATACTTCTCGACGGCTCACGCGCTCTTGAAAAAACAAAATCGAAATGCAGAGGCTAAAAAGCAATTCGATCTGCCCCAAGCCTTTTACATAAGCGGCCGTTTGCAACGTAAAAGCTGTAAACCAGCCAAGTGATCCCAACAAACTGGTGACCCCAACCCAAAGCGCGGTTTTACGGGCGTGCCAGACGGCGCGCAGTTGGGATGGTTCGCGCAACCACATCCAGAGCCCCATCACGCAGGTTTGAAACGCAATCACAACAAAAAGGCTGACAGCGGCGCGTAAAAAAGGCTGCTCGTAAGGCAATTCTAAGCTCGCGGCGCGATAGCAAACCCCTGAAATGGCAAAGAGCAAACCAGAGGCCAATCCCAATGCAGAGGCCCGATTGATCCACCTGCGTCCGTTGCCTTGCTCTGAAAGTGGCTGTTTAGACAAGAGCAGAAGAGCGATCAGACCCAAAAGGATAGCCCCAAAGCCCAGAGCTGAAATGCCTTCCCCCAGCAGCACAAACCCCACCAGCGCAACCAAAATGACTTCAGTTTTCTTAAACGTAATCCCGACCGCAAAATTGCGATATTTAAACATGGAAAGCACGCATAAGGTCGCAAATATTTGGGTTAGGCCACCGACGCCCGCATATACCAAAAGCCCTGCGCTCAAGGCCGGTAAAGCGATCGCATTCATGCCAAAATACACCGCCAACCCGATAGTCAAAAACGGCAGGGCGTAACAAAACCGCGCGAATGTCGCACCTGTTGCGCTTAACGCGTCGCTGCTTAAGATTTTTTGCAGCGTAAAGCGAAGCGTTTGAAACGTAGAGGCCAGCAAAGTTGCGATAATCCAAAGTTCCATAGCGTTTCAAACATCACTTCTTTCAGCCAGCCTCAACAGATCATTCTTAAACTCAACGCTATCGCCACCTCAATAGGGCATTGGATGCGCCTTATGAACATCGGCAATATCCGCCAGACACTCTGGCGAAAGCGTGATATCAACCGAACCTAGCGCCCATTTCAATTGATCAAATTGCGTGGCGCCAAAAATCGCCGAACACATGAAAGGGCGGGTGCGACACCACGCTAAGGCCATATGAACGGGGTCAACCTGATGGCGCTGTGCAACTTTTAAATAGGCCGCAACGGCGGGCAAAACGCGCGGCGTCATCCGCCCGCCAAGATCATGGCTTAACGACAAGCGGGACGCCTCTGGTATAGCGCCGTTTTGATATTTTCCTGTCAGCAGGCCAGTCGCCAATGGAGAAAATGCAAGTAATCCGACATCTTCATTCACGCTTAATTCCGCCAAATCCGTATCATATAGCCGGCAGAGGAGCGAATATTCATTCTGCATCGTGGCAACGCGCGGCAGCCCCTGATCCTCGGCAAGGCGCAACCATTGCGCGGTGCCCCATGCGCTTTCATTTGAAAGCCCAAAATGGCGAATATTGCCTTTATCCACTTGGCTTTGAAGCGCCTCAAGGCACTCTTGCATATTGGCAAGCGTTTCGTTTCGGTTTTGGGAGGAAGGATTGTAGGACCAATTCTTACGGAACATATAAGATCCCCGATTGGGCCAATGAAATTGATACAGATCAATATAATCGGTTTGCAAACGGCGAAGGTTACCTTCAATCGTTTCAGCAATGGTCGCGGCACTAATCGGCGCGCCGTCGCGCACATAGCCCAACCCTTCTCCGGAATGTTTGGTGGCCAGAATATACGCATCACGCCGCGCGGGGTTTTGGGCGTTCCAGGTGCCAATAATTTCTTCAGTACGTCCTATTGTTTCTTTGGCAATTGGGTTTACCGGATACATTTCAGCCGTATCGATAAAATTTATCCCATTTCCCAGCGCAAAATCAATTTGGGCATGTCCATCGGCCTCAGAGGTTTGGCTGCCGAAGGTCATCGTCCCCAGACAAAGCTCGGATACAAAAAGCCCGCTGCGACCCATCGCATTCATTTTCATACCAAAATCTCCCTAACCGATTGGTTTACCTGTGATCTATCATTTCACTGCAAAGTGCAATCAATCGTAAAGACCCTATGGAAAATCTGCAGCCGATAAAAAGGTTAATTCTGACAGAAGGGTGTCATTTGATGCGCAAACCATCGGTGTGATAGTTTATTTTTGTTGAGAACAAATCATGAACATATATAAGGGCATTATGGATATAAACTTACTGACTCGACAAAATCGCAGCACGCGGCCCCAAATTGCTCTCTTTCAAAAGCAAAATCTGGATATCCGCTTAGATTTAGGGCGGGTGCATGAATGCGCCGGACGCGCCAGGCGCAGCTTTGCTCTGATGCTCGCAGCGCAGCTTTCGGGACCGATTTTATGGATCACGCCCCAATATGAAACACAGCGCCCGAATCCAGATGGGATACGGCCATTTTTGGATCCGGCCCGACTGCTTTTTGCCACACCGCAGCGGCCAGTGGACAGCCTATGGTGTATGGAAGAAGCCTTGCGCAGCGGTGTTGTCCCTTTGGTGGTTGCAGATTTGAACGATTATCCAGCGCTCACGCCGGTACGCCGGTTACATTTGGCAGCAGAAACCGGCGCAAGATACAGCGCAAAAGCACCGCCGCTTGGATTGTTATTAACCCCCGATAAAGGGGGTGCGGCAGGGGTTGAAACACGATGGCTTTTGCAACCAGACAGCACAGAAGAGCAACCCGGCTGGCAGCTTAAGCGCTTAAGGGCGCGGCGCGCACCACCGCGCGCTTGGCATATCGCGCAAACCCCTGATTATTGCTTCACTGCCATGATCTAAATCATACATTAACGCGCATTAACGACCGCCAATGTCGACTATATGCTAGTAGCTCCGCCCGAAAAGCGGCACATAGAAATTTATGAGACTTTTACTTTCTTTTGCGGCACTTTTTCTATCCGTTGTGTTGCTGCAAACCTCTACGGGCGGCCTTGGTCCACTTGACGCCTTATCGGGCTTTGCATTGGGCTTTACGACCCAACAAATCGGCTTGCTCGGTTCTGCGCATTTTTTCGGATTTCTAATTGGCTGCTGGTGGGCGCCAAGAGTGATGGGCAAGGTTGGCCATTCGCGCGCATTTGCTGCGTTTACCGCCACCGGAGCCATCGGATTATTGGCGCATATGCTGGTGCTTGATCCTTATGCATGGGCGGCTATGCGCATCGCCTCGGGCCTGTGTATTGCAGGCTGCTACACGGTGGTTGAAGCTTGGATGCAAGCCAAGGTTACCAATAGCACGCGCGGCCGCGCGATGGCCACCTATCGCATTGTTGATCTGGGTGGTTCGCTGGGCGCGCAATTGCTTATCAGCGTTTTACCCGCAGCAAGCTATGTCTCCTATAATATCTTGGCGCTGTTATGCTGCGCCACTTTGATCCCCTTAACCTTGACCACGGTTCAACAACCGGCAACGCCCAGCGCCCCCCGATTACGCCCCTCTCTTGCAATACAGCGTTCTCCCCTGGCCGCGGCGGGAGTTTTGGTTGCGGCCTTATCAGGGGCATCGTTTCGAATGGTCGGGCCCGTCTATGGCAATGAAATAGGCTTAAGCGCCGCACAACTTGGCTATTTTCTGGCCACTTTTGTTTTGGGGGGCGCAATCGCGCAATATCCGATCGGCTGGCTGGCCGATAAATATGATCGGCGATGGGTTTTGATCTGGCTGTCTATTGCTGCGATCCTCAGCTGCATCCTAACCGCCAGCTTTAGCAACAGCAACATCACCGTGGTTCTGATTTTGGCCGCTTTGTTTGGATTCACCACCTTTCCCATCTATTCGGTGGCGACTGCGCATGCGCATGATTTTGCTAGCTCGGAAGAACGGGTTGAATTATCCGCAGCGCTGCTGTTCTTTTTTGCCTTAGGCGCGATCGCAGCGCCCTTTATCGCCTCACAATTGATTTCATCCTTTGGACCCGCAGCCTTATTCATTCTTATTGCGCTGGGGCATGTGGCTTTGGTGGTTTTTGGTCTTAACCGTATGCGCGTGCGGCCAACAGCCACCGAAAAAACACGCTATGTATACGCCCCGCGCACCACATTCACCATTGGCCGTTTATTGGGCAGCAGCAGAGAGCGCAACAACTCTCTGCGCTCTGAAACGGATGAAAATTAAAATGGTACCATGGCTTGGCCAGGCAGACCTTTAGCAAAACGCGGCATGCTCTTTCCCCGAGCGCGAACTTAGTCTAGAGGAAGGGCCAGATAAGAATGAGGCCAGCATGACACGTCACCTGATTACATCGGCAATCCCCTATATCAATGGGGTGAAACATCTGGGCAACCTCATTGGCAGCCAGTTGCCCGCAGATCTTTTCGCGCGTTATCAAAGAGCACGTGGCAATGAAGTGCTGTTCTTATGCGCAACCGATGAGCATGGAACCCCGGCCGAGCTGGCCGCGGCCAAAGCGGGCAAATCTGTGGCCGAATATTGCACCGAACTGCACGCCATTCAGGCTAAAATTGCCGATGGGTTTCGCTTATCATTTGACCATTTCGGCAGGTCATCCAGCCCGCAAAACCAAAAACTGACGCAATATTTTGCGGGCAAACTGGCCGATGCAAACCTGATCCGGGAAGTCGAAGAAACCCAGATGTATTCGCCCACCGATGGCCGTTACCTGCCTGATCGCTATATCGAGGGAACCTGCCCGAATTGCGGATTTGAAGATGCACGGGGCGATCAATGCGATGAGTGCACCAAACAATTAGACCCTGCCGATTTGATCAACCCTCGCTCTACTATATCCGGAGCAACCGATCTAGAGCGGCGTCTGACCAAGCATCTTTACCTTCGCCAAAGCCAGATGCGCGACCAGCTGCAAACCTGGATTGACGGCAAAACCGATTGGCCAGTTTTAACCGTTTCAATCGCAAAAAAATGGCTAAATGACGGCGATGGCTTGCAAGATCGCGGCATCACCCGCGATTTGAATTGGGGCATTCCAGTGCGTAAAGGCGAAGAGCCTTGGCCCGGCATGGAAGACAAAGTGTTCTATGTCTGGTTTGACGCGCCGATCGAATATATTGCCTGTGCGCAAGAATGGCAGGATGCCGGCAAAGGCAGCGACTGGCAGCGTTGGTGGCGCACCGATAAAGGCGCGCAGGATGTTACCTATACGCAGTTCATGGGCAAAGATAATGTGCCCTTCCACACGCTCTCTTTTCCGGCCACAATTTTAGGGTCGGGCGCGGCTTGGAAATTAGTAGATTATATTAAATCCTTCAATTATTTGAATTATGAGGGCGGGCAATTTAGCACCTCGCGCGGGCGCGGGGTCTTTATGGATCAAGCGCTCGAGATATTACCGGCAGATTATTGGCGCTGGTGGCTGCTGAGCCATGCGCCAGAAAGCTCGGATGCCGAATTCACCTGGGAGAATTTTCAAGCCAGCGTCAATAAAGATCTGGCGGATGTGCTGGGAAATTTTGTCAGCCGTGTCACAAAATTTTGCCGCAGTAAATTTGGCGAAGCGGTTCCGGAGGGCGGCAGTTTAGGGCCAGAAGAAAAGCAGCTGATCGCCGATTTAACCGCCCGGTTGCGCAAGTATGAAGATCTGATGGAACGCATGGAAGTGCGCAAATCGGCGGCTGAATTGCGCGCGATCTGGGTGGCCGGAAATGAATATCTGCAAAACGCGGCCCCTTGGGCCACCTTTAAAACCGACCCTGAAAAAGCCGCCGCGCAAATTCGTTTGGCGCTGAACCTCATTCGCTTCTATGCGGTCTTGTCTAGCCCGTTTATTCCCGATGCCAGCGCCACGCTGATGACGGCACTTCAAAGCAGCGATGATCGCTGGCCGGATGGCGATCTTGAAGCCAGTCTAACCCGCTTGCAACCCGGGCATGGGTTCAGCGTGCCGGATGTGACATTCCGTAAAATCAGTGATGAAGAAGCGGTAGAATGGAAATCAAGGTTTTCCGGAGGTCAAAGCGCCGAGGCTCATCAGGATATTTAAGCCTATAATGCAAGCGGCCGATCCTTTCGCGAAAGAATAAAGACGTCTCTTAGAAGGCTTCTGCTTGGGATAAAAATCTAGGGTCTGTTGACGTTTATTTCAGCCAGAGCATGGTTGGCGCGATTGAGATGCAAGATTTCCAAAGGTGTCTGTGAGCGCCCGTATCTAGGTTGTGATGCTGCCGCACGATGTCCCTATAGCCTGGCTTTGAGCCCCCCCCTTTTTGCCCTGGCCAGCCCGGTGCACCTTGGCGATGGAGTCACAGATCATCGCGCAATCGAAGTCCATAATGACAGCTAACGCCTTGAATATAAGGTAGAAAACGTCAGCCTGATTTGTTTTGGATCAACCCCGTATTTCATGGCTAAATCGGCCAAAACCTCACCTTCCACCGCGCCCTTACTCCAAGGCAGCTGACCCCGTGCGAGGATTAATAGAGGCGCTTTTTTATGCTCAATAAGGTCGATCTCTGCAAATAAGCGATCCGCAGCATCTCTCAATTCATAGAAGATCCGATCACCGCTCGAAACCATGCGCAGCATTCCGCTTAACACAACGATCGCATCTGCCTTTGGGGCCGCGTCTGCGGAAGACACCTCCCTGCCCTGTTCCAACTTTTTCAGAAGGGTTTGCGAGCCCACCGGCAAAGAGCCAAACCATAAGATCAACAAAGCTAAAACTAAAAATGGCGGTTGCGAAACAAGACTGTGCAAAATAGGCATATAAGCGACAGCCCTAAAGGGCTCAAAACAACGATAAAATTTATGTGCATCAATCATCAAAAAATTCCTCTCTTCCCACTGGAGAGGTCTCTTACAAGTATATGCCTTGCCCACGAGAGCTGCAAAAGACGGTGCATAGGGTTGTTTACGGACATACTCACGCGGCAAGCAAAATGCGTTGGGCGCGATCAATACAACCGACCCTATGGCCCATTTTCCGGCACCGACCTTAAGACTTCCACCTAAAACCTATCCGACAAAATGGACGTGATAGGTTCGAAAACCGGATCTATTTTAAAACGAAGGCAGTGGAATAATTCGCACCTTGCCTACGATAACAGAAAAAATGGTTGACGCGTTGAAAACTATTTTAGCCTCAAACCTAAGATTAAATAGCCGTGAGCTTGCCGCGATTGGCCGCTTATCTGATCGTTTCGCCCACGATCTGTTAAACGGTAAATGACCAGTGCCGCGCGATATTTACGATCACTTTCTTGATATTCAAGAGGATCTGAACGGGATCACCAATGCGATGGGGGGCTGATATCGAAAAAGGTGCAGCCTTACTATTTGTATACTGGGCGAACGCCGAGCTGCGCGATCCCTTTCCCCGGCCGCCCGGGCGGGGCAGCGCCCAGTGTGGATTTATTAAACCGTATCGGATTGCACGATTGGCCGCATTTAATGCGCTCAAAGACCGCGGCATCGAAATCGGCATTCTGTTCTCTGACACTAAGTGACAAAAATCTGTGCAACAAAAAACCTGTACGAAAATTTTGAAAAAGCTCTTTATTTTTTGACTAAAAATCCAAAATCTGCGGGCATATTTTTTATTTTGAAAGGAAAAAACATGCCTATTATAAGCTTGTTTATTGAAGGAAACATACCGCTTATATTCCAAAAAGATACCAACAAAAAATGCTAGAAAAATTAAACCAGCTGCGCTTATGTCCCGCTGTTTCAACTTTCACCGAGGCCAAAGAATGGATTGCAATCTTCGAAGGTCCAAGTGAATGGTTTGAAACGGAAAAAGAGTTTGAAAACTATGCTGAAAAACGCAAAATTAAAAGCACGCGAGCGCAGAGAAAGTGAAAGCCGCACGAACAACTTTTTTTAGTCGTTGTGCATTGCGTTTGTCGACAAAATTGGGGGCGGCAGCAATCTCAACACGCAAAATAAGTTCAATTTTGATTTCGAAAATGAAACCCAAAAATCGAGTTCAATATTATCCTTAAAGTTGTGATCATTGCGCGCCAAGCATAAGCTGAATGACTTGAAAACCACCTAAGCAGAACCAACCCGCCCAACGCTGGCTGTTTGTTGTCTATAAGTCCCCCAAAAGCGTTGTCTTAAGCGGCAGTCTCGAAATACCGGTTTCTTTTTGCACGTGATTTGGAAACAATATGGTCCTATCGTTTTAGATCATACCAGATCATCAAAATCGCCTAACTTAACAGAAAGTTGTAACAATTGAAGCGTGGGCACCAGCTCTTTCATCTCATCCACTTTGATGGCGCGGCGGCCCTCCCGTAATTCTATTGCCCGACCTTTGTAAAACACCGATAATTGTATCGTCCCATCCAGCGTTTCCAGCCACCACTGTTTGATTTTCAGCGGCACTTCCACTTTTCTAACATTGCCGTTCACATCACTGCGCCAGGTATAGCGCACAGGACGATAGGTGCGATCGGTTAAAAGACGAATTTGTTCTTCGAGATCCTTGGTTAATTGATCGCGTTTTTTTCGGATCAAGCGTATGTGATCTTCAGCATCCTCAACAACAAAATTGAAGGACTCAAAGACCTGTGATTTTGCGCCGTGATTTGATTTTGCACTAAAATGCGTCGTCATACCCTAACCCTGTTGTCTCAAAAGCCTAAAAATAACTTTTGATTGCAGCCAAACCCTGAAGATACCGCGCCCATGAGACGGGCCCATTCAAAAACCACGACTTTCTAGGGTATACGGCGCGGCCAAGAATTTGTTTAGCTTGATTGTGAAGAATAACGGCAAATGCGCAGCTGCCATGCAGTACCTGTGTTAAAAAAAGAGCGCTAGTGACAAAAATAGCCCCCTACTGCTCTGCCGCTCCACTTGGCAAGTCTTTCAAAACCTGCGTAGATTTTTGAAGCTGTGCCTCATGTTGCACCCGCCAATCTGCGTAATGTTCAGACACGCGAACCCGCAGCGTTTCGTGAGATCGCGGCCGACCAATCGCCTCCATAAAATCGGCACAGGCCGAAAGAGCCGCCTCATCAAGCACCAAAGGGTTTGACCCGGTTTTTAATTCGGTATGGCGCCAATAGACCATAAAAATATAATCATCATCCCGGTCAGGCGCAGCCTGCGCATGCGGTTTAACAAGATCAAGAAAGGCGGCAAGCTCTTCTGCCATTCCAGCGGGAAGCGGATGCTTTTGCAAATGGCGGCTGCGCAAAAGCTCTGACAAGACCTGCAAATCGCGCGAAACCTCATATGTGTTCCAAAGAAGCTGAAGCTCGGCTTGCTCGCGCTGCTGCTCTGATTGACACAAGCGCGATTGTTCTTGGTGTTGAAATGCGCGCGCTGGTTCTACGGGCCGGCTGTGGTGGGCGGCTTTTTTTTGAATGCGCTGCGCCGCTTGGCGGGGCTGCATTGGGGTTCTGGTTAATTTTTTTTGTTCAAAATCATCTGCCAAAGCGTCAATTCGATTGGCTTTCAAGCGCGCCGCTTTCACCGATAGTTTGGGATGCACCCCAAGCTTGATACGCTCGTCTTCACCCAAAAAATCAGAGCATAGATACCAAGTCTTTGCGCCAGAGCCCGATATAGAGAGACAAAGCCCCTCTACCACGGAATCATATAATTGCCGCGATTGACCGCTGCGCTGTAAGCTTGCGATCAGTTCTTCGGTCAAACGCATAAAACACTCCATCTGGGGCAGATTCATTTATCCTGCCTCGATAAAAGTAACGTCCATATTCTACAAATGTTCAGTCAACGGCGCAAAAATGATGGCGCCACTGGGATGACTCCCAAAAACGTCTAACTGGAAAACCTTAAATCAGGCGCCCGCGAGCAGCGGGCACCGTGATTGTTTAACCAATAATCTTCAGAAAGGTTTGTGATCCGCGCATCGCGGCTTCGGATTTTTGAGCATCCATATTATAATAGCCCCCAAGATCCACAGCTTTGCCTTGCAGCGCAGCCAGCTCGGCTATGATTTTGGCTTCATTCTCCGCCAATGCGCTAGCAATAGGAGTAAAATGCGCCGCAACATCTGCATCATCTTTTTGCGACGCCAGCGCCTGAGCCCAATATAGGGCGAAGTAAAAATGACTGTCGCGGTTATCGGGCTGCCCAACCCGGCGCATCGGCGATCTGTTATGATCCAAAACGCCTTGCACAGCGGCATCCACCGCATCACCTAGAATTTTGGCTTTCGCATTTTCTTTTACATCCGCCAAGAAATTAAAGCTTTCTCCAATGGCACAAAACTCCCCTAAGGAATCCCAGCGTAAATGGTTTTCTTCCATCAATTGCTGCACGTGTTTGGGGGCAGAGCCCCCTGCCCCGGTTTCGAACAAGCCGCCGCCATTCATCAGCTTTACGATCGAAAGCATTTTGGCAGATGTGCCCAGTTCTAAGATCGGAAATAAATCGGTTAGATAATCGCGCAGCACATTTCCCGTTACCGCAATTGTATTGCTCCCATCGCGGATTGTTTCAAAACTGGCGCGGGTCGCGGCGCGCGGCGCCATAATCACAAATTTGTCAGAAACGCCTGCAGCGGCTAATAAAGGGCGCACATAGGCAATGAGTTCAGCATCATGCGCCCGCGCCTCATCCAGCCAGAAAATCGCTTGGCAATTTTCGGCTCTTTGGCGATCGATTGCCAGCTTCACCCAATCTTCAATCGGCGCCTTACGCGTTGAAGCAGAACGCCAAATATCACCCTTTTCCACGATCTGTTCGTGCAAAACGTCACCATTGGCGAACACCATTCTCACGGTGCCTTCTTCAGGAATTTCAAATGTGGTTGGATGCGAGCCGTATTCTTCTGCTTTCTGCGCCATAAGGCCCACATTCTGTACAGTGCCGGCGCGCGTTGGATCTAACGCACCGTTCTTTTTACAATTTTCAACAGCCTCTTCGTATACCGCAGCATAAGAACTGTCTGGAATAACGCAATTTGTATCCGCCTCAGCGCCATCGGGGCCCCAACCTTTGCCACCCGCACGGATCAAAGCCGGCATCGAGGCATCAATAATCACGTCGGAGGGCACGTGCAAATTGCTGATGCCCTTATCCGAATTCACCATATAAAGCGGTGGACGAGCTGCCAATACATCCGCAATCGCTGCCTCTATTTGATCTTTTTCGGGAAGTGATTGAATATCCTCGATCATCGCGCCAATCCCAGAATTAGGATTGATGCCCGCAGCCTGTAAAACATCACCAAAACGGTCAAAAACCGGTTGCAAATAGGCTTTTACTACATGGCCGAAAATAATCGGGTCGGACACTTTCATCATGGTGGCTTTTAAGTGCAAAGAAAATAAAACACCGGCTTTTTTAGTTGCCTCGATCTGGCCATCCAAAAACTGCCTTAAAGCTTTCACCGACATAAAGGTGGCATCCACGATCGTGCCTTCTGGAAAGTCTAAACCGTCTTTCAACACCTGAACATCACCATTCGCGCAGACCAATTCGATCCGCGCCGGACCCGCCTGCGCCGCGCTCAGCGTAACCGAGCGCTCATTCGATCTGAAATCGCCAAATGACATGCTGGCCACGCTGGTTTTGCTCGACGCGCTCCACGCGCCCATGGAATGCGGATTGGCCATCGCATATTTTTTCACCGCGCGGGCAGCGCGGCGATCCGAATTGCCCTCGCGCAGCACCGGGTTTACCGCCGAACCTTTAATTGTATCGAATTTCGCGCGCACTTGCTTTTCTGCCTCGCTTGCGGGATTTTCAGGATAATCTGGAATATCATAGCCCTGCGCTTGTAATTCTTTGACCGCCGCCACCAATTGCGGGACCGACGCCGAAATATTTGGCAGTTTGATCACGTTGGCCTCAGCCGTTTTAACCAACCGGCCCAAAGCCGCTAGATCATCTTCTTGGCGTTGCTCTGCCGTTAAATTTTCCGGAAAGGTCGCGATGATCCGCCCCGCCAGAGAAATGTCTTTTGTTCCAATAGAAACGCCTGCAGCCGCCGCAAAGCTGCGCACAATCGGCAGTAACGAAACAGACGCTATTTGGGGTGCTTCATCGACTTTTGTAAAGATAATATCGGGTGGTGTACTCTCAGCCATCAATCTCGCCTCTTTCCTGCTTTGCGGTTGCTTTAGAGGATCCACCGATGTTTGTCCAATAGCTAAGCTGGTAAAAAAACCTTAAGTCTAAACGTCAACCCGCCGCGCGGCCAACAGCCTCTCGGTCGATGCCCATGCGTTTTCGAAAAACGCTTTAAAAAGACCGTACGCCTTTCGCCTCCTCAGGTGCTACCGGCATCATTGTTGTTTGTAAAATCGCAATTTTTTGTTGGGTTTTTTCGGTGATCGCAAAGAGATCCGCAACCACCACAGAAAGCCGGCGCCCGGGGCGGATAACCCGCCCAACCGCACATAGCGTGTCACCCTTTGCTGGCGCCAAATAATTGATTTTTGACTCAACCGTCAGAATATTATGACCCACCGGTAAATACGTGATTGCAGCATATCCAGCAGCCGTATCCGCCAAAGAAAAGCCAAACCCCGCATGCGCAAACCCATGCTGATTTAAAATAGCCTCTGCAATCGGAGCTTCAATTTCAACATGCCCTAAAGACAATTTGGTCATCTTAGCCGAAAAGCTCTTCAGCAAATTTTGGGTCTTGTAATCCCCATGAATATATTGGGCAATCTCAGGGTTTAAATCTTGCATTCTATGTATCCCGTAAGCTCGTTTAATAGACGCCAGAAGCGGTTATGACCCCGCCGCTGCTGTACAAGCTGTGTAACAGAGCAGTCGTTAACACAAAAGTTTTACCGTATGTTTCTTTTTAACTCAGCTAGAGGGGCGAGATCGTGCATCTAGGAATGACTGCGGCTGAACTTGAAATACCAAAACCTTTTGAAACAGGAAAACAATGTACGGACGGCCGGTTTTTATGTAGGCTAATTATCTCAAAATGTAATTTTAATCGTGGCTTATTTGCTTTAAGTTCTGTTCACGACGTGCGGGTAAAGCTTTGCGTTTTGACTATAGAAAATTAAAGGAACTGATATGAATTTTGAGGGAGATCTCAGCTTTTTACAGCGCAAAATGGCTGCAAGCAGCGCCGGTGTACAACGGCGCCAAGCCGTGATGGAGGCCCTAAATGTGAGAAGTGGGCAAAGTATATTGGATCTTGGCTGTGGCGGTGGCCATTTGGTTGAAGAGCTGGCATGCGCCGTCGGCCCGTACGGCAAAGCCTTTGGTTTAGATCCTAGCAAAACACAAATCCAAGCGGCACGCGAGCGGTGCAACCACTTTGATCAGGCCACCTTCTTTTGTTGTGTGGCAGATGAAATTGCGCTGAAAGCCGCCTCATGCGATGCGGTCGCATCCATTCAAACTCTTGAGTATATTGAAGATGTTGACGCAGCTTTGTCGGCCGTCATACCGCTTTTGAAAACACAATCAAAATTCGTAAACATCTCAATTTTATGGGACCATTTTAAATTTCATGGCGCGGATGAGGCTCTGAACACCCTTATCTTCGACGCGTTTCGCGCGCATTGTTTTCATCAGATGCTGCCGATGGAGCTGCCTGGAAAATTAGCCAAACTGGCCATTCGTGATATCCACACACGGTCCTTGGCGTTTGTGATCACGCAGCGCCATGACAATTCTCCAGCACGGTTTGCCGAGGCAGTGATGGCAAATTTTGCGTTGCGCCAAGGAGTTGCGGAAGACAAGGTGCGCGATTGGCAAACCCAACTTGCCGAAGCCGAAAAACAGGGGCGCTTTGGCTTTGCCAGCTTCCCAGTATTAACCAGCGGAACGCTGGCTTAGCGCCAAGCACGGCTCTTGAGAAATACGTTTAAACCAAAAGGAAATCATCGAGCTCAGAGCGGCCCTGTTTTAAAAATTTTCTGGTCACAGCTGAAAAAATCAAGCTAAGATCATAGTCGAAACTGTTAAAATTTTTAAGGACGCCGCGTGAACACTCAGACAGATTCTTCTTTTTCTAGCGCGCGCAATTTGCAGCTATCGCAAAGGTTTTTTGTACAACTTGGTTTCTCTATTGATGATCCTTTTGCCGGATTATCCACATTATCTCGCGTTGGGTTCGGCGAAACATTGCACCCAATAAAAGGCGCAAAATGAATATTGCCGGTGGCATCGACCTCGGAGGCACAAAAATCGAAGCCCAGCGCTTTGATCACAACTGGGATATTGGCGAAAAGCGCCGCATCGACACGCCAAAAACCTATCCCGAGCTTTTAAGCGCCATGGCCATGCTCATCACCTGGCTGAAAGGCGGCGATACCCCTCTGCCAATTGGTGTGGCCGCAGCCGGATTTGTCAATCCAACCACTGGGGTATCGATTGCCGCCAACCTTCCAAGCCATGGACAAAAATTCCACCGTGATTTAGAGGCCAAATGTAACGCAGCGATCACCCTGATTAATGATTGCCGTGCCTTCGTTCAAGCGGAAGCCCGCTTTGGATCTGGATCTCAAACAGGCTGCATGCTCGGAATAGTGCTGGGGACGGGGATAGGCGGAGCCATAGCAATCGATGGTTACTTGGCAAATAACGGCCATAGGCAATCGGGCGAATTTGGGCATTTACCCATGCCAGCAGAAACCGTTGAACAGCATAAGCTGCCGCTGCTCAGATGCGGATGCGGGCGCAAAGGCTGCTATGAAACGCTGGCCTCGGGGCCTGGGCTTGAACGCTTGGCGTATCACCTCTTGGGACGAAAAATCACATCGCCTCGCCTAATCCTCGCAAAACAAGAACAATCCGATTTAGAAAAGATCTGGCAAATTTGGTGCAGTGTAAATGCACAGCTTCTTCATACGCTAATCCTGACCGTCGATCCGCATATCATTGTGCTGGGCGGCGGGCTTTCCAACATAGAGGGCTTAATACCAGCGTTGGAAAAGCATCTGGCGCGCCTTCGATGGGAGGGTTTGCCAATTCCCGCGATCAAAAAAGCGGCGCGCGGTGAAACGGCAGCAGCTCTGGGAGCCGCTTATCAGGCATGGCAACGGGCGCAAAATGTCTGAGCTGCCAAGCGAATACATTGCGCGCAAGATAGCGGGCAACGCGGTTGCCATTGCTTCGGTTTGCTCTGCGCATCCCGAAATATTGCGCAACGCTTTGCATTTTCTAAATTCTACCTTTGTGCAAGTGTTTGTGCGCAAAGTTATTGAACGCTCTGCAGCGGTGAAAAAAAACACTGTTTTGGCTATGGTGCGCGCGAAAGTACAACCCGCGCTTCCGGCGTATTTTTTCGAGGGTGCAAATGGCTAGTCACAATGATTTCGATTATTGGCTCTGCCCAGACCAGCTGTTCGAAAACGGCCTTTTGCAAGACAGGCGCGCGCTTGGGATCACAGAGGGTAAGGTTGAAGCTGTCAAAGCGCAGGACGCCCTGCCCCAAAATGCAAATTTAAAGCGCGTTGCGGGTATTATTTCGCCGGGCTTTGTGGATTTACAAGTCAATGGCGGCGGTGGCGTTTTGCTCAACGCAACCCCCACCGCAGAGGCCATGTGGACAATTGCAAAAGCACATCGTCAATTTGGCACAACCGCGCTGCTGCCCACCGTGATCACCGACCATCCAGATATATTGGGCAAGGCGGCCCAAGCCGCGCTCACAGCCTTTGGCAAGAATGGGGTCTGCGGCCTGCATATTGAAGGCCCGCATATTTCACAGCAGCGACGCGGCACGCATAACGCGGGCCATATCCGTCCGCTTGATGACATGACGTTGAACAGCGTTGATAAATTATGCATGGCCAAAATACCCGTTATGATTACCCTAGCGCCCGAGATTGTGCCACCAGAGCATATCGCAAAACTTGTGAAAATGGGCGCCGTCGTTTCGATTGGGCATTCAGAAGCTGCTCCCGCAGATATTACCGCGGCGCGCTTGGCCGGGGCGAGCTGCTTTACGCATCTGTTCAATGCCATGTCGCCCATGCAGGGGCGAGATCCTGGGGTGACCGGCACGGCCATTCTGTCAAGCTCTTATGTGGGGATCATCTGCGATGGCATCCATGTCACCGATGACATGGTTGCCTTGGCGCTGCGCGCGCGGCCCGAGCCAAATCTAACGTTTCTTGTGTCAGATGCGATGCCAACCATTGGTGGGCCTCCACAATTTGACCTTTACGGAAAAAATATCAAACTTGATCAAGGGCGACTGATCAACGCAGAAGGATCGCTGGCCGGCGCGCATACAACATTGGCGGCTGGTATTCGTCGGCTGGTCTTAAACCTAAACATACCCGTGAAAACCGCGCTCAAAATGGCAATTTCCATCCCCTGTGCGGTGATGGGTCTGGACCTTGATCGACTGCAAGGCCAGAGGATTGATGCGCTAATACATTTGAACGCGCAAGGCTCCTATACTGGGCCGGTTTCCCAGATTAGCCCCCCTCAAAAACCCAGATAACGCAATCAAACAAGCGGGTGGCGCGCCTCACTGACAGGGGTGGTGGCTTGAGGTTGCGGGAATATATAAGAAAGCTTGCAAGCCGCTATTGATGGTGGTGCAGATTGCCTCGAACCTTGCGCCGGTATAGCCCTAGGCGGATGAACCACGACGCCAAATTAGATAGTCTGGACAAACCCTTTATCGATCTCTTGTTATGCCATAAGCCGCCCGTGCGCCAGCAATTTCAAATTCATTTCTAAAAAATTGCCAGGCATGCTGGACGAAATCAAGCAGGACGCAAAGCGGGGTTGGCAGGCGTCATGTTAGGCGCGCATCGAGATAGGCGAATTTCATACCGATTGGCGGCCCTAAAACATACGGCCCACGGATCGGGCAGCGCGCTGCATCGCGTTACCGATGACCTAAACGATCTGTCAGAGCCTTTGCATCAAGCTTTACCCTTGAATTTCGAGCGAAATCTAACATCTGAAAGTGTAAAATATGCGAAAGGCCGATTGCGAACCGGCGCTAAGTTGTTCACCGCAGCGGCGAAAACGTTCATGGTGATACGCTGCGGCGGGCTGCCTCGCTCAAGTTTACAAGAGGCCATCTTCTATAGCGGCGCCAAGGCTTTCATGGTTCTTTTCAGCGGAATTCAAATCTTGTCCCTTACTCTGCGCCCCTGCCCCAAGATCACCAAGTATCACCGAAAACCGATACTTGGATTGTAAAAGAGATGCAGTTTATCTTAAACAAACCCGCTCTGGCCTAAGGCTGTTGAGGCCGCGCCATTCACTTGGCTCGGTGTAAACTTGTGGAAAAAGCCATGCCTGATTTATAAAGAGCGGAAGCTCATAATAGGGCGCTGGGCTGGGGCGCATACCTTGCTATCAGCGCGGCGTGCAAGGCGCAGCTCTATGGTGGGGAAAATGCATGTGGATTCCCGCAAAACGGTATTTTTCTGCCCGATACCCTTTGATAAGCCAAGAAGTTAATATCCGATAAACTATTGGAGTTGGAGTTTGCACTCTGCTACGCTAGGCTCACTTTATAGGTGTGATACCGCACAGATAAAGGAAAAACCGTGTCGGAAGAAATCTGGACAATAATCAAATACAAACCAAAAGAAGGTTGTGAAGACGAGTTTGTTGAGGGTTTGAAGCGCCTGGAGAAAATGATTGAGAAATCCAAAGCAGGTCAAGAATTTCAAAATAAATTTATCAAAATTGACAGTGGAGAATATGTACAAATCGTAGGTCTTCCCAATTTAGAGTCTTTGCTTGACGGGCAAATCGAAGGCCTGGATTGGCTTGATAGCGTTGACCATTTGCTTGAATATTATGAAGATGACAGCCGCACCGAAGCTTTCTCGGGCTTTGTCATTGATTGAAACCGCCCCTAACCGGGCCCGCGCCATATCGGAGCTATAACTTATGACAAAAATTGCAATTGTAACGGGTGCCTCCCGAGGCTTTGGCCGCGGAACCGCGCGTATTCTCGCAAGCGAAGCCGGCTATAAGGTCTATGCGACGGCAAGAACACAATCTGCCTTGCAAAGCCTTCAAAAAGAGGTGGCTGAAAGCGATGGTGCGGGTGAGGTTATCCCGGTTGTGTTGGATCAAAGTGATGATGAGGCGGTGGCCGCGTTTGTGCGCCGCGTTAGCGCGTCGGAAGAAAAAATCGATCTTCTTGTCAATAGCGCCTATGCGGGACTGATCGCCATGACGCCACATTTTGGAAAGCCATTTTGGGAGCGTCCCATTTCGGTTTTTGATGGCTCAATGGATATTGGCGTTCGCGGCGCTTATGTGATGAGCGCATTGGTGGCACCGGCGATGGTCAAAGCCAAAAACGGATTGATCGTTCAAATTTCCAGCTATGGCGGGTTCGTATATCTTTTTGACGTTGGATACGGGGTTGCCCATGCCGCGATGGACCGGCTGAGTTTTGATATGGCCACCGAATTACAAGACCATAATGTGCGCGCCATCACGCTGCACCCGGCGGCTGGACAAACAGAAGTCACAGCCTTTCCCGAGGGCGAAAGCCCGACCTATGTAGGGCGCGCTGTGATGGCATTGGCTGAACAAGCCGATGAGGAATATCTAACAAAAGCAAATGGAAAAACGCTGTTTACATCCGAACTTGCCCAAAAATTTGATTTCTCGGAAGACGGTCAAACCGATGGCAGTTTAAACCAAGCCAGAATAGAGGCTCTTCAACCCTTTAAAGACATCAGCGCAAATCGGTTGGCTCAATACGATTTTGACGCGCCGTTGCCAAACCCTTCGGATACAAATAATCCAGATTTTGCGGCGCTTTTCCCGGGGGCAAAAAATTTCAAACCATGACGGATAAGCCGCTAAAGCTTAGGCGGCATCAAAAGGCCGCTTAAGTTTCTGATGCAGGGCAGCCCTATCAAGAAACGGCTGGAAAAGCTTGGTCAAACGGGCAATAAATCCGCTGGCATATTTTGGTAACAAACCGGGCGCAAGAAGCGGCGGATTGCCATGGTTCCCACCGAAGTGGCGCCAAAATTGGTTGACGCCGGATAGGGTCCGCCATGCACCATCGCGCCGGCCACCTCAACACCCGTTGGAAATCCGTTCACAAGCACCCGGCCCGCTTTGCGCTCTAAATGGGGCAGCAAGCGCTTTGCATGGGCTTTATCGCCCTCTTCCATCTGCAACGTACAGGTCAATTGCCCTTCAATGGCGCCAGCCGCTGCCACCATTTCATCAAGATCGTTTGCTTCCACGATGATCCCCAAAGGTCCAAATACCTCGTTTTGCAAATCTGGGCTGCGCAGCCAATGTTCCATCGAAATCCGAAACAGGTTGGGCAAAGCTATGCGCCCAACAGATTCTGTGGTGAAAAGGGGCTCGACATGCGCCGCTAATGCCACTGCGTTTGCTCCATGTCTATAGGCGGCCGCGATGCCATCTGTCAGCATCGCCTGCGCGCCTGCTCCGCTTAAGGCGGCAATGCTGGCCTCGGCAAATTCATTGGCCTGCGCGCCGGCAATCACAAAAGCAATGCCGGGATTGGTGCAAAACTGCCCCGCCCCCATGGTTAATGAGGCCGCCCAACCTTGGGCAAGCGCAACGGCGCGGGTTTGCATCGCCTGTGGAAGGCAGAACATCGGATTGACCGAGCCCAATTCGCCAAAAAACGGAATAGGCTCGCTCCGGCTCATGCACAGATTGAACAAAGCCCTCCCACCAGCCAAAGACCCTGTAAACCCAACGGCCCGGATCAGCGGGTGCTGTACGACTTGCGCGCCCACCTCATGCGTGCTGCCCTGCAAAAAGGAAAAAACGCCGGGATGTTGATCGGTGGCTTTCATCGCACGTGCAATCGCTTGCGCGATGATTTCCCCGGTTCCAGGATGCGCAGGATGGCCTTTCAAAACAACCGGACAGCCGGCGGCTAAGGCCGCGGCCGTATCTCCTCCGGCGGTTGAAAATGCCAGAGGAAAATTAGACGCTCCAAAAACCGCCACGGGGCCGATTGGGCGCTGCATCAAACGTAAATCGGGGCGTGGCAATGGCGTGCGATCGGGCAAAGCCGCATCATGGCGTTGCTCCAGATAGCTGCCCTGCTCAATATGATCGGCAAATAGGCGCAATTGGCCGGTGGTCCGCCCGCGCTCCCCTTCCAATCGGGCTTCGGGAAGACCGGTTTCCTGATGCCCGATTTCAGTGACCAACGCCCCAACCGCCTCTATTTCATCTGCGATGGCGCGCAGGAAGGACGCGCGTGCGCTTTGGCCGCTCCAGCCATAGCTCATAAACGCCTCTTCCGCAGCCTCTACCGCTGCGTCAACATGGCTTTGGCTGGCTTCTGAAAAGCGGCGAACCGGGCCAGTGCTGGGCGCAGAGTCAAACATGGTATCACCGCTGAGCCAATTGCCCGCGACGAAATGTTGGCCGGTAAGGTTTAAATCGGTCATTGGCTGCTCTCCTGATCTGCCAGATGTGTTTTTGCCATGCGCACCAGTAAATCAAACGCCTGTTGAGTGGCGCTGACATTGGCTTTCTTCTGCCCGGCAATATCAAATGCGGTTCCATGCGCAGGCGTGGTAACCGGAATCGGCAAGCCGCCGGCGATGGTCACACCCCGCTCAAACCCCATGAGCTTGATCGCAATTTGCCCTTGATCATGATACATAGTGACCACCGCATCAACTTCCCCACGCTGGGCTTTGAGGAACACGGTGTCCGAGGGCCATGGTCCGGTGACATGCATTTGGCGGTCCTGACAAGCTTTGACGGCAGGCTCCAAAATATCGATCTCTTCGCGGCCAAATTTCCCATTATCACCCGCATGCGGGTTAAGCGCCGCCACTGCAACATGCGGCCATGTTTTTCCAGCTTTTTTCAGCGTGCTATACGCCAAGTCAACGGCCCGCATGACCGCGGGCTGATCAATATTCGCCGCCACATCCTTTAATCCAATATGGCTGGTTACCCTCGTTGTCATCAAAGCGTCTAAAACATTGATTTCGCTGTGATAGCCTTCAAACCCCAAATAGCGCGCCATATAGCGATGTTCATCTTCCGCATTAAGGCCAGCTAAGGTCAGCGCGGATTTATTGAATGGGGCAAATAAAATACCGTCGATGGTATTGCTTTTCGCCAAATCGAGCGCTTTATCAAGGCAGCGCAAGGAGCTATTGCCACTGGCTTGCGTCACTTTCGCGATCTGTACATCTTCCGCAGCAATCGTCTCAAGGTCAAGATGCGCCAGCGTAAACCCAAGTGACAGATTGGCTTCATCAACCGTCTCGAGGCTCAGCGGCAAGCCCGCCTGCTTTGCCCCAGCTTCCCACAGATGCGCATCACCGATAAGAAGCACATCCGCCTGCGCCAAAACGGCCGGCTCTTGCAGCAGCTTTGCGATCAATTCAGGGCCTATGCCCGAGGGATCACCGGGGATTATACCTAGCCGCGGCCGCCTCATGCCGAGGCCTCCCCAGATCGATTAGACAGTTCTGCCAAAGCCGCCGCCACGTTTTTCTCGGCTGTGCGTAAATGATTTTGTAATGCTTCTGCGGTCGCGCGGGGATCGCGCGCTTGCAACGCGTCAACAATTTTTGAATGTTCCAACCGCGTTTCTGGCCGCCCTTCTTCCCGCTGCGAGGATAAGAAGCGCACCCGCCAAAGCCGCGCATTATAGGTTGTATGCGTTTCAGCCAGCGCTTTGTTACGCGCTGCGGCGACAATTGCCTCATGAAATTGCATATCAAGGCGAAAGGCTTGTAATTGCTCCTCTGCGCCGCGCGCCTCTTTCATCGAGGCATTCAGCTGCTCGATGGCGGCAATTTCGCTATCGCTTGCCTGTGCACACGCCCATTGCCCAGCCAGGGCCTCCAACGCGCCTTGCACCCTTAGACAATCATTTATTTCCGCCAAGGAGGGATCCGCAACGAAAGGCCGGCGAGAATGCGTATACGATACCAAGCCTTCATTGGCCAATAAGCGAATGGCTTCGCGCATCGGGGTTCGACTGACTCCCAGCGCTTGCGCCAAATCACGCTCGGGCAGCTGCATTCCGGGCGGCAGTTGACCAAGCAAGATCATTTCGCGTAGCTGCAGCGCCGCGTCTTCAGACAGGCTCGGGCTGCGCGCAAGCCCATCTTTTTCGATGATATTTATCAGCTTTAGGGCTGTACTCACTTTAGACTCCCCATCTCAATACAAGCGGATCTAAAGGTTTTAACAAATCGATCAAGCGGCTTTTGATCGCAGGGTGTAGCGGTTCTATCGGATGTCGGCAGTAATCTGATTTTATCACCCCACCGGCCACCATAGCAGCCTTACATGATTGCCAGCCGCATTGGCGGTTTTCATGGTTGATCACCATCGCAACGCGACCATAGGCAGTGGTTGCTTCTTGTATCCGCCCTGCCAGGTGATGGGTGATCACCGGTTTGATCTGATCCACGATCATTCCCGATGTCATCGAACCCGTCGCCCCGGCATCCAAATCGGCCAATAAAGTGATCGCTTCTTCTCCATCAAAAGGAGCTTGAATGGCATCGCCGCCCTCGATAATCAATGTGCGCAGCTTATTGGAGGCACGTGGGCACTCAATCTTAAACAGCTTTACCATTTCAATTTCGCGCGCCATACGCAGCAGTAAGGGCACCGGAAGCTCAACGCCGGATAAGGGTGCATCCTGCACCATGATCGGAATGCCAACCTTACCAACAGCGGCAAATTGTTCAAAGCTTTGCTGCGCGTTGCCTTTAAGCAACGCACCATGATAGGGAGGCATCATCATCACAATATCGGCCCCGATCTCTTTGGCAAAGCGCGCCCGTTCAACGGCGATCTGCGTTGCGAAATGGCTGATCGTCACAATAATCGGCACGCGCCCCGCAATATGCTCTGCGCAAAGGCGGGCCAGCGCATCACGCTCGGCATCCGATATCAAAAACTGTTCGGAAAAATTGGCCAAAATACAAATGCCATCCGCCCCTTGATCGATCAGGCAATCCAGTACCCGCTTCATTCCTTCAAAATCCACGGTCCCATCTTCAAAAAACGGAGTTGGAGCGACGGGCCATATTCCAGAATATTGGGTCATTCAAAAATCTCAAAATGCTGACTGTGTTTATCGGTTATACTAATCCCCAAGCCGGGAAGGTTATCATCCAGTTGCAAAAAGCCATCTTTTGCTTCCGGATCACCTTCGAAAATATAATAAAATAATTCATTACCGACTTCGACATCGAAAACCGGAAAATATTCGCTGATCGGGCAATTTGTATTTGCCATGGTCAAGTGATAATTGTGCATTTGGCCCGCATGCGGGATCACCGGAATCTGATGTGCCTCTGCAATCGCGTTGATTTTCTGCGCCGCTGTAATACCACCAACGCGGTTGGTGTCATATTGCAGAACGCTGACGGCTTTCTGCTCAATCAGATCTTTACAGCCTATCACCGAGTATTCATGCTCACCGCCTGAAATCGGTATAATATTCATGGCATTTAGCTGCTTATATCCTTCAACATCATCTGCAATCACCGGTTCTTCGAGCCAACGTGGTTCAAATTTTGCCAGTTTTGGCAACATGCGTTTTGCATAATCAAGATTCCACCCCATATAGCATTCAAGCATTAAATCTACATCATAGCCCAAAACTTCGCGCAACGCCTCAACCCGTTTGATATTCTCGCGCATACCCGGCATGCCGTCTTTTGGGCCGAAACCAAACCGCGTTTTATAGGCCAAATAGCCGTTTTTTTGCGCCTCTTGCGCTTCTTTTTGCATCACCTCGACGCTGTCTGCATAAAGTTTGGAATAATAAACCGGAATTTTTTCTTTTGTCCGCCCTCCCAAAAGCTTGAACACTGGTTTTCCAACCAGTTTCCCCATCAGATCCCAAATCGCGATATCAATGGCGCTGATAGCCGTCATGCCTACGCCCTTGCGCCCCCAAGCATGGGTTGTGCGGTACATCTTTTCCCACAGATAGGCATAATCGAACGGATCCTCACCGACCACCAATGGCGCATACCACTCATCGATGGCTTTTTTAACGACGCTTGGCGCTAAGGCGGCGTTGCCGATGCCGATGGTGCCATCTTCCGTTTCCACTTCGCAGGTCAGCCATTGGTGGAACCGAAACGAAGACATGGCATCGCCTTTTGTCCAAAGCGCATCCGATGCGTTGGTGCAAAAATGCCCCTGCGGCGGCACCGTTGGGCCCGTCCAATTCCAAACGCGCGTGCGCACAGATTTAATGCGAGTCATTTCAATAAGCCTTTCTTTCAAGTCCTTTGGCTCGTTTTAAAAGTCGCCAAAAGGTGGGTCCAAATAAGGCCAAAGCCGTTAGGATAAAAAATAAAAGTGATAAGGGCCGGGTGAACATCAGCCACCATTTCTCGTCCAGCATCACCATCGACTGGCCGAGGCGTTGCTCGAGCATGCCGCCTAAAATCAACCCAATGGCGAGCGGAACAACCGAAAACCCATACATGCGCATGAAATATCCAACAACACCGGAAATCAGCGCAACCCACACATCAAACATGGATTGATCCAGCGCATAAGCCCCCACCACAGAGAACATGAAAACGCTTGGCCACAGCACCGGAATTGGGATCAGTGTGACGCGGGCAAATACACGGGCCCCGTAAAGCCCGATTACCAAAAAAAGAAGATTGACGAACAGCATCGACCAAAAAATCGCAAAGGCAAAATGCGCCTGCTCGGTGAACATCGTGGGTCCTGGGCGCAAGCCATGCACCAATAATCCCGCTAGGATCACCGCCGCAGTGGGCGATCCGGGAATGCCCAAAGCCAAAGTGGGCACCATTGCACCGCCGGTTGCAGAATTGTTGGCTGCTTCAGATCCTGCGATTCCTTCGGGCGCCCCCTTGCCAAATTCTTCGGGCGTTTTTGACCAGCGTTTGGCTTCATTATACCCAATCATCGAGGCTACAGTTGCGCCTTCAGCGGGTAAAATCCCGATAAAAGTTCCGATCCCGCTTGAGCGTAAAATGGTTTTCCAGACGCGTTTATAATCTTCGCGGCTGGGCAATTTAATCGCCTTCATGGTGATTTGCTCACGTCGCTCGTTTAATTTTGACGCCTGAGCCAACAATTCGGATATGCCGAACACGCCTATCATAACCGGCACAAAGCCAATGCCATCGCGCAACTCGGCTACATCAAAGGTAAAGCGCTTTACTGATGTCAGAAGGTCGGTGCCCACAGTGGCCAATAAAATGCCAAATGCCCCAGCAATCAGATTGCGTATTGGCGAGCCACCCCCCACGCTCACCAACATGGACAGCCCAAACAGGGTGAGCGCAAAATATTCAGGCGGGGCGAAATTATAGGCCGCGCGCGCCAAAATTGGGGCCGACAGCATTAAAACAGCTACGCTGAACACACCTCCAACGGTTGAAGAAATAACCGCCAATCCAAGCGCTCGGCCTGCTTCGCCGCGCACCGCCATTGGATAGCCATCAAGGCAGGTGGTTGCGCTGGCGGACGTGCCGGGCGTGTTGATTAAAATGGCTGTGATCGCGCCGGCAAATGTTGCCGAACAATAGATAGCGGTCAGCACCGAAATGGCGGCCACCGGCTCCATCGTTAACGTGAAGGGCAGCAACAAAGCCGCTCCCGTGGTTGCGTTCAAGCCTGGCAAAGCTCCGATGACAACGCCGCCCAACGTTGCGCAAACCAATAACATCAGTAATGAAATGTCCCCTAAAGCGGTAAATCCTGCAACAAACGCCTCCATATCAGCCGTACCACCAATTTGTTAAAAGACCACGCGGAAACCGAATTCTGAACGCCAAATCAAACAGGAAAAAAATGATCGTGGGCATTGCCAGACCAACCAAAGCAATCAGGTGCCAACGCCGCTCGCCCCAGAGAATCGACAGGCCTGCTGCGAAAGCGCCCAGCGCTATGAACAGATCAATCTGGACCAATAAACAGAAGATAAAAAGCGCCAAAAATGTACCAAAGGTGGATTTATCAGCGCGCTCCTGCAGTTTAATCGGGTCCAGCCAAACCATAAGCGCTGTTAAAAAAATGATGAAACCACAGATCAATTGCGGAAAATCCGAGGGCTGTATACCCCGCTTTAAAATAGGCGGCATTTTCTTGAATGTGGTCGTGAAATAAATCGCCACAAGCGCAAAAATCACAATTCCAAGCGGAACCATCCATCGGGCATAGCGCTCTGATTTTGACGTTGGCATTGACATGAAACTTTCTTCCAAAGGATGGCCGCGCCCCTTAAAAGGGCGCGGCCCAGTTCAAATAATTATTCGATAAAGCCAAGCTCTTTCAAAGCAGCTTGCATATCATTCACCATCACAGAAAGCTGGTTTCCCCATTCCTCAGAGCCCGCCACTGAAGAACTATCAAGGCCAACTGAGGTTAAGAACCCCTGATATACGGAATGGTTCATCGATTTCATCAAAGCCGTTTCGATTTTTTCAGCCACTGCGTCTGGTGTGTCTTTATGTACCACAAAGCCGCGTACGGTTGAGAAACTGACAGGGATGCCCATTTCTTGCGCTGTTGAAACATCAGGCAATGCCGCCATCCGGTTATTGGCCAGAACAACGATCGGGCAGACATCACCCGCTTCGATCTGACTTCCAGCTTCCGCCAAATTCAACACGGCCGCGTCTACAGCGCCGGCAACCAATTGAGTCGCCAATTCTCCACCACCGTCAAAGGGAAGAATTTTGGGCGTTTTCATACCTCCCTTGGTGGTGAACATAAACGCAGATACATCATCAATATTGCCCAAATGAGTCGTGCCATAGGTGATCGGAACCGCCTTTTGCTGGGCGACGAAATCAGCCGCATCCGCATAAGCGCCGCAGCGTACCATTAGAATTTGCGGGTCATCCGTACCGCGGGCAATCGGACGGATATCATCTAGCTTCATATCCGTTTCGCCTTTGGCCAGCGTGGCCGCATGCCCGATTGTAAAGGTCAAAATCGTATGACCATCGGCGGGAACGGTCAGATAATGATCCATGGCGACAGCACCGCCGCCGCCTTTCTTATTCACGACAACCATGTCCTGCTTTAATTCACGGCGCGCGCGCAGCATCATCATACGCGTTGTAACATCGGTGCCACCGCCATTTCCGGCATGCGTGACAACTTCAATAGTTTTCGACGGATACTCATCCGCCATCACGGCGCTTGCCCCCATAGCCAAACACATTGAAGCCCCAGTCAGCAGCTTGCCGACATAATTTTTCCGTTTCATATTTGTTCCTCCCAGAATGTCGAGTTTCGGTATTTTGGTATACCAATATACCATAT
>JADHOV010000041.1 GCA_016778765.1 Paracoccaceae bacterium | reverse complement strand
TGTCCAACGCTTAAAAGTGCCCCCATTCCAAGCTCTTTTAGCCGATCCTCATTTAAAACCTCAACTTTCAAACCATGCTCTTTTAATGAAAGCAAATGTTCGGCAAATGTTTCGGTTGTTAAAATATTCGCGGGCATAGAGACGAGATCACGCGTCAGGCACACCCCGTCAACAATTGAAAGCACAGTTTCAAAATCGGAGCGAAAGTCACTCAATTTATCATGCATGACGCGATAATCAGGCCCCACATCCTGCTCTTTTGACTTATAATTTTGAAATTTATAACTTCTCAGGGCAAGCCCTAAGCAAAATTGCTCAGAATGGCGTAAAGCCCCCAATAAAATCAATGCTGATTTCCCCGATAAACGTTTTGCCACTGTTACGCCAGCTTTGCGAACAATCTCTGGTTTCTCTCCACGTTCTAAGATCACAAGCTGGATCGCTCTTGCTTTTAAACCGCTTGGATAGGAAATCGTAATCACATCGGCCGCCTTGCAGCCTTGAAAGCTTTTATGTTCAACAACCCGCTTGATGGCCCCTTTTGACATCGCGTTTACGCGTCGCGCCATAGCCGAGAGGCCTCCTTGACGCGTTACCGTTACAACCAAATGATCGGTATAATCTGCGACTTCATCCCAGGCAGTGTTTTCAAAACTAAAATTTCCATAAGGCGGCATGAAGGTCTCCTCAGAATTTACAAGATAAAATCATTTTCCCGGTCTATCTGGATAGTTAACAGTTTTCCCCGCGATCACTTTGAGGTAAACCATGTTTGAACGTAGAACGCCACTGGGGATTTAAGTGTCACGCTTTGACCGTTATCTGTTTTTCCAATTTTTGGTCTTATTCGGATTTTTCTCATTGGTCTTGGTGCTGGTTTATTGGGTGAATACGGCGGTCATTCTGTTTGACCGTTTGATATCAGGCGGTCACTCTGCACAGGTATTTTTGGAACTTTCGCTGCTGGCAATTCCAAAAGTGATCGCGATGATATTGCCCATGTCCGCCTTTGCGTCGATGGTTTTTGTCGCCAATCGGCTCAACAGTGAAAGCGAATTAACCGTTGTGCAGGCAACTGGTTTTAGCCCTTGGCGATTGATGCGGCCTGTTTTGGCATTTGGGCTCATCGTCGCACTGTTTATGTCAGTGTTAACCCACTTTATCGTTCCGGTGAGCAATGCCTATTTGAAACAACGGGAGCAAGAAATTGCGGGCAGTATTTCAGCGCGGCTATTGAGAGAAGGTGTTTTTTTACATCCCAGCCCGGGCATAACTTTCTACATTCGCGAAATAACCTCCACCGGTGAATTAAAGGATGTGCTGCTTTCAGATCACCGCAATAAGAGCACGAATATAGTATACAGCGCGGAGACGGCCTATTTATTGCGCGAGGACGAACGCAGTATGTTGGTCATGGTCAACGGATTGGCGCAGAGATACCAACAGGATACGAATGCGCTTTCGACAACTTTATTCTCAGACTTATCCTATGATGTGAGCAATCTTATTGGAACCCAAACGGTTTTGAAACGGGGTTTGAGTTCCATTTCGAGCTATGAGATGATTTATGAACAAGCCCTGATTTTGCAAGAAACCAATACATCTTTGGCGCGCTTACACAAAGAAATTCACAATCGCATTCAAGAGGCACTTTTATGCATCGTAGCGGCCTTTATCGGTTTCGCGAGCCTTCTTTTGGCAAGCTTTAGCCGATTTGGATCTGGCCCTCAAATTTTATTAGCGATTTTATTGCTGATTGTAATCAAGCTTACCGAAAGCGCATTAGGAGATATGCTGCGTGGCAACCCGTCTTATTGGCCCCTTATTTACGCGCCGACGCTGGTTGGAGGGGCGATGAGTTATGCTTTGCTAGCCTTCGCAGCCAAACCGTTTAAACGCGGCGTAGATTTGAATGATCAGGTTGCCTCATGACGCTTCACTATTATTTTTCGAGTAGGTTTTTAAAGTCTTTTACCGCAGTCTTTGCGGTTTTCTTTGTGTTCATGTTGCTGATTGATCTGGTAAATCAAATTCGTTGGCTTGATGATAGCGTTTCCTTTCGAAATGTCCTTCTTCTGGCTGCCCTAAATACCCCCAAATCAATATATCAAATCCTGCCATTAATCATGATCATTTCGGCCGTTTTGCTATTTGTAAATCTAAACAAGTCGAGCGAGTTTATCATCGCCCGGGGCGCGGGCCAATCCAGCCTCACAACACTCGCTGGACCGATTTTAATAGCAGCCCTGTTGGGGCTCATCATCATTGGGCTATTCAATCCAATCGTGGCATCAACGTCAAAATATTATTTAGATTTGAGAGAAGAATTCGACAGCGGAGGTCGATCGGTATTTTCTATCGGCAGCGAAGGTCTATGGCTGCGTCAGGGCGATAGCGCCGGACAAACCGTCATACACGCCGAGCGTACTAATTTTGACGGCACAAAGCTTTATGATGTTACCCTGTTAAACTACACTAAAGATGGCGGCTTAAATAAGCGTATAGAGGCAAAAACAGCCTCATTAAAAATTGGCAAATGGGAGCTCGAAGAGGCAAAAACCTGGTTGCTTTTGCCGGGTAGTAATCCAGAGGAAACTGCGCACTTCTCAAACAAGCTCGAACTTCCATCCACTCTCACACAAGATCAAATTCGCGATCGATTTGGCAAACCGGGTTCGGTATCTTTGTGGAAATTGCCGGAAACTGTCGCCCAATTAAAAGCTGCAGGGTTTTCAGCCCGCAGACATCAGCTTTGGTTTCAGTCGGAATTGGCGCGCCCGTTATTTTTGATGGCTCTTACGATGATAGCCGCCGCCTTTACAATGCGCCCCGCTCGCCTTGGGGGAACGGGCTTGTCAATTTTAAGCGCCATACTTCTAGGGTTCGGGCTGCATTTTATTCGCAATTTTGTTCAGATATTAGGTGAAAATGGACAATTACCAATTTTTTTAGCGGCATGGTCACCGCCCATTGCAGCCCTTGCCCTTGCCTTTGGTCTGATGTTGCAGATAGAGGACGCTGCGTGAAAAACCGGATGGTGCATATGGTCCTTAAGGCTTTAAGCCTAAGCCTCCTTTTCGCAAGTCAGTGTCTGGCCACAAGCGGGCCGGCAACAATGATCGCCGATCAATTGTTTATTGACCAAGAACAGCGTTTGGTGGCTAGCGGCTCGGTTTATGTTTCGCATCAAGATAGGATATTGACCGCCAAACAAATTATCTATGACAAGAAACTTAATAAATTAGAAATAACAGGGCCGATCCAGTTTCTAGATACTGATGGCAATGAAATAAAAGCCAAAACGGCGAATATAGATGGCGATTTAAAGGCTGGCCTTTTCAAAGCTGCAAGGCTTGTCTTGAAGCAACAGCTTCGCATTAACGCAAAATCACTTGAGCGCTCGCAAGCACGCTTTATGCAACTGAACAAAGTTCGGGCAACCTCTTGTTTCAGCTGCAATCAAAACCCGCCCCTTTGGCAAATACGTGCGAAAACGATGCGCCATGATAACGTGAAACGGCAAGTTTTCTTTGAAAATGCAACATTGCACATCTTTGATTTTCCGGTCTTTTATACACCATATTTACGCCTTCCAGATCCTGGCGTGAAGCGCATGCAAGGCTTTCTTGTTCCGCGAAGCCAAACAACAACGCGGCTTGGTTACGGCCTTAAATTGCCCTATTTCATACCGATTGGGGAAAGCCGCGATGTGACCTTAACCCCTTATGCGTCGCCTGTGACAAAAACTATCGAAGTGGATTATCGTCAGGCCTATGCCGCGGGCGATTTTCAAGCGTCAGGCACGGTTTCTCATGACGGGTTAACCCAAGACAAATGGCGTGGTTACTTGTTTGCAAATGGTAGCGCTGAACTTCCATCGCAGTATATTTTAAAATACAAAATAGAGACCGTAAGCGATTTCAGTTATTTAGGCGATTATGAATATGTAGAGAGGGACCTTCTAGAATCCAACCTACGGCTGAGTCAAACAACCCGACGTCGGTATAATGACGTGAGCATACGCCATTATACCTCTCTTTACGGAGGCAATAGTACCGCCCCTTCTTTTGTGGCCTCCAACAAATTTGAGCATCGGTTTGCAAAACCATTTATTGGTGGAAATGTTAAGATTGGCTTAGATATCCATGGCAGTCACCGTCAATCTAATACTAACGAAATCGGGCGAGATTTAAGCCGTGTGAACGGCACCTTGCAATGGGGAGATCTTTACAGGTTTTCAAATGGTGTCCAAATTGGATTTAAGGCCCAGGCTTTCACCGATCTATTTGTGATTGCCCAGGACACGAATTACAGCACGACGCAATCCGCATTTTCAGGTGCAGGCGCCATATCACTGGCTTGGCCCTTACTGGCCAAAAATAAATTAAACCAGAGCATAATAATTGAGCCGGTTATGCAATTTGAATATGCCTCACAAAGAGATTTTTCGCTGCCAAATGAAGAAAGCCTCTATGCAGAATTTGATGAGGCAAATCTGTTTGAACTGTCCCGTTTTCCAGCGCCAGACCGCCGCGAGGTTGGTTTAAGGGCGGCAACAGGTTTTAAATTTGTGTCGCAAACCCACGATAATGCCAAGTTATCTGCCGCTATTGGGCAAATCTATCGCGAAAAAAGCGAGCCTGATTTTTCAGGAAGCTCAGGATTGCAATCACAAACGTCAGACCTTTTGATCGGCGCCGAAGTTGAAACGCAAGGCGGGTTGTCGGTTTTAGGGCGCAGCTTGCTAACTCCAAATGGTCGCTCATCACATGCGGAGGGCTTGGTCAGCCTGCGTTCAAAACGATTTGAGCTTGCCGCAGGATATGTCATGATGCCCAAGGCGTTTAATGATAATACCGATCAAAACCTGTCGGAATGGACCGTGTCTTCCAACTTTAAAGCCAATTCAAACTGGGTGATTGCAAATACAATGCGATACGATCTTGTAGCCCAAAGGGCCGCCACTGCTGGCATCAATTTTTCCTATAATAACGAATGTGCCAGCTTTGATTTCGCGGTGCATCGTCGGTTTACAGATATCGGCTCATCTCCGCCATCAACAAGATTTGAAATGACGATCGGATTAAAAGGGTTTAGCACAGGCGGCAGAAGCCTTTCCAACCGGCCCAATTGTGGAATTTAAGATATGAAAAATCTGCTATTAATCATTCTCACTTTTTTTGCCGTTGTAAGTTTTACGCCGCAAAAAGTATCCGCAAACAATCCGTTTTCGCCGGCAATTGTGGTCAATGGAGAGATTATCACGCATTATCAAATAACCCAGAGGGCACGGCTGCTTCAGGTTTTGAACGTGCCCGGCAACCCAAAATCTTTAGCGAGAACGCAGCTTATCGAAGATAGTCTCAAGCGGTCGGCTGCAGCCGAGCTGTCAATCGTTATTACAGAGGCAGAATTGCAAGCTGGGATTGAGGAATTTGCGGGGCGAGCCAACTTGAATACTGATCGGTTTATACAAGAATTGGCCAATCTGGGTATCGATAGAACCGCATTTGAGCAATTCATAAAAACCTCTCTATTGTGGCGCTACGTAGTGCAAGCCAAGTTTGGCGCGCGCAGCCGCGTTACAGATGAACAACTTCAAAGGGCGGTTCAAAGCGCAGGCGATGGGTCAAACGTGCGCGTTTTATTGTCTGAAATCATTTTACCGCTTCTGCCAGGGCAAGAGCAGCAAACGCTTGAAACGGCAGAGGCTATTAAAAATCTGACCGGGTTTGATGCCTTTTCAAAAGCCGCAAAACGATATTCTGCAGCCCCCTCTCGTGACATGGGTGGCCGCGTCAAGTGGCAGGATTTAAACAGCTTGCCAGCGGTTTTGAAGCCCTTGATATTTGGCCTGGCGCCTGGTGAGGTCACCGAGCCTTTGCGCGTGCCCAACGCCGTGGCCCTGTTTCAACTTCGGGCGATAGAAGAAACAGGATTTGCATTCCCATCCTCTGGCACGATTGATTATCTAACCTATGAATTTGAGCAATCTGACCTCGGCACGTTGCAGCATCTTAAAGCAAAAATCGTGCATTGCGATGACCTTTATGCAGAAGCCGAACGATCGCCCACGCACGTGTTTTCGCGCAAAAGCATGCCTGTAAAAAACATTCAAACCGAGTTGGCAGAAATCTTAACCCTTCTTGACCGACATGAAAAATATTTCTTTTCCAAAGGCGGTAAGAGAACTTTGGTGATGCTATGCGCACGAACCGATCTGGCCTCTCAAACATCGCAGAATCTCGATGCTATTCGAACTGGCCTGCGCAATAAACGGTTAGAGAGTTTCGCTGCAGGGTATCTAGAAAACCTGCGCCAAGACGCGCGTATCATCGAAAAATGACCCGCACGCCAATCGTTCTGACATGTGGAGATCCAGCCGGCATTGGCCCAGAACTGGCGGTCAAGGCCTGGAATATACTTAGAAATGAGCTGGTGTTTTTCTGGATTGGAGACCCGCGCCACTTGCCGACTGGATCCCGCTTCATTGAAATATTCAAACCCAGCGATGCCGCGGCGGCAATGCAAGCAGGCTTGCCTGTTTTACCTCATAGGTTTACCGCTTTGGCCACTCCTGGGGTGCTTGATCCCCGCAATGCACAGGATGTGATCAACGTGATCGACCAAGCTGTGCAGCTTGCAAATACGCATCAAGTGGCAGGCATTTGCACGGCACCAATACATAAAAAAAACCTGCAAGACGGCGCGGCGTTTCAATATCCGGGCCATACTGAATTTCTGGCCGATTTGGCAAATGTCAAAGATGCTGTGATGATGCTGGTCAGCCCGTCTTTAAGGGTTGTACCCGCAACGATACATATTCCATTATCCGAAGTCAGCTGGCAGCTGACGCCAGCCTTACTGACCAAAACAATTCAAATTACCGCTCAAGGTCTCAAAGATCATTTCAAAATTCAAACGCCGCGGATTGCCGTGGCGGGGTTAAACCCACATGCCGGTGAAGGGGGTAAAATGGGCAGAGAAGACCTAGATTTAATAACGCCCATTCTTGAAAGGCTGAATGGTCAGCCGGCGATCCTAACCGGGCCACATTCGGCCGATACGCTTTTTCATGCGGCTGCGCGCCAGCATTATGATGCGGCGATTGCAATGTATCATGATCAAGCGCTCATTCCGATTAAAACGTTGGATTTTGATCAAGGCGTGAATTTAACACTGGGTCTTCCCTTCATAAGAACCTCTCCTGATCATGGCACGGCCTTGGATATTGCCGGCCGCGGCATCGCCAATCCAAACTCTTGCGTCGCAGCTTTGCGCTTGGCCGAAGAATTGGGGCAAAAGCGATGAGTACAATCGATAATTTACCCCCATTGCGAGAGGTCATCACAGCCCATCAATTGACCGCCCGAAAATCACTTGGACAGAATTTTCTACTCGACCTTAACCTAACCGCAAAAATTGCCCGACAAGCCGGCGATTTAAGCGCTTGTGACATTTTGGAAATTGGTCCCGGCCCAGGCGGTCTGACCCGCGGCTTATTAAGCGAGAGTGCACGTAAGATATTAGCCATTGAAAAAGACAATCGCTGCCTACCAGCTCTGGAGGAAATTGAAAAAGCGTTTCCAGGCCGGTTGCAAGTGATCAATGAAGATGCGCTTCGCCTTGATCCTACCCAGTATTTGACGGCTCCGATCAGAATAATCTCCAACCTTCCTTATAATGTAGGAACCGAGCTGCTTATACGCTGGCTCACGCCTCCCAATTGGCCGCCTTTTTGGAAAAGCCTCACCCTAATGTTTCAAAAAGAGGTCGCGCAAAGAATCGTGGCCCAGCCCGGCAGCAAGGCCTATGGGCGGCTTGCCATTCTGGCTCAATGGCGCAGCGAGGTAAAAATTGTGCTCAACTTGCCCCCCGATGCGTTTACGCCGCCCCCCAAAGTTTTCAGCGCAGTTATTCATCTTGAGGCATTGCCAGCGCCCCGCTACGAGGCCGATCAGAAGGTTTTAGAAAGCCTTGTGGCGGCCGCCTTCAATCAACGGCGAAAAATGCTACGCTCTGCCTTAAAGGGGCTAAGCCCTGAAATTGAAGATCATTTAAAAGCAGCTGGGCTTAGCCCAACGGAACGCGCAGAACAAGTTTCTTTGGAAGAGTTTTGCGCTTTGGCACGACAGCTAGATGCCGCCTATGGCAGTAACAGCACATCCCAAGCCTAATTCAATCTTTGCGTCAAAAAGTTTTAATCAACTTCTGGCAATGCATTTTCAGTCGGAGCGGGCTTGGGCGCCCGAGGTTTGAGCGGAACGCGGGGTTTGCGCGCCGGTTTTGGCGCTTGTGTCTCATTTGGCTGCTCAGGTTGAAAGGGTGGTGCTAAACCCGCATCTTCATCCATGATAGGCATGCTCGAAACCTCGGGTTGTTCCTCTTCATGCGCCGCAGTACTGAAACCACTGGACTCACTAATGGTTTGCGAGGCATCTTCTTGGCGCTCTTGACGTTCACGATCGCGTTCTGCCTGACGTTCACGGTTCTCACGCTCTTGCTGTTCGCGACGTGCATCTTGCTCGCGCTGCGCTTCGCTGAGTAAGCGCAAATAATGTTCGGCATGTTGTTGAAAGTTTTCTGCCGCAACCCGATCATTGCTTAACTGGGCGTCACGCGCCAATTGATTATATTTTTCAATAACTTGCTGTGGCGTTCCGCGCACTTTGCCCTCTGGTCCTGAGCTATCGAACACGCGATTGACGACATTACCAACGGAACGGTTGCGATTTTGCTTAGACCGCGAACGGGGTTTAGATGATTTCATAGGTAGCTTTCCAGCCTTCATTCATTCTTAATGTTATGCAGCGTTGATTTTCTATCAGAGACAGTTGCCAAAAGCGATGCGAGCTATGATACGACGGAAACCAAACGTTTCCATTCTCAATGCGCATGTTTAACCTTACCGTTAGGTTGCTGACAAGGGAATATTCGAAAAATCCACAAATTTTCTTAATTTTGGCTAAAAATTTAAACAAATTTGGCCTTTATCGCGCACACAACCCGATCTATCCCATTCAGATCTTGGATTATTTCGATTTCCTTAAGCCCGTTTGACGCAAATAACTCACGCACCGCCTCACCTTGCCGAAACCCAATTTCAACCAATAAGCGCCCACCTGGTTTAAGATAACCGATCGCATCGCGTGCTATGTTTTGATAGGCTTGCAACGCATCACGCCCTGGACTGAGCGCAATCATTGGATCGTAAAGCCGCACATCGGGATCTAAATGGGGGATCTCATCCTCTCCAATATAAGGAGGATTGGACACGATAAGATCGAATTGCCCGCTTATAGCCTCAAACCAATCGCTTTTTTGCGCTTGAAATCGATCGGAAACCTCAAGCTGCACAGCGTTCCTTTGCGCGATAAGAAGGGCTTTTTCACAAATATCGGCGCCAACGGCCAGCGCGTCCGGCCACTCAGATAAGAGTGTCAGCGCCAAGATTCCGCTGCCTGTTCCAAGGTCCAAAATGCGATCCGCTTTTTGTTGCAGCGCCAAATTTACAAGCACCTCGCTATCGCCTCGAGGATCCAGAACATCGGGGGATATCTCAAACCAACGGTTCCAAAACTGCCGTTTCCCCAAAATCCGCGAGACAGGCTTAAAGCTGCGCCGTTGCTCAATCATGCTTTCAAAATGATCTTGTTGCTGTTTTGATACGTGATCTAAGGCTTTCAGCGTAACTTGCGCCGTGTTTATCTCCATTGCGGCAGCCGCCAAAAGGCGCGCATCCCGCCCCGCTGTGTCAATATGTGCTTGTTTGAGTTTTTGCTGACCCAGCGCCAACAAGTCGCGTAGAATCATGCGTTTAGCTCGGCCAGCAAATTGGCCTGCGCATCCGCGACAAGCGCATCAATCATTTCATCGAGGTCGCCCTGCATCACTTGATCAAGTTTATATAACGTCAAATTGATCCGGTGATCCGACATCCGCCCCTGCGGAAAATTATAGGTACGAATGCGCTCTGAGCGATCGCCTGATCCCACTTGAGATTTGCGATCTGCCGAGCGCTCACCATCCACGCGCTGACGCTCGAGATCATATAAGCGGGTTTTCAACACCTGCATGGCGATTTCACGATTGCGATGCTGCGATTTTTCAGAGCTGGTAACCACCAGCCCTGTCGGCAGATGCGTGATCCGAACGGCTGAATCGGTAGTGTTGACATGCTGTCCCCCTGCCCCTGAACTGCGCATCGTATCAATGCGAAGATCATTCGAAGAAATTTGAATATCAACATCTTCGGCTTCGGGAAGCACCGCAACGGTGGCAGCCGAGGTGTGAATGCGTCCGCCGCTTTCCGTTTCTGGCACGCGTTGCACCCGATGCACGCCACTTTCATATTTGAGCCGTGCAAATACCGCTTCGCCCTTCACATGCGCAACAACTTCTTTGATGCCGCCCAATTCCGTTTGTTGTTCTTCGATGATTTCAAAATTCCACCCGCGCGTATCGCAATATCGTTGATACATCCGCAACAGATCACCCGCAAATAAAGCGGCTTCTTCGCCCCCCGTTCCGGGCCTGATTTCGATGATCGCAGGGCGTGCATCTGCGGTATCTTTGGGTAACAAAGCGAGCTGCAACTCACTTTCAAGTTTTGGCAAGCGCGCCTTTAAGCGCGGCAATTCCTCTTCTGCCAAACTTCGCATATCTGGATCATCCAGCATATTCGTGGCGTCTTGAATTTCTTCAAGCGTCTGAAAATATTCTTCAATACTGTCGATAACGGGCTTTAAATCAGAATATTCGCGGCCTAGCTTGGCAATTTCATCCCCAGATACGCCATCATTCATTTTGGCTTCCAGATACTGAAAGCGCTGCTGGATCAATTGTAATTTATCGACAGGTACCATGGCTGAGATGTGATATATTCCCTGCTGCAGGTCAAGGGCTGTTCTGCCTCGCAAATCACGGCTGCAGGGCAAGTCAAACGCGCGTTGCGGCCCAGATACAAATCAATTCAAGAGCTATATGTGCGCCGGCAACCGCGGTCGCGCCGCTGGAATCATATTGCGGAGACACTTCCACCACATCGCCCCCCACCATATTGATGCCCGCTATATCGCGAAGAATTGAGGCCGCCTGCCGCGAGGATAGCCCCCCCCAAACCGGCGTACCAGTTCCCGGGGCAAATGCAGGATCAAGGCAATCAATATCAAAACTGAGATAGGTAGGCTTATTTCCCAAAATTGTTTTAATTTTTTGCGCAACCGCTGCCGCGCCCATCTCTTCAACCGCGCGCGCATCGATAATATGAACGCCCAGCGTATCGGCATTATGCGTGCGAATGCCCACTTGCACCGAGCTCTCAGGATCAATCAAGCCAAGCTTCACAGCTTTGTAAAACATAGTGCCATGGTCAATGCGATCCATTTGATCATCTGGCCATGTATCAGAATGCGCATCAAATTGTAGCAAGGAAAGCGGGCCGTATTTTTCAGCGTAAGCCTGCAAAATCGGAAAACTGATGTAATGATCACCGCCCAAAGCAATACTGGCCACATCCGCGTTCAAGATCGTTCCAATATGCTGCTTTAAACGTTTCGGAAACGCCGCCACATCGGCATAATCAAATGCCAAATCGCCATAATCTATGATGTTAAACAAACTCATTGGATCAAATTCCCACCCGTAGGGCGGGTCAAAGGGCTGCAAGCTGCTGGCCTCTCGAATGGCGCGTGGGCCAAACCGCGCGCCAGGGCGATTGGTGACGGCCTGATCAAAAGGAATTCCAGTAACAGCCAGATCAACCCCGCTTAGATCTTTTGTATACCGGCGCCGTAAAAATGACGTGGCACCGCCAAACGCGTTCTCAAAACTAAGCCCTTTATCGTCGTGGCGGGTAAACGCGTGGTCTATTTGAGTTTTTGACTCGCTTAGCGCCATAATAAAGTTCCTTCTTATGAATCATGAACGGGTGGTAAGATTACCCTAAAGGTTGGGCATTTTCCACCAAACGCGCAAAGAACGACGCGCCATAAGGCGCAGCGTCATCGTTGAAATCATAATTTGGGCTGTGCAAGCCAGCGGCCTCTCCAATCCCAAGAAACAGATAAGCACCCGGGCGCTTTTGAAGCATATAGCTAAAATCTTCTGCGCCCATTTCCTGCCCTGCATTTTCTAAAACATTCCCATCAGCCGCGACTTGGCGCGCCACATTGGCCGCGAATGCAGCCTTTTCTGGATCGTTAACTGTGGGGGGATAGCCTTCTTCATAGACAAGGCGCGCGTCAACGCCATAGCTAGCCGCCTGCCCCGCAACAATCTCGGCCATACGGCTCTTGACCATATTTTGAACCTCAGGGTCAAACGTTCGAACCGTGCCGTTTAAAAAGGCAGTTTGCGGTATAATATTTCCAACGGTGCCGCTGTGAATTTGGGTGACCGAAACCACAAGCTGGTCAAACGCCCGCGCATTTCGGCTGACAATCATTTGCAAAGCTTGAGCAATCCCTACTGCCGCAATCACGGGGTCTTTGGTATCTTGAGGATAAGCCCCATGCCCACCCTGACCTGTGATATGAATATCAAAATTATCAGCCCCTGCCATAATCGGGCCCGGCATCGTATAAAAACTGCCCAAAGGATGCCCCGGCGCATTGTGGATCCCATAAACCTGATCAATTTCAAACCGATCCAAAATACCTTCATTCACCATAATTTCGGCGCCGCCATTTTGCTCTTCATCGGGTTGAAAAATCAACGCCACCCGGCCTTTGAAATTGCGCGTTTCCGCGAGGTATTTTGCTGCTCCGAGCAACATGGTTGTATGCCCATCATGCCCGCAAGCGTGCATTTTTCCGGGCTCTTTTGAGCCCCAGTCAACGCCTGTTTCTTCACTGAGAGGCAACGCATCCATGTCAGCACGCAAGCCAATTGTTGGACCAGGAGCCTGCCCTTCGATAATCGCAACGATCCCAGTTTTTGCAATGCCTTGATGAATTTCAGAAATTCCAAACGCGCTAAGCTTATCGGCGACAAATGCCGCCGTTTTGTAGCATTCCAGCCCCAATTCGGGCATTTGGTGTAGGTGCCGCCTCCAGCCTTTCATATCATCAGCAAAGGCGGCAATACGGTTAATCACCGGCATCTTGTTATCTCCTTTAAGGCAGGGTTTAAACAACATCAGATAGCAAGAATGAAAGGCACGCAATGGGCTTTGATAAAAATATTATTTCTGATCCCAAAGGCGGTATGCCGCGGCTTTTGGAAATCATGCGCGCGCTGCGCGATCCAGAAACCGGATGCCCGTGGGATATTGAGCAAAGCTTTGAAAGCATCGCGCCCTACACGGTGGAAGAAGCCTATGAAGTGGCGGATGCAATTGCCCGCAAAGATTGGGATGACTTGCGAGATGAGTTGGGCGATTTATTGCTCCAGGCGGTCTATCACGCGCAAATCGCTGAAGAAAAAAACCTATTTAACTTTGATGACATTGCCAATGGGATCAGCGATAAAATGCTGCGCAGGCATCCGCATGTGTTCGGTGATGAAAGCCGCGAGAAATCGAGTTTAGAACAAACGCAAGATTGGGAGAAGCTGAAGGCGGCCGAGCGGGTCAGCAAAGCCAAATCAGGCGCTTTAGACGATGTGGCCCTGGCGTTGCCCGCATTAATGCGGGCGGTTAAATTGCAAAAACGCGCCGCGCGGGTGGGGTTTGATTGGCCCGAAATTGGGCATGTTTTGGAAAAAATCAAAGAAGAAGCGGCCGAGTTGGTTGAGGCACAGAGCACGTCAGATCAGGCCCATATGGCGGAAGAATATGGCGATTTATTATTCGTAATGGTAAATTTAGGGCGACATTTAAATATTGATCCCGAAGACGCGCTGCGCCAAGCAAACGCGAAATTCACCCGCCGTTTCAGGCATATTGAAAATGAGCTAAACAAATTAGGAAAGACGCCACAAAGCAGCAGCCTGACCGAAATGGACGCGTTTTGGGAAGAGGCGAAGGCACAAGAAAAAAGCAACAAAGCCTAAGCCTAATGAGCGCTTATAGCGCCCCGAACCCATTTGACTGCAACAAACGGATATGTCCAGCCCCTGTTGTGAGCGCGGCAACCGTTCGGGTGAAATTTAACCTTTCGCGCCGTCAAGCCCTGAGGCCCTGCAGCATTCCAGCTTGCCCTTAAAGCCAACACCAGTCTATCCTGATACGTCAACAAATGGAAAAATTATGACAAAGCGTAAAATCATTATTGATACCGATCCTGGCCAAGACGATGCAGTGGCTATTTTGGTGGCCTTGGCCAGCCCGGATGAACTTGAAGTTCTTGGCATCACGGCGGTTGCAGGTAACGTGCCGTTAGAGCTAACGCAGAAAAATGCGCGTATCGTTTGCGAATTGGCTAATCGATCCGATATGCGGGTATTTGCAGGCTGTGATCGCCCGCTCGGGCGGCGATTGGTAACCGCCGAGCATGTCCATGGAAAAACTGGTCTGGATGGGCCCAGTTTGCCCGATCCAAAAATGCCGCTTCAGGATGAACACGCGGTTGATTTCATCATCAGATCGCTGCGCGAAGCGGCGCCCAAAACCATTACCCTCTGCCCATTAGGGCCCCTAACAAATATTGCCACTGCGTTTCAAAAAGCGCCTGACATCGTTCCAATGGTGCAGGAAATTGTACTTATGGGTGGGGCCTATTTTGAGGTTGGCAATATAACACCAACCGCAGAGTTTAACATTTATGTTGACCCAGAAGCTGCTAATATTGTGTTTAAATCAGGCGTTCCAATTGTTGTGTTGCCGCTTGATGTGACGCATAAGGCATTGGTCACTAATGATCGCAATGATGCGTTTCGCAATTTGAACACGCCGGCCGGCAGAGCGGTGGCGGATATGACAGATTTTTTTGAACGGTTCGACAAAGAGAAATATGGCAGCGCTGGCGCACCGTTGCATGATCCATGCGTAACCGCCTATTTGCTGCGCCCTCAGCTGTTCTCGGGCCGGCATATCAATGTGATGATCGAAACCCAATCTGAATTGACCCGCGGGATGACAGTGGCAGATTGGTGGCGGGTCAGCGAAAGGCCCCCAAATGCCACATTTATTGGCGATTTAGACGCGGATGGTTTTTTTGAGTTGATTACCGAGCGCATTGGGCGCTTATAAAGGCGCGGTTTCGGCAACAGTCTTTAGGAACAAGCCAAAGGTCAAAATTTATGAGCACTCCGGTTCAAATTCCCTTTGACAACAGTTTTGCAAAGCTGCCTGCAGTGTTTTACACAAAGCTGCCTGCAACGGCCGTAAAAGCCCCGAAGATGATTGCTTATAATCAAGGCTTGGCCAAAGACCTTGGTATAACAGGCGGCTCAGAAAGTACCTTAACGGAGATTTTTTCAGGCAATCAAATGCCAGCCGGGGCCGAGCCGCTGGCGCAGCTTTATTCCGGGCATCAATTTGGCCAATATAATCCTCAATTGGGCGATGGGCGTGCACTATTGCTGGGCGAAGTGCTCTGTCCAGATGGGGCGCGGTTTGACATCCAATTGAAAGGCGCGGGTCCAACGCCCTATTCGCGCAATGGCGATGGTCGGTCTTGGCTGGGCCCAGTTTTGAGAGAATATGTGGTTTCAGAGGCCATGCACGCTTTGGGCGTTCCGACAACCCGCGCCCTGGCCGCAGTGGAAACGGGTCAGCCTGTTCTGCGCGAAGCCGTTTATCCCGGAGGCATTTTAACCCGCGTTGCCAAAAGCCATCTGCGCGTAGGAAGCTTTCAAGTATTCGCAGCCCGCCGCGACATAACCGCCTTACAAACCTTGTTCGAATATACGGTGGAGCGGCATTTTCCACAGGCTCAAAGCCCAGATGCGCTTTTGAACGCCGTGATCGATCTGCAGGCTCGTTTGATAGCCAAATGGATGGGCTTGGGTTTTATACATGGTGTGATGAATACGGATAATTGCCAGATTGCGGGGGAAACGATTGATTATGGCCCCTGCGCTTTTATGGATATATATCATCCCGACCAAGTGTTTTCCTCCATCGATCGCACCGGGCGCTATGCCTATAGCAATCAGCCCAACATCATCGTTTGGAACATGGCGCAATTTGCGACGGCTCTTATTCCCTTGATGCCCGATGCAGAGGCGGCCATAGATCGCTTCACGCAAAATATCCATGCCATGCCCGATTTGATCAATACGTATTGGCTGCGTGAGTTTGGGGCCAAAATCGGATTGAAAACACCCCAACCCGAAGATTTTGACCTCATCAGCGCGTTATTGACGCTTATGGCAGAGGGTCAGGCAGATTTCACCAACACCTTTCATGCCCTGGCCAACGGTAAGCCGGAAAATGAATTTACAGATCCCCACCCCTTTGAAGACTGGCGTCAAAAATGGCTAATGCGTTTAAAAGACGAGGCAGATCCGCATTTGCTGATGCAGTCGAAAAACCCTGCACTTATTCCACGCAACCATAAGATAGAGCATATGATCACCGCAGCTGTTACGGGGGATTACACCCAATTTCACCGCTTGAACGCTGCATTGTCTTCCCCGTTCACCGCCTCTGATGATTTTGAGGACCTTAGACAGCCACCAGAAATGCATGAGAAAGTAACCGCAACATTTTGTGGTACATAGAAAAAATCAATGAACTTTTTGCATAGTAGCGGTGGAAATTTCACCGGCGATTGACCAATATCAAACCAATTGTGACCAAGCTCAGAGATAAAATTACCGTCGCATTTAAGGCCTCGCCCAGCACGATCCACCCAAAAACCACACTAAACACGGGTGATAAAAAGCTAAAAGATGCCACAGAGGACGCTTTATAAACCTTAATCAGCCAAAACCAGAAGGCAAAAGCAAAGCCCGCGATTGCAACGATTTGAAAGCTCAAGCCCAAAACATGAACCAACTCAGGTTGCCGCAGGCTGGGCCCAAAAAAAGGCGCAAGCATTAAAAGAACCGGCGCTGATATCAATAGCTGGATGAACAATTGGGCCTCGGGCTTCTCGTTTGACAGCGCTGTTAATCGCACGCAAAGCGCCAAGCTCGCCCAACCAAGCGCACCGGCCAAAGCCAGAATATCCCCCCATATACGGGTCTCTGTCGCGGCTTCATGATCTGCCAAAACCCAGATTACGCCGGCCATAGCAATCAGCAATCCGGCGCTGCGCTGCAAAGTAAGGCGTTCGTTGGGCAATAGAAAATGTGCGCCGATCGCAAGCCATATAGGCATGGAATAAAATAAAATACTGGCCCGCGCCACGCTGGTAAAATCTAACGCCAAAAACAGACAGAAAAACTCGAAGGAAAACAGCAAACCGAGGCCAAGGCCCGGAAGAAGAACGCGGCGCGCCAGAACGATGGGAATGCCGCGCCAATACATCCATGCCCAAACAATCAATAACCCGCCCAGAGATCGAATGCCGGCTGCAAAAACAGGCTGAAACCCTTGATTTGTTATCTTGATGACGATTTGATTAAACGCAAGTAGCAGCGACAAGCCCACCAAAAACACGATGCCTTGTGCATCAACGCCTTTTTTAGCCAACATCTTTTAGCACCAATACCGTTTTCTGCCTTGCTGGCCTGCCGCGCAAATTTCGTTCATCTCTGCAGCTGGCAAGGATCAAGCTGCAGAGCGCGCAGCTTTTGATTTGCGGCGCTGACGTGCGCGTTGGGCCCCCGTTATGCTCGGCTTTGCAGAATGCCCCCCCTGCGGGTTAGATCCTGAGGGTTTGCGGCGACGCTTTTCGCTTGGACGGGCGCCGTTTTTCTTTCCTGCTGGAATTTCAATATCTTCCCAAGGGCGGCCCGAGCCAATAGGAATGCGCAGCGCCATCAGCTTTTGGATTGCCTTTAATGCATCCATTTCATCCGGCGCGCAAAACGCAACGGCTTGCCCCTCAGCGCCGGCGCGCGCCGTGCGGCCTATGCGATGCACATAATTTTCCGGAACATCGGGCAAATCATAATTGTAAACGAACCGCACATCGGGAATATCGAGCCCGCGCGCCGCAACATCCGTGGCCACCAAGACTTTGATAACCC
>JADHOV010000013.1 GCA_016778765.1 Paracoccaceae bacterium | reverse complement strand
CTTTAAAATTAGGAATGGTTGGCGGTGGCCAAGGCGCGTTTATTGGCGGCGTCCACCGAATGGCTGCGCGGCTTGATGGGCGTTGGGAATTGGTGGCCGGGGCTTTGTCATCCCACCCCGCGCGTGCAGAGGCTTCGGCTAAGGAATTGGGCTTGGACCCAAAGCGATCTTACCAAAGCTATGCTGAGATGGCTGTGCAAGAAGCCGCCCGCGCCGATGGGATTGATGCAGTTGCCATCGTCACGCCCAATCATATGCATGCGGGGCCAGCCATAGCTTTTTTAGAAGCGGGTATTCACGTGATTTGTGATAAACCTTTGGCGGCCACGTCTGAACAAGCTCAGCTCATCGATGCGGCGGTAAGGGCGTCGAAGGCGCATTTTATTCTCACGCATAATTACACGGGCTATCCGGTGATCCGGCAGGCGCGCAAATTGGTGGAAAACGGCGAATTGGGCGAAATTCGGGTGATTCAGGCGGAATATGCGCAAGATTGGTTGAGCGAAGCTGCGGATAACAAGCAGGCAGATTGGCGGGTAAATCCCGAAAAATCTGGCGCGGGCGCCATTGGTGACATCGGCACACATGCTTTAAACTTGGCCAGTTTTGTATCGGGTTTGCAGCCTCAAGCGCTTTGTGCGGATTTGCACAGTTTTGTGGATGGCCGCCGTGTGGATGACAATGCCCATATTATGCTGCGGTTTGAGAAGGGGGCAAAAGGTATGCTTTGGGCCAGTCAAGTTGCGGTAGGGTGCGAGAATACGCTGACATTACGGATTTATGGCGAGAAAGCCGGTTTGGAATGGCAGCAAGAAAACCCAAATCAATTGAGCTTTACGCGCTTTGGGCAGGCCAAACAGCTGCTCACCAGAGGCGGGGCAGGGTTTGGAGAAACTGCCGGCGATTGGACCCGCATTCCCCCTGGTCATCCCGAAGGCTATCTAGAGGGGTTTGCAACGCTCTATAGCGACGCGGCCGACTTAATCTCAGGCGTCGGCGCGGGTGAGCTTTTGCCCAATTTAGACGCGGGTCTGGCGGGAATGTGGTTTATTCAAGCCTGTCAAAAAAGCTCTGAACAGGGGGCTGTTTGGGTGTCTCGAGCAGGGGATTAACGTTGAATTGTAAAGCGTACATTTAAGCCTTGCACCCCCTGCTCGAAGGTGAGCGAGCCTTCATGCTGCGTTGCAATTGTGTCTACAATCGTGAGGCCCAAGCCAAAGCCAGGGTTGGCTTTGCTATTCTCACCGCGTGAAAAAGGCGTTGTTAGCTTTGCGATTAACTCAGGGTCAATGCGTCCGCCGTGGTCGGCGATGGTCAGATGTGCCTGGGTGGCGTTCGCCTCAAGCGTCACATGCGCGCGGCGGCCATATTTAAGCGCATTTTCGATTAAATTCGTGGCAGCACGGCGCAACGCCAGTGGCCGTGCGGTCACGATGACCTGATGCAGCCCGTCCATGTTAAAAGCGCGGCTGCGCGGGTTACGATCAAACACACTATGCTGCATTTTGATTTTCACCGGGGGTTCCCCCGCCAGCGTGACCGGGTGGCCAAGATCTTGATAATCATCCACGATGGCCGATATCAAGGCGCGTAAAGACAGCCGTCTTGGCCGCTCTGCGCTTAGCTCTGAGCGCGTATAATTTAATATGCTGTCGATCATATGCGTCATTTGATCGATATCCCGCTCAAGCTTTTGTCGTAGCTCTTCATCTTCAATAAGTGCGATTCGAAGCCGGGCCCGAGTGGCCGGTGTGCCCAGATCATGGCTCACGGCTGAAAGAACCATCGCGCGCTTTTCCAGCGCGTCTCGTTCTCGTTCTCGATAGGCTTCCACCTGGTTCGCGATTTCCAGCAGCTCAAGGGGGCCTTCCACCGGCGAGGTTTCATTTATATCGCTGCGCCTTTGCGCGCCGAGCCGCGCGGCATAGGCGCTAAAATTGGCAGCCACATCTTGCAGGCGCAAAATCAAAAACCCTAGCCCGAGCAAGGCCAAAAGCACCGCATGCGGGCGTCGGTCTGTTGGGGCGGCGTCACAGCCCCAAACCTTCGACCCGTCGATTTTATACCAATACCCGTCTTGATAACGCGCAAAAAGGATCGGGTCCGAGCAGTATGAGGCCAATAAGCGGGTCACATCGCCAAGCGCAACTGCCGCGGATCCGTCTTTCGTTTTGGCGATTTCTCTTACTGGATATTGCAGATCTGAGGATACAATTGCCAGCGATAAAGTTTCTTGGGTTCGCAGCTTCGGACCGCTGACTTTCAGCGAAAATACCGTGACGTAAGGCGTTGCGGATTGATCGGTCAAAAGCCCAAATTTTCCTTTATTTGCAATCAAAATATCATTTGGTTTGAGTTGGGTTATCCCCAGATCAGAGGGTGGGCTTGCCTGTTCTCGAAGAATATCTGACAGCCTAAGGCCGCTGTTGAAGGCCCGCTGCAAATGGCTTTGCCAAGCGGCATGGCTGTGCATCCAAATCCAAACCGATCCAGCCCCGATTGTAGCGGCGAGCATAATCAAAACAATTCCTGTAATACGCAGGGAATTAAATTTTCGCGGCCACATCCTCATGCGCTGGTGCGATCCACATCCGTTGCGAAAATATATCCAACGCCGCGTTCTGTTTTTAGAAGTTGTGGTTCTTTTGGATTGTCTTCAATTTTCTGTCGAAGCCGTCCGACCAAAACATCCAAAGCCCGCCCTGACACATCGCTCGGTTCATTTTCAATATCTTTTGTAACATCCATTGCCGATAAGATTTCGTCGCGTGTCAGAGGAATATGTGGGTTGGCAAGTAACACTTTTAAAAGCGCAGTTTCGCGGCGCGAAAGCACCACTTGAAATCCTGACGGAGATTGGACTTCATCGCGTTTTCCATCATATTGCCAACCCGAAAAAAAATATTGCGATGTGTTTCGGCGATAATTCAAAGAGGCAGAGCGTTGGCCGCGCCGCAGTACCGCGCGAATGCGCGCGAGCAGTAAATCGGGGTTGAAAGGCTTGGCGATATAATCGTCGGCACCAACCTCATAGCCCTGCATTCGCTGGTGATCAGCAGAGAGAGCAGATACAAGAATAATCGGCACATCATGCGTATTGCGGAGGTTAGCGCAGATCTGAACCCCGTTTTCATCGCCAAGCATCACGTCTAAAAGCACCAGATCAACGCGGCCTTTTTCCAGATGGGCTTTGACATCCCGGCCGGTGGCCGCTGCCATTACCATGTAACCGGATTTGCGCAGATATTGCGTCATCATGCTGCGCATATCATCATCATCATCCACCACCAAAAGCCGTTGTATTGCCATTTCATGCCTTTATCTTGCTAAAAGAGTTATTTGTGCTTCTCGAGGTTATCGATGTAACACTGTGCAACAAATTCCAGTCGAAGGTAACAGTTTGTAACAAAAGAAACAAAAAACTAACGATCGGCTGCTGTAAACCAAATCTTGGCGGTTGAACTTCTTGATGGGGCGGGCAATGCATCTGCATTCGTCGCGTTGGGCGACATTTTGGGAGGAAATTATGACCTTAAAATCTGCTCTGGCAGCATCCGCTGCTGTAAGTATTATTTCTGCAACTGCTGGCTTTGCGGGACCGGAAGCCGAAGTTTTGCATTGGTGGACATCCGGCGGTGAAGCCAAGTCAGTTGCCGTTTTGCAAGAAGAATTTGCCTCAAAAGGCGGCACATGGACAGATATGCCCGTTGCGGGCGGCGGCGGCGATGCAGCGATGACAGCGTTGCGCGCGCGGGTTCTTTCTGGCAACGCGCCAACGGCGGTTCAGTTGAAAGGCCCGGCCATTCAAGAATGGTATGAAGAGGGTGTTTTGGCGGATATCTCATCGGTTGCCCAAGCCAATGGCTGGGCCGATGTTCTGCCAGCGTCAATCGCGGGCCACATGAAATGCGAAGGCACATGGTGCGCGGCGCCGGTCAACGTGCATCGCATCGATTGGATCTGGGCGAATGCCGGGATCTTGGAAGCCAATGGCATTGCTATGCCAACCACATGGGCCGAGTTTAACGCAGCTGCCAAAAAACTTCAGGCCGCGGGCATCACGCCTTTGGCGCATGGTGGACAAGCTTGGCAAGATGCAACCGTTTTTGAAGCTGTCGCATTGGGCGTTGGGGGAGCAGAGTTCTTCCAAAAAGCGTTCGTGGAGCTTGATGAGGCAACTTTAACTTCGGACACAATGAAAGCCGTATTCGACCAAATGCGCACGATGCGCGGTTTTGTTGACTCGAATTTCTCTGGTCGCGACTGGAACTTGGCAACAGCCATGGTGATGAATGGCGAAGCTGCTTTCCAAATCATGGGAGACTGGGCCAAAGGTGAATTCCTTGCAGCAGGCAAAGAGCCTGGCAAAGATTTCCTCTGCGCCTCAACCCCTGGTGAGGGCTTCCTCTATAATGTAGACAGCTTTGCAATGTTTGATGTTGCGGGCGACGACAAAACGGCCGGTCAGCTGCTTTTGGCGGAATTGATTGTAGGCAAGAACTTCCAGAAGGTTTTCAACCTGAACAAAGGCTCAATTCCAGCCCGTACAGATGTTGCCTTGGATGAGTTTGACAGCTGCGCGCATACATCGGCAAAAGATATGGCCGACAGCAACGCCGGTGGATCATTATTGCCAAGCTATGCCCACGGTATGGCCTTGCGTGGAGCACAATCTGGCGCAATTACCGATGTTGTGACATCGCATTTCAACTCTGACATGTCCTCAGATGACGCCGTTCAGATGTTGCTGCAAGCTGTTCAAAACAGCATGTAAATGCAAATCGCCTTGCCCGATAGCTTCGGGCAAGGCAGTTTCTTCTGGAGAAATATGATGACTGAGTGGCTTGAACGCCATATGCCCAAATTCGTAATGGCGCCGTCTTTCGTGGCCATTTTGATTTTTGTGTACGGATTTATCGGGTGGACCGCTTGGGTGTCATTCACCAAATCACGCCTTCTGCCGAAATATGATATCGTGGGAACGATCCAATATGACAGGTTGTTTCAGTCGCCCCGCTGGGAAACCGCGATCAATAATCTGTATGTTTTTGGCATCTTATTCATCGTGATTTCTATGTTTCTTGGTCTGGTACTGGCCATTTTTCTGGATCAAAAAATTCGGGTTGAAGGGGTTATTCGTACAATTTACCTTTACCCTATGGCGCTTTCAATGATCGTGACGGGCACGGCTTGGAAATGGATTTTGAACCCTGGCCTTGGTATCGAGGCAACGGTGAAGAAATGGGGGTATGAAAATTTTACCTTTGATTGGTTGGTTAATCCTGACATGGCCATTTACACGGTGGTTCTTGCCGGGGTGTGGCAATCTTCCGGATTTGTGATGGCGCTGTTTCTGGCTGGCCTCCGCTCCGTAGACGAAGAGATCATTAAAGCCGCACAAGTGGATGGTATTCCAACATGGCGCATTTATTCGGCGATCATCATTCCCTCTATGGCCCCAATCTTCTTGTCAGCCTTTATCGTTCTATCGCATTTGGCGATTAAAAGCTTTGATTTGGTGATTGCGCTTACCGGCGGTGGGCCGGGTTATGCAACAGATCTGCCAGCGACCTATATGTATACGATGGCGTTTTCTCGCGGTGATATCGGGCAAGCTGCCAGTTCAGCCATGATCATGATGGCCGTGGTATTCACGATTGTGGTTCCTTATCTCTATTCCGAATTGCGGGCGAAAAATGACTGATCTTTCCAACCCTCATATGGCCAAAAAACAATCTTTTGGCACGGTGGCGCTGCGATGGTTGCTGTATCTGTTCTTAGGCCTCTTCGTCGTTTATTATCTGATGCCCTTGTTCGTGATGGTCACGACATCGTTGAAAAGCCTTGAAGAAATTCGCACCGGCTCGTTGGTCGCCTTGCCCAGAGTTATTACGTTTGAGGCTTGGCAAACGGCATGGTCCAGCGCTTGTACGGGCATTCAATGTGAAGGGCTTCAACCCTATTTTTGGAATTCAGTTTTACTGGCTGTGCCTGCTGTGATTTTATCTACGTTGATTGGTGCGCTCAACGGATATGTGGTTGCGCAATGGCAATTCCGCGGCGCCAACCTGATTTTCTCATTGATGCTTTTTGGCTGTTTCATCCCGTTTCAAGTGGTGCTGTTGCCCATGGCGCGGATGCTTGGGCTTATGGGGCTTGCAGGATCAATTCCGGGATTGATTTTCGTTCACGTTGTGTACGGGATCGGCTTTACAACGCTGTTTTTCAGAAACTATTACGTTTCAATCCCTGCAGAATTGGTGAAGGCGGCGAAAGTAGATGGGGCGGGCTTCTATCGCATATTTTGGTCTATCTTTTTACCCTTATCGCTGCCCATCATCGTGGTCACCGTGATCTGGCAGTTCACTCAAATTTGGAACGATTTTTTATTCGGCGTGTCGTTCAGCCAAGCTGGCACACAGCCGATCACAGTTGCGCTAAACAATATCGTAAACTCAACCACCGGCGTTAAAGAATATAATGTTGATATGGCCGCAGCGATTATTGCTGCCCTGCCTACATTGCTTGTCTACGTGGTTGCTGGAAAATACTTCATTCGCGGTTTGACCGCAGGCTCGGTCAAAGGATAACGACTATGTCACCTGTTTTGGATATCAGAAATCTATCTAAGAATTTCGGCTCAATCGAAATTTTGAAAAATATCAATATTTCTATCGATGAGGGCGATTTTCTGGTTCTCGTTGGCCCTTCTGGATGCGGGAAATCGACCTTGCTCAATTGCATTGCGGGGCTGGAGCCGATCAGCAATGGTGGGATTACGATTAGCGGGCAGGATATGACCCATGTCAGCCCTAAGGATCGCAATATCGCAATGGTGTTTCAATCTTATGCGCTCTACCCCACCATGTCGGTTGCGAAAAATATCACGTTTGGGATGAAAGTGCGCGGCGTTGATAAAGAGGTCCAAGCACAAAAATTGCAGGAGGTGTCACGCCAGCTGCAAATTGAACCATTGTTGAACCGGCGGCCGGGGCAACTGTCCGGTGGGCAACGCCAAAGGGTGGCCATGGGGCGGGCGTTGGTGCGAGATCCAAAGCTGTTTTTATTTGATGAGCCTTTGTCAAACCTCGATGCAAAACTGCGCGTTGAAATGCGCACCGAGATTAAGAAGCTGCACCAATCCTTGGGGGCCTCGATGGTTTATGTAACGCATGATCAGATCGAAGCGATGACCCTGGCGACAAAGATTGTTGTTATGAAAAGTGGTGTTATCCAGCAAATCGGTACGCCTGCAGAAATTTACAACCGGCCCGCAAATCTATTTGTAGCAGATTTTATGGGCTCGCCTGCGATGAATTTGGTGCCCGCTTCAACGTCAAAGACATCTTCTGGTTTTGATATTATTATTCGCCGTGATGGAGAAGATCCTCTGGTTTTGGCAGATACCAAAGCGCGTGATCTTCCCAGCGAAGTGATGCTTGGCTTGCGCCCAGAAGACATCACTGATGGTCAATTCCGCAATGGTTCGGCAAAACCAATGGCGCCTTGCAAAGTGAGCGTTGTCGAGCCGGCAGGGGCCGATACATTTGTCGTGCTCAGCCTTGGCGGAAAAGAAGTTACGGCGCGGCTTCAGGCGGAAACCTCAGCCGAAGCAGGGAAGTCGATGGAGTTTTGTTTTGATCTGAATAAGGCATCTTATTTTGATCGCGATACGGGTCATCGCCTGTCAGTTTAGGGCTGTTTTAAGTTTTCTGCTCGCATCGCTGCGTTACGCGTTGCTGTCTGGCTTAGGTTTAAAGGCCTTAAAGCGCTGGGCGCTATGGCTTTTTCAACAGCGGGTTTTCGCCGCCCCTTTGCAGGGCTGTTAGCAAAGGCGTTATTTTGGCACTATAAAGTTTCATAGTCTCTGATAGTCTTCCCTCTATCACAGGGCGAGGCAGGTTATGAAAGCGCAGACTATAAAAAATGGGTGCAATCCCATCCCTTTTTACCGCCGTAATTTGGTTGGGTGTTGATAATGGGCAGCCGGCTTTTTTCGCCCATTTCTTTGGCAGATGTTGAACTGCGCAATCGCATCATTGTGGCGCCAATGTGTCAATATAGCGCGGATGCAGGATGCGCTACGGATTGGCATTTAATGCATTTGGGGCAGTTCGCGGTGTCTGGTGTGGGGCTGATCTTTACCGAAGCGGTTGGGGTGGAAATGGCGGGTCGGATCACTCCGGGATGCCTAAGCTTGTGCTCGGATGCGCAGGAGAGTAGCTTGAAACGCGTGGTTAATTTTTGTCAAAAATTTGGTAATGTCAAATTGGGAATACAGCTTGCCCATGCTGGACGCAAAGGATCAACGGATCTGCCCTGGAATGGTGGGAAGCCCATTTCACCAAATGAGCCGCGCGGATGGCAAACTGATGGCCCGTCAGCAGTGCCGTATGCGCCTCTAGGCTGGGATGCGCCTGCCGCGTTGGATCAGGCTGGGCTGCTGCGAATCAAGAATGCCTTTGTGAGCGCCGCGCAGCGCGCCGACCGCATCGGGTTTGATGTTGCGGAACTGCATGCCGCGCATGGGTATTTGTTGCATCAATTTCTTTCGCCCTTAAGCAACCTGCGCGCGGATGAGTATGGAGGAAGTTTGCAAGGTCGCATGCGGTTTCCTTTGGCTGTGTTCGAGGCAGTGCGCGAAATCTGGCCCAAACATAAGGCTTTGGGCGTGCGGATTTCGGCCACCGATTGGGTCGCCCGCTCAAGCTGGACACTCGCTGAATCGCAGATCTTTGCTGAAGAGTTGAAAACCCGTGGCTGCGATTTCATCGATGTGTCAAGCGCGGGGAATTCGCCAGAGCAAGAGATAGATGCCGGCCCAGGCTATCAAACCGGATTTGCCGCGGAGATTAAGCGCATAACCGGTATGCCGACAATGGCGGTTGGTCAAATCACTGATCCAAAACAGGCCGAGGCGGTGCTGCGTTCGGGGCAGGCTGATATGGTTTCGCTTGGACGTGCGATGTTAAACAACCCGCGTTGGGCGTGGCAGGCGGCAGAAAGCCTGAATGCGAAAGCTGCATATCCCCCTCAATATAGGCGCTCGAACAAAGCCTTTCTAGCTTTGCCGGTGCCGGGAAACCCGCCGGTTGCCACAAAATGAAACGGGCATTGTCAGCCCCTGACGTTGTGTTAAAAAAAACGTTTCTATCTGCTCAGATCATTAAAACGATAAGCGTTTTTAAAAAGCTGCGCTTGGCAGGGCGCCAGGCCGATAGGCCGTTTTAAACCGAAATTGGGGCTTCAAAACACAGCAATGCCGGCTAAAAAAAGGCGCCGCACTTTGACAGGATTGGGCGATTATAATGTTTCTACATTGCCACAGATGCTAATCGCTTGTCCGGATATGTTGCGGCCAAGAGGCGAGGCAAGAAAGATGGCTTGGTCGGCAACATCTTGCGCGCTGACCATGCGTCGAAGCGATATCTTCTGCAGGTAGTCTTGCTCCATATCTTGATAGGAAAGCTCTAGCGCGGCGGCGCGATCAGCAATCACCTTCTGCATTCTTGGCCCCTTCACGATGCCCGGCAACAACGCGTTGGCGCGTATTCCGCTTGGGCCCAATTCGATTGCTAAGCTTTTCACCAAACCAATTATGGCCCATTTGGTGGCAGAATAAGGCGTTCGATAGCCATAGCCCAAGCGCCCTGCAACCGATGATATGCAGATAATTGAGGCGTTCTGAGACCGCTTCAGCAAAGGCATCGCGTATTTTGTGCAGTAAAATTGACCATTGAGATTTACATCCACGGTGTCGCGCCATTTGGTGCTTTCAATATCTTCTATGGCGCCGGTTGGGCCTGCAATGCCTGCGTTGTTCACCAAAACGTCCAGGCCGCCCATTTCAGTGGCCGCCTTTTTAAATAATCGCGCCACCTGCTCTTCATGGGCGATATCGCAATGGCTGCGACCCCAATCGGGATGGCTGGCTTTCACGTCACTCAAGGCTGAGTTATCTGCGTCGCAGATATGGATTTGAGCACCATAAGAGGCAAAACTTTCTGCAATCACCCGCCCAATCCCGTTGCCACCCGCCGTGACCAAGACTTTTAAATCTTTACATAAATTTGTCTGAAAACCCATAATCTTGTCCTTAGTGGCGGTTCAAAAATTAACCCGGTCAGCGCCTTTTAAATCCAGCATCTCTCTGGTCTGCGCAGGAGTGGCGATATTCAAAGAAAGGCCTTCGAGAATTTGCCGCATTTTGGTAACTTGATCTGCGTTGGATTTTGCCAATTCTTTAGGTGCGATCCATAAGGAATCTTCTAATCCGACACGCACATTTGCCCCTTGCGCAGCGCCCATGGCAGCCAATGGCATTTGATGGCGCCCGGCTCCGAGGATTGACCATTGATACTCGGATCCAAATAAGCGATCCGCAGTGCGCTTCATATGCATCAGGTCCTCAGGATGCGCGCCAATACCGCCAAGCAGACCAAAAACAGATTGAATAAATAAAGGCGTTTTGGCCAAACCGCGATCAACGAAATGCGCCAGATTATACAGGTGCGAAATATCGTAGCATTCAAATTCAAAGCGCGTACCATTTTCATTGCCGATGCGCAGGATTGTTTCGATGTCTTGGAAGGTGTTTTTGAAGACAAGGTCGCGAGAGTTTTCTAGGTTTTCGCGTTCCCATGTATGGGTGAAGTGATCAAAGCGATCCAGCATAGGATAAAGCCCAAAATTCATCGACCCCATATTCAAGGACGCCACTTCTGGTTGAAAGGTTGTGGCCGGCTGCATCCGTTCTGCCACGCTCATATGCGGACTGCCTCCGGTGGTGATATTGATGACGGCATCTGTCGCTTGTTTTATCCGCGGCAGAAATTGTTCAAAAACGCGGGGGTCTTGGCTAGGTTTCCCTGTGTCAGGATCGCGCGCATGCAGATGTAAAATGGAAGCGCCCGCTTCGGCGGCTGCAATCGCAGCGGCCGTGATTTCATCTGGTGTTACCGGCAGATAAGGTGACATGCTGGGGGTGTGGATCGCACCGGTCACGGCGCAGGTGATAATTACATTGCGGTTGGGTTTGCTCATTTTAGCGATCCTGCTTTTGTTTATGCGCGGCCAGCGCGGCCAAGCGCGCATCACGCCAATACTGGCGCTGGTTCAGATCTTTTATATCCAGCGCAGCGCGTCTTTCCTGCGCTATTTTATCAATAGCCGCTTTGCTCCAGTCAGGGCTAGCCAGCGGCGGCTCTGCCATCGCGCGATACATCGCGCCGTAACGGGCCGCGTAATCAGCCAACCCGCCGGGTGCGTTTAAATCGATGGTTTCAAAAGGCCCCATAAAGGACCAGCGCATGCCCAAACCATCGCGGATTGTTTTATCGATATCCTCAGCTGAGGCGATCCCGGCCTGCGAGAGGCGCAACGCTTCATTGAGCAAGGCGCCTTGAAGACGGTTGAGCACAAAGCCTGGTATTTCTTTATGCAACGTAATGGGAGTCTGGCCGATAGATATCATAATTTGATGGACGGTTTTAATAGTATTCGGATCGTTCCACTCGGCAGGAGAAATTTCGACAAGTGGAACCAGATGGGGTGGATTTACTGGATGCGCCACCAAAGCGCGATGTCGTCCGGAAAGATCTGCAGTAAATTGTGAGGCCATCAGGCCTGAGCTTGAGCTGGCCAATATCGCCTCTGGAGAAGCGATTTTATCCAGTTCTCCAAAGATCTTGCATTTTTCATCTAAATTTTCAGGTCCGCATTCCTGAATATAATCAGCGCCTTGAACGGCCGCTTGAAGCTCGGCTACGCAGTGAATATGCGATTGAATTTCGCTCGTGTCTGAGCACAGATGATAGGCTTCAAGCAAATTAAGTTGCGCTGCTATGCTGTCTTGCGCTGCAATACGCGCCTGCTGGTGAGGATCGTATAAACTTACGCCCCACCCAGCCCGGGCAAATACAATTGCCCATCCGCAGCCAATCAGCCCCGCCCCGATAATCGCTACTGTTTTCGACATATTTTCTGGGTTTGTTGAGACGTGCTCAGAGTTTTGCATGTAACGTGATCCCGCTGGGGTTAAAGGAAGGTATCATCATGTACCCGCGTTTCAGCCCCAGACCAGGGGCTGATTTCAAGCGAATATGTCTTTGATAAGCGCTTTTGGCAATCTTGTTTTCTGCGCGGCCTTGCAGTTCCAGTTTTCGCCGTGACTGTCAGCCGCGTTGGGTGGTAAGCGGCTGAGAGCAAAGCTTGTTTTGTCGATCAACAGGGTAACGCGTGTGCAGGGGGCTATGCAACCTCAACAAGCGCAACCTTTTCAAATCGCAAGGTCATTGAAACTTTTGGATATTCTGCGTAAGCCAAGCAACGGGATATTTGGCATGTTTCCGGATTTTGTTCACAAAATAGGCTTATAGAGATGTCTCTTCTTTTCTCTGTTTTAGAAGTTGTGGCGCCGGTTTTCATTCTGGCGGCTATAGGGTTTTTATGGGTGAAGCTAGGGTTTGAGTATCGGGTGCAGTTTGTTACCCGTCTGTCTATGAGTTTGGGTGTGCCTTGTTTAATTTTTACAGCGCTGATGCAAACGAAAATTGACGCTGGTTTTTTGCAAATCACCGTGTTTGCAAGCATTCTGGCCTACGCATTGGTAACATTGGTGGGTTTTGCTTTGGTCAAGTTGGCGGGCTTGGATCTGCGCACCTATTTGGGGCCATTAATTTTTGGAAATACTGGGAATGTAGGCCTTCCGTTGGCATTTTTCGCTTTTGGCGATGAAGGGTTTGGCTATGCTGTTGTGATCTTTGCAATTATGGGCATGTATTCTTTCACGGCAGGAATTTGGATCGTGTCCGGGGGCGGCTCATTCTTTAAAATCGTAAAAGAGCCCCTGGTTTCGGCCACGTTTTTAGGTGCGCTGTTTTTATGGCAGGGTTGGGAAACGCCGCCGTTTTTGACCAACACTCTTGAATTGATCGGGCAAATGGCGATTCCATTAATGCTGATTACGCTTGGGGTGGCAGTGGCCCGCCTAACGCCGGGGCGGGTTTCAAAAGTGGCGTGGTTGGCGATTATCAAATATGCCGGATGTTTGATCTGTGCTTGTGCGGCTGGATGGTGGTTTAATCTACCTGATATCGCCTTTGCCGTTTTGGTGCTGCAAGTCACAACGCCAGTCGCTGTAACATCTTATATGCTGGCAGAGAAATACGGTGCTGATGCGCAAGCGGTTGCTGGATTGGTGGTTATCTCAACCTTGTTCTCGGTAGCTCTGATCCCGATCACTTTAGCCGTTTTGATCGCTTAAGCTCATAGAGAGATTTTTCGGCCTGCCAATAATAAAGCTCTGCTGCTTCGGTAAATTTGGCCTCCAGCGCGGCTGCCATCCTCAAAAAACGTAGGGGCTTCGTTTTTGCTAGACAAAATTGGAACTTGGACGCGATAGTTTGTGCAACTAGGTCAAAAAAAGGAACGACATATGTTTATGTACGAGGCCTTGCTGCGCCGCGCAAAAAACCAATCTCCTATTCGCGTTGGTCTTATTGGCGCGGGAAAGTTTGGCTCTATGTTTTTGGCGCAAGTGCCCAGTACACCGGGCCTTGAGGTGGTGGCAATTGCGGATCTATTCCCGGATCAAGCAAAGGCAACTTGCGCTTCAATCGGTTGGTCAAAGGAGTTAATCGCCCAAACAATTTTCTCACAGGACGCGGTTGAAATCATGCAAAGCGTCGAGCTGGATGTGATCGTTGAAGCCACTGGCGATCCGATTGCGGGGATCACGCATGCGCGCCATGCGATTGCAAACCGTCGTCATATTGTTATGGTAAATGTGGAAGCCGATGTGCTTGCGGGAAGTTTTTTAGCGCAAGAAGCCGAAGAGGCGGGGGTTGTTTATTCGATGGCCTATGGCGATCAGCCTGCGCTGACTTGCGAATTGGTGGATTGGGCCAGATCTAGCGGGTTTCGTGTGATTGCGGCGGGCAAGGGCACCAAATATTTGCCCTCTTATCATATGTCGACACCAGATACCGTGTGGGAGCATTATGGGTTAACGCCCAGTCAGGCAGAAGCGGCGGGTATGAACAGCAAGATGTTCAATTCCTTTTTAGATGGAACCAAATCCGCATTGGAAATGGCGGCGATTTCAAATGCCACTGGATTGATGGCACCCAGTCAGGGCTTGGCCTTCCCACCTGCGGGTATGGATGATTTGGCGCATGTGCTGCGACCGCGGGCTGAAGGCGGGCAATTGGAGGTAAGCGGGCAGGTTGAAGTGGTGTCCTCTGTTGAACGGGATGGCAGGCCCGTGTTTCGAGATTTGCGCTGGGGTGTCTACGTTGTGCTAGAAGCCCCGACCGAATATGCCGCCGCATGTTTTCGCCAATATGGCATGAATACAGACGAGTCGGGCCGCTATTCAGCGATGTATAAGCCCTTTCATTTAATTGGATTAGAGTTAAATATTTCGATCCTGTCCGCGGCTCTGCTCAATAGCCCAACGGGTAGAACCAAGGGGTTTCATGCCGATGTGGTGGCGGTGGCCAAGCGTGACCTCAGCGCCGGTGAGAGGCTGGATGGCGAGGGCGGTTATACCGTTTGGGGTAAATTATTGCCCGCGCGCACATCGCTGGAGATGGGTGCGCTTCCAATTGGCTTGGCGCATAATGTAAATCTCAAAACCAATATTGCCGCCGGCGCGTGCCTTCGTTGGGACGATATCGATATTGACGCCCGCCTCGAGGCTGTGCAAATCCGCAAGCAAATGCAACCAACCCGCGCGGATCATGTAATCTAGGTTTAAAGAATTGTCAGCTCACCCTGCAGCAAACCAACCCGTTTTAAAAAGCCTTTGCTGCCAAGACGAGAGACTGCTTTTTGATATAAAAAATCTTCGCTTGTTTTGTTAAAGCGATCATTACTTAACACCATATAGTCATTACGATCGGCAAATCGGATCAGCAACGCATCTGCCTTATGGCCTTTTTTCGAAACGGTGAGCATATGGCGGTCCACATCCAGCAAACGGCTTACGGCCATTGGAACAGTTTCATTAGGTTGTAGTAAGTCGTTTTCTTTCAAAGTGCGGTAAACGCTATGGTCAAAGAAAAGATGCAGGGTGAAGCCGTCTTGACGCAATTCATCGGTAAAGCGCTTCAACGTGATCAAATCCCATTTTGCTAGCCCCAAAAGGTTATTCCCATCTATCGCCAAATTGGTGACAGGAGTGGAAGAAGCTATCGGAGCGGATGGCGGCTCAACTTCTAAACCTTGACGGATTTTTCGATAGCCCCGATGCATGAGAAAAAAGGAAAATGCATAGACCACTAAGACCACAATTTTATCTGGATCGGTATATAAAAGCAGGCATAAAGAAATGGTTACAGTGCCCCAAAGCGCATTTTCACCAAAGTAGAACCCGAAACCGATCAGAGCCAAGCTGATGATAAGAGGGTAATTATAAATTACAACGTCCAGCCAGTTCATAAATTGACCAAATTTCCTTTTCACTGCGTGCCCTCACCATTTCAGCCGGGCCCAAGGTTGTAAATTGACAAATTGCTTTTTACCTCTTCAATCGTTTTGAAAACAAATTTTAATCGCTTGCGGCGAAAGCCTCTGGCCCTGCTCAGAGATATAAGAAAGACTGGTTTGTGCAGGGCTGCCGTAAGCTTTGCGCGCGCTTGAGGCTCAAATTTATGACCATGCACCCTTATTACATTCAACAAGGGGGCCAGCGGGCACAGATGGAGCCTGCCAAAGCGAAAGCCTGCTTTTGCAGGCTGCGGGCGTTGGAAATGAAGAGGCATCATCACATAGCAAAGCTTTTTTGAAGGCTCACCTAGGATACAGGCGTGATCACGCCTAGCTTACCCTTTAGGCAACCGCTTTAAGAGAGGGTTTTGCAGTCAGGCCTAGGGCAAGGCAAATATCGCGCGTGAGTTCAGGGCGGTTGAGCGTGTAAAAATGCAGCGTGTCAACGCCTTCCGAGCGTAAAGTATCGCAGAGCTCGGTACCGATCGCGGTAGATAATAAATCATGCCGGTCATCGCGTGTGGCGCGTTCAAAGGCCTCTTTTAACCATAATGGCACGCTGACGCCGCATTTCTTTGCGAAGTTGCAGGTTTTTGTCCAGTTTTCGATGGGTAAAATGCCCGGAATTATAGGGGCGTCGATCCCAGATTTCACGCAGGCATCGCGAAAGCGCAGAAAGTCATCGACTTCAAAGAAGAATTGCGTGATCGCCTCATCAGCGCCTGCTTCAAATTTGCGCTTCAACCAATCAAGATCGGCGGCTTGGCTCCTGCTTTCGGGGTGCCCTTGAGGATAGGCCGCAACTCTTATTTTAAAACCGCCCAGATTTTTTAAAGCCGCGATCATCTCGCAACTTGTTTGAAAGCCGAACGGGTGGGGGCGAAACGCGCCGCCATGATCAGGCGCCGGATCACCTCGCAGAGCAACGATATCTTTCAGCCCCTTTGCCGCAAGATTCTTTACCAAATCCAATGTGCTTTCAGCGCTCATATCCACGCAGGTTAAATGCGCGGCCACTGCCAGATCTTTATGTTCTAAAAGCGTTTCCACCAGATCCTGCGTCAGGGCGCGCGGTTTATTCCCGGTTCCATAGGTGATTGAGATAAATTTTGGTTGAAACCCTTCCAGCGCGTTGATCGTGTTCCAAAGGCGAAACGAGTCTTTCAAAGAGGCTGGAGGAAAAAATTCAAATGATATTTCAGGCGTGTTCATACGGGTTCCTTCTTGCTTGCAAGTTTAATCAACGATCTTTAAACTTGAATCAAGTTCATAAAATTCAATAATATTATGAGTTCTATATGAAAATGCACATTGAATTCCGTCATTTAAGAACGATAAAGGCAATTGAAGAGGCTGGTGGTTTGGCCAAAGCAGCGGATATGTTGCATATAACCCAATCTGCTCTAAGCCATCAGATCAAAGGTTTGGAAGATCAGGCCGGGGTCGAATTATTCGTGCGGCGCTCAAAACCGATGCGTCTATCCGCAGCGGGCCAACGCTTGTTGCGTACTGCCGAAAAGATTTTACCGGAGATCGACGCCTTGCAGGCGGAATTTGCCAGCTTGCGGGGCGGGCGCGCGGGGCGCTTGCATATTGCGATTGAATGCCATGCCTGTTTTGAATGGCTGTTTCCGGTCTTAGAGTCTTTTCGGAAAAATTGGGGCGATGTCGATGTTGATATTCGGCCCGGCTTGGCATTTGATGCCTTGCCTGCACTGCAAAAAGAAGACGTTGATCTTGTTGTGTCGTCCGATCCCGATGACCTTCCGGGAATAGAATTTGTTCCCTTATTTGATTACGCGCCGGTCTTTGTGGCGGCACAATCGCATCCTTTGGCAAAAAAACCTTTTATTGAGGCGAAGGATTTTGCCGAGCAAACTTTGATCACCTATCCTGTTGAACGCAGCCGCCTGGATCTGTTCAGCCAATTATTAATCCCTGCCAAAGTCGAACCTAAAGCCATTCGACAGGCAGAGTTGACAGCGGTTATTCTTTTGTTGGTCGCGTCAAATCGTGGGGTTGCGGTTTTGCCAGATTGGGTGGTGCGCGAGGTCCAATATAATTCGGATTATGTCACGCGGCCGCTCACCGAAAGCGGCTTAACCCGTCGCCTTTACGCAGCCGTGCGCACGCCCGATTTGCAAAAGCCTTTCTTCGCCGACCTTATTGAGTTGGCCGGAAAAGAAGCGCGGCGGCTTCAAAGCACCTAATCCCGCATAAGGACGGGGCTTGGCGTTTCGTTTATAAAGGCTTCAACTCTGACGCCATTTGGCGTCCGTCACGTCCTTCTTGCAGTTCAAAGCTGATCTTTTGATTATCAGCCAATCCGGTTAAGCCCGATTGCTCCAAAGCAGAAATATGAACGAAAACGTCTTTTCCGCCATCGTCAGGTGCAATAAAGCCGTAGCCTTTCGTTGTATTAAACCATTTCACGGTACCATTCGGCATGCCCCGTGTCTCCTTCTAAAGTTTGCCCCTCTGCAGGGGTGTTCGGTCCGCCATTTTGGCGGCTTCCTAAGCGGCAACGGTTTCTGTGTCGCTTCAAGACATAATAAATTGGAACCGAGCGGCTTTAAAAATCAAGAAAAACCTGTTCATTTATGAAAACTTCTGCAAAATTTCGCTCAAAAAGGCGTTGAAATGAGAATATTCGGTTTAAAAAACTGCGATACCTGCCGAAAAGCCGTTAAGTTATTGGATGGCTATAGATTTTTTGATGTGCGTATTGATTTGATTCCTGACCAAATTCTAGACGCTGCTTTGCAAGAATTTGGCGATGATTTGGTCAATAAAAAATCTACAACATGGCGCAATTTATCGTCGGATGAGCGGGCGATGCCACCGCGCGACTTATTGCGCCTTCATCCCGCAGTGATGAAGCGCCCCCTTATTGAGACACAAGAGCAGAAGCTTTACCTCAGTTGGAGCGCGAAAACGCGAGCCGCGTTGCTTTAAACCTTGCGTGAGGTAAGCCACTGATCAAGTGAAAGTACTCCACCTCCATGTTTGACAAGATAGACTAACACAAACAGCCAAAGCAGCCTTTGGTCCATAATCACAGAAGACGAGCTGCGATCAAACCATTTGCCTAAAGTGGTTGGATCCTCAAGCACCCCGTGACCAAATAGATCGGTTGCGGTTTGTACGGCTATGAAGAAAATCATGCCTAGCGCCGCATAGCGGGTGAGAAGGCCGATTACAATCATCAATGGAATGAGGAATTCTGCCAGAACACCCATCAAAACGACGAGGTAATGGAACAGGCCAAACTGGCCAGGATCATAGCCAAAGGCTTCCATTTGTTTGGGAAAAATTTGAATATATGCGCCGGCTGATGGGTGGAACACCCCCAGCAGCCACTCGCCGAGTTTGCTGAGGCCTGATGCCCAAAAATAAACCAACAGCACCGCCGCAAACGTAAATCTGGCCAATAAGCACAGATTGGGTATTTTGGCTGCCAGCCTATCGGCAAAAGAATTCATATTTTGAATAAGTTGGATCATAATGCTGCCTTAAATATGATGTCGTGGATAGAGTTTGCATTTACAAGAAACTGCAGACCGGCCTTGGACGTAAACGCTGGGCTGCTGGCTTTTCCGATATTGCATGCGGTTTGAAATGTATGACCTGCCGCCAATGCGCTCAGAAAGTTTATGAGTTCTTCTGGAATCGTCGTGATCTGGGGGTCAAACTCAGGTCGTGTAATCAGGATCGCGCTTGCGCTACTAAGTCGTTTTGGGTGCTGCGTTGATGCGCCTGACTGGGCTTTGTGATAAATCATGCCCAGCGGCCAATATGTTGGGATGATGAAACAGGCTGCGTCAAACTGAAAGCATGCAGTTAAAATATCTGCATCGTGGCGCTTAAGAAGGTTTTTCCAATTATATGAGTCGCAGTCGCGCGCATGATAAGACAATCTGATCTGCTGTTCGAGCCGGGCCAAATCAGGTAGGTATCCCAATTTAGAAAGGGCAGGTATCTTTTGTAAAAATTTCGAAAACCCCGCGCCATATTTATACAAAAGGGAGGAGCTTGGTTTTTCTTTACTGGCGTATAAGCGCGCCAATTAATAAAAATTCTTTGGGCCAAGAATGGTTCTTGTTTTTGGGAAGTTGCTTTCCAAAGTAGTGATTAAGCCATGGGCTATGTTATTTCGGTAGATGTTTAACCCGTTGGTAGCAGGGATGTGTTTGCCGGATTTTAAATGCGCGGGGCAAGGCTGATCGGGGTTTAAACAAGCTGTAAAAAGCTCTTTTTGTGTCATTGATACTTGCATATTTGCTGTTCCAAAAGACAGGCAGCTTGCATCACCTCACCGTTTAGAACGGACCATTCAGGCACATTTGTATCCCATTCGATCAAGCTTGCTTTTGGCCCTGTGCGTCTTAAAATATTTTCATAAAGTCTCCAAACTGGATCTGCTACTGGCGCAGCATGAGAATCGATCAACAAATCTCCACCCTGTTCCAAAAGATCTGTCGAATGCCCCGCCAAATGAATTTCACCAACGGCGGCGCAATTTAGCTCATTGAGATAGGCCTCAGCTGACATGTTTAGATTGTGGCATGAGATGAATATATTATTGACGTCTAACAAAAGCCCGCATCCGGTCTGCGCGACTACAGCATTTAAAAAGGCAGGTTCTGAATAAGTACTTTCTGAAAACAGCAAATAGCTTGATGGATTTTCAAGCAGCATCTGCCGCCCCAATGTGGCTTGAACATGATCAATATGTCCGATGACGTGTTTTAAGGTTTTCTCGGTATAAGGCAGCGGCAAAAGGTCGTTTAGAAAATTTCCTGCATGCGTTGACCATGCCAAATGTTCGGAAAAACTTGCTGGTTCCAACCAGTCGCATAAATGCTTGATGCGCGCCAAATGTTCCTTATCCAGCGGCGCCTCACCCCCTATTGATAAACCAATTGCATGCACCGAGATTGGCAGCTCAGCCCGTAAATATTGCAATTGAGAGATTGGGCGCCCGCCTTCGCCCAAATAATTTTCAGCGTGAATTTCTATCCATCCAACGGGATGCGGGCCAGATAAAATATCGTTGAAATGTTGAGATTTAAACCCGACGCCAATGCTGGTGGGAAGTGAGTGTGCGATAAGATCCGGCATCGGCGTTCCTTGGTTCATCTTTGGAGATTGCTGGAAAGTCGGTCGAGCCCGTTAAGAGGGCAGATCGCGCTCTAAGGCTGTGAGAGATCCCATACGGGCTTGATCGGCTGCATCATTTGGCAGCTCGATTTCCAAACAGGTGCCTGCCTCCACCAATGTCCAGGCATTGCCTTGATAATCCACGGTTGAGGTTCCTGCGCAGGTTGTGCCTGCGCCTGCAGCGCAATCATTTTGGCCGGCTAGGGATACGCCATAGCATTTTTCTTTCGCACCAGAGTGGGATGAAGCGGTAGCAACCATAGGTGAGCTCAAGGCAACGGCTACGGCCCCGACCAAGATTTTTGTTTTTAGATGTTCTGACATAATGTAACTCCTGATACCTGTTAACAATCCGAATATTAGCAGCGTTCAAATAAAAAAGCACATCACGTCTCATCACATCATTGTGTTGAGACCGGGCCTCGTCTTCGCAAAGAGACCGGCTTGGTTGAAACGATTTTCAACCAATTTCTATGTGGTTTTTAAGCGTTTCGAAGGAAAAGCGTTATCTTAAATCAGGCGCTACAGACTCTGTTTTCAGCGATTGTGCAATCTCATCTAACGGGGCGACGCTTGTTTGCGTTTCGCCAAGACGGCGAATTGAGACGGTTTGGTTTTCAACTTCTCTTTTTCCGCAGGCCAAAATAACAGGTACTTTTGCCACTGAATGCTCACGCACTTTATAATTGATTTTTTCATTGCGCAAGTCAAGCTCGGCCCGAATTCCCAAGCGAGTCAGCAAAGCAACCACTTCGCGGCAATATTCATCCGCATCCGAAACGATTGCCGCCACCACAACTTGCCGCGGGGCCAACCAAAACGGCAGCTTTCCAGCAAAGTTTTCGATCAAAATACCGATGAAGCGTTCAAAAGAGCCCAAGCAAGCGCGGTGCAGCATCACGGGGCGATGTTTATCCCCATCTTCACCAATATAATTTGCATCAAGCCGTTCGGGTAAAACGAAATCCACCTGCAAAGTCCCGCATTGCCAATCACGCCCGATGGCATCGGTCAGCACGAATTCTAATTTTGGGCCATAAAATGCGCCTTCGCCTGGGTTAAGTTCAAACTCACAACCGGCCGCTTCCGTGGCCGATTTTAAAGCGGCCTCGGCGCGATCCCATACCGCATCACTGCCCGATCGTTGCTCGGGCCGATCCGAGAATTTAATAGCGAATTTCTCAAAACCCAAATTTTCATATACATTTGAAAGAAAATTGATGAATTTCTTTGTTTCATATTCGATCTGATCTTCGCGGCAGAAAATATGGGCATCATCTTGGGTAAAGCCGCGCACGCGCATGATGCCATGCAACGCGCCAGACGGCTCATAGCGGTTGCAGCTGCCAAATTCGGCCATCCGCAATGGCAAATCGCGGTAAGACTTTAAGCCCTGATTGTACACTTGTACGTGGCAGGGGCAGTTCATCGGTTTTAGCGCATTGACGGCTTTTTCGCGTGCATGGTCTTCATCGACCTCAACAATAAACATATGTTCTTGGTATTTTTCCCAATGGCCAGAGGCTTCCCATAATTTGCGATCCACCACTTGGGGGGTATTGACTTCGACATAGCCGTCCCGTGTTTGTTGGCGGCGCATATAATCTTGGATCGTGGTATATATTTTCCAGCCATTTGGATGCCAAAAAATTTGTCCGGGGGCCTCTTCTTGCATGTGAAACAGAGCCATTTCGCGGCCTAATTTTCGATGGTCGCGCTTTGCGGCTTCTTCCAGCATATGCAGGTGGGCTTTTAGCTGCTCTTTATTCAAAAACGCCACGCCGTAAATACGCTGCAACATGGCGCGATTGCTATCGCCGCGCCAATAAGCACCGGCCACCGACATCAGCTTAAACGCGTCGGCCGGCACTTGTCCTGTATGTTGTAAATGTGGCCCACGGCACAGATCCTGCCAATCGCCATGCCAATATATGCGCAGAGGCTCTGTACCCGGTATCGCCTCGATCAGTTCAACTTTATAGGGTTCATCCGAATCGGTATAATGCTGCACGGCTTTGTCGCGCGACCAGATTTCTGTGCGAACTGCCTCGCATTTATTGATGATGGCTTTCATAGTTTTTTCGATCAAACCAAGATCTTCTGGGGTAAATGGCTCGGTGCGGTCAAAATCGTAATACCAACCGTTTTCAATCACTGGGCCGATTGTCACCTTTACGTCGGGCCAAATCTCTTGCACGGCGCGGGCCATGATATGCGCCAGATCATGGCGCACCAACTCCAGCGCAGGTGCCACGTCTTTCATCGTGTTGATAGCGATTGCGGCGTCGTTTTCGATGGGCCATTGCAGATCCCAATGAGCTTCGTCTAGCGTTGCGCTAATAGCTTTTTTGCCCAGCGATGTCGCAATATCATTGGCCACTTCGGCTGCGGTTATCCCGGCCGCATAGCTACGCTTGCTGTTATCTGGAAGGGTGAGCGTAATTTGGGACATCAGATGCCTCCTCGTCATTTTGGCGCCGACCATGCGCCCGGTTGCGGGTATGGGCTGTTGTGGCGCGTCTTGCGTTCATCGTCAAGCAAGCTTTTGCTAATTTTAAAAGCTCTGGCTTGACCAAACAGGGGATGCCCTGTCACAACGAAAGCCAACCTTAAACGATAAGGATTTATGATGCCCGCTTTTTACACCACCCCGCAGGCGCGCCGGCTTGCCTATCACAAAACCGCAGGCGCCTCGCCCAATTTGGTGTTTTTGGGGGGATTTAAATCCGATATGCAGGGTTCAAAAGCGCTTTTCCTAGAAAGTTGGGCGCAGCAGCGCGGCTTTGCTTATCTGCGTTTTGATTATTCTGGTCATGGCGAGTCTTCAGGCGTGTTTACCGATGGATCTATTGGGAGTTGGGCGCAGGATGCAGAGTCTATCATTAACGAAAAAACGCAGGGTCCTATCGTGCTAGTCGGCTCCTCGATGGGGGGATGGATTGCGCTGCTTTTGGCGCAGCGGTTGGCAGGTCGTGTTGCGGGTTTGATGACAATCGCAGCTGCGCCTGATTTTACCGAAGACAGCATGTGGCCGAGTTTTTCGGCTGAACAAAAAGCCGAAGTTTTGGAAAAAGGTCTTACCTTATTGCCGTCTGATTATGGCGAGGCTTATCCAATCACCCGACATTTGATCGAAGAGGCCCGCGACCATCTGGTGATGCGGGCAAGTCTGTCCCTGCCGTTTCCGGTGATTTGCTTGCAAGGTACACAAGATCGTAGCGTAACCCGCCAAACCGCCCTCAATTTGCTGGATCATATTGAAAGCCCGGATGCGTCATTAACTTTTTTGGCGGGGCAAGATCATTCCTTTTCAACTGCCGAATGCTTGGCTGTAATTGATCAGAATTTGACCGTCTTATTTGAAAAATTAACCAAACGTATGGGGCAGCCATAAATGACACTTTTTTTCATTTTGATAACAAGTGCTCTGGGCGTCTTGGTGGTGGGTTTGGTCTATTGGGGCCCCCGTGAACCCGCAGATTTAAGTTTGCCGACGCCGAAACCGATTGGCGATGATCTCGATCATTATTTGCAAGATGCAGAGCGCGCGTATTCCGATATTAAACCCTCCCTAGAAAAACGCATCATTTGGGCAAATGACGCCAAAGAAAAAACGCCGCTATCTGTGGTGTATTTGCACGGGTTTTCGGCAGCATCTGAAGAAATTAGGCCTGTACCCGATTTGGTCTCAAACGCTTTGGGCAGCAATTTGTTTTTTACCCGCCTGCAAGGGCATGGGCGCGAAGATAAAGCCCTGGCAGAGGGGACGGTTGCGGGTTGGATGGCGGATTTACAAGAGGCGATTTTAATTGGTGAGCGCTTGGGCGAGCGGGTTTTACTTATCTCGACCTCGACAGGGGGCACTTTGGCGGCGGCGGCGGCTCTAAATTCGAAGCTGTCCCACAAGCTAGCAGGCTCGGTGTTTGTATCGCCAAATTTTGGTATCCTAGATTTTCGCCAACGGTTCTTAACTTGGCCGTTGGCGCGCTATTGGTTGCCGGTTTTTGCGGGCAAAACGCGCCGATTTGACGCCCGAAATGCGGCGCATGCCGCGACGTGCAGCCTTGTTTATCCATCCGTGGCGGTTCTGCCCGTCGGTGCCTTGGTCAAACGGGTCATGCAATTGGATTTTGCAGGCGCAAAAATTCCCAGCTTATTTTTATATTCTTTAAAAGATCAGGTGGTACAGGCTGATAAAATCTTACAGGTTATGCATGCTTGGGGCGGCCAGAGCACAGGGCAGCAAATTCACTTGGGCCAAGAGGATGATGAGAGCTTCCACGTGCTTGCCGGGCATGTGTTATCGCCTAGCCAAACCAAGCCCGTTGCCGATATCATCATCAATTGGGCTAAAGGTCTTTAAAACGGGGCCCAATTACCCATCTTTGCATCTTAAATGGTAGGTCAACGCCACCTGCTTAGCAGAAATAAGCGTTATTTTTACCGGAGCAGTCTTTCGATTTCAGACGTGACCTTTCGCCCGCTGGGACGCGCAACTGAGCCAAAACTCTTTACGATCTGGCCATTTTGATCGATCAACAATTTATTGAAATTCCAAGACGGCGTGAAGCCAGCAGAGCGTTTCGCCCATTTGAAAAACGGATGCGCATTTGGCCCTTTTAGCTTAGTGATACCGGTCATCGGCATCGTGGTGCTATAACCAAGCTCGCAAAACTCTTTAACATCCGCGTTGCTACCCAATTCTTGGTTGAAATCATTCGAGGGCACAGCCAGAACCACCAGACCTTGGTCTTTGTAGGTTTCGTGAAGCTTTTGCAGCCCGCTCAACTGACCAGTGAAACCACATCTGCTGGCCGTATTTACAACTAAAATTGGACGCCCTTTGTAATCCGATAAGGATAGCTCGCCCCCGTCAATATTTTCAAAGGTAAAGTCAAGGGCGGTGGCAGTGCTGGCGGTGATCATCATTGCAAATAAAATCCATAGGCGCATGTGAGCTCTTTCGATCTGTCATTCAACTCGTATGTGCAAAGGTAGATCGGTTGTTGAAAAAACAAGAGCAGACTTGACGCAGGTTGCTGTTGCTGCGGGCTTGGGCTGGCCTGACCAACGGCTTTAGATCGCAATCGGATATCCTTGTTAGGGAGTTTCCATCGCTTCAAGCTCATCGATCATCGATGAGATCATCGATAATCCTTGCTGCCAAAATGTTGGATCACTAGCGTCTAAACCAAATGGGGCCAACAGATCTTTGTGATGTTGGGAGCCGCCGGCCTTTAACATATCGAAATATTTTTCCTGAAAGCCATCAGGAACCGCTTCATAAACGGCGTATAGCGCGTTGACCAAACCATCGCCGAATGCATAGGCGTAAACGTAAAATGGCGAATGCACGAAATGCGGGATATAGGCCCAAAAGGTTTCATAGCCATCCATAAACTCGAAGGCTGGCCCAAGGCTTTCGCCCTGAACGCTCATCCAAAGCGCGTTGATATCATCGGGCGTGAGTTCGCCGGCTTTTCGTGCCTCATGCAATTTGCACTCAAAATCGTAAAAGGCGATTTGCCGGATGACCGTGTTGATCATATCTTCCACTTTTCCGGCTAATAATACTTTGCGCTCATTTTGATCTTTGGCGTTTTTCAACATTTTTTTGAAGGTGAGCATTTCGCCAAACACGGATGCCGTTTCTGCAAGGGTTAAAGGTGTAGAGGAAAGCATTTCGCCTTGCTTTGCAGCCAGAACTTGGTGAACGCCATGCCCCAATTCATGCGCCAAAGTCATCACATCGCGCGGTTTTCCCAAGTAATTCAGCATCACATAGGGATGCACATCGGTCACGGTGGGATGCGCGAAAGCACCGGGGGCTTTACCGGGTTTAACCGGCGCATCTATCCACCCTTTGGTGAAAAACGGTTCAGCCAAATCCGCCAAACGCGGATCAAAGCTTGCATAGGCGCTCATCACCGTCTCGCGGGCCTCCGGCCAATCTACCAAACGATCGGTTTCCAGCGGAAGAGGTGCGTTTCGATCCCACACTTGCATTTTATCCAGCCCCAGCCATTTGCGCTTGAGCTCATAATAACGATGGCTGAGTTGCGGGTAGGCGCTTACCACAGCGTTTCGCAACGCTTCAACCACTTCCGGTTCGACATGGTTGGATAAATGCCGACCGGTTTGTGGGCTGGGCATGCCCCGCCAGCGGTCTAAGATCTCTTTTTCTTTGGCTTGCGTGTTGTGCACGCGGGCGAAGGTTTTGATGTTGTCTTGAAACACATCGGCCAAAGCATATGCTGCGGCTTGGCGGTTATCTCGGTTTTGATCGGTTAAGAAATTTAAAGTGCCCTCGATATTATGCGTTTCGCCTGCCACGTCGAAAGACAATCCTGCGATTGTTTCATCAAATAGTTTTTCCCACGCATCTCCAACGACACCAAGATCATGCAGAAAATTCTCCAATTCATCAGACAGCTGGTAGGGCTTCATCGCTCGGATTTTGTCAAACACCGGCTTATATCGGGCTAATTCCTTGTTCTGCGCAAACAGCGTGTCTAAATGGCCCTCTTCAAGCCGATTGATCTCGAGGGTGAAAAACACCAAAGGCGTGGTGAAATTGGTGATTTTTTCCTGCGCATCCGACATAAATTTGGCGCGGTTGCTATCGGTGGTCATTTGATAATAGCGCAGCCCCGCGAAGGACATGATGCGCCCCGCGATGGCGCTGATTTTCTCGTTTCGGTGGATACAGTTGAGCAGTTGATCGGCGTTTAATGTGGCCAGATTATTTTGATAATCCTGTGCGAATTTTGCACATTCTCCTTCGAGCCATTGCAAGTCGCTGTTCAATTGCGGTGCGTCTTCCGCCGCGTAAAGGTCACTTAAATCCCATTCCGGCAGATCGCCAAGGTTTTTATCTCCATGAGATGTGTTTGCATCGCGTGGGGCAATAATGGGAAAATACATGAAAAGACCTTTTGTTGTTCAGCTAGAGAGATAAGCCGCTGGGTTTTGAGTTACAAGGGCCTGTTGCGCGCTCGCGTGGACTGGCAGTTTTGGCAAGGTGCTAAGCAGATCAATCGGCGAAGCCGTAAAGTTTCTTGGGGTTCTCAATCAAAATTTGATCGCGCGTTTTTTCATCGCTGACCACGCGATAAAACGCATCCATCAAAGACCCCGCATCGGGCATTTCAGCGCCGTTGAGCATGATATGGGGCCAATCTGATCCCCATAGGCAGCGCTCTGGATTGGCGCGCACGAGCCTTGAAACAAACTCATCCGTGTCAAAATACGGGGCATTTGCCAGCCGGTAGAGGCCTGACAATTTGATCCAAACCTTGCCGCTATCCAACATTTGATACAGTGCCTCAAGCCCGGCATTGCCTGTTCCAAGCGTTAAGTCGGGCCATCCGATATGATCAAAACACACAGGCACAGGCAGGTTTTGCAGGTCGGTTTGTAATTCGTTCATGTGCAGATGGGCATGCATAAGCATTTGAATATGCAAACCCCGATCGGCCAGTTTCGGCGCCATTGCTTTGGCGCCTTTCCAGCTTAAAACACCCCCATGGACGTAATTCAGCCGCAAGCCAGCCATGTTCCAGGCTACGAATTGGTCAAGATCGGCTTCTGAAGCCTGATCGGGAAGCAAGCCAATGCCACGAAAACCTGCGCCCATTTCGCGCAGGGCCGCTACGGTCACGCTATTATCTGTGCCGTAAAAAATTGAATGCACGATAACCCCGCGGGTGCAGCCCAAATTTTCCAGATGACGACGATACAGCCTGATCCACTCTTGAAATGTATGACCGCTCGGGGGGTCTTCCGCGCGGCCCTCATAGAGCGGAAATTCGTTTGCTGCGGCTAGAAGATGCACATGCGTATCGCAACTGCCCGGCCGCGCCTTTTTGTGAGGGGGGCGCGCCAAGGCCGGGGCGGGCGCGGTTGGCTTAGGGCTGGACATGAAGCATTTCCTTTAAGTCGGCCAAGGTATTTGCATCCTCTGGTTTTTTATCGCTGCGCCAGCGTGCCATACGCGGAAAGCGCAGTGCAATACCTGATTTATGGCGCGTGCTTTCTTGGATGCCTTCAAAGGCTATTTCAAAAACATACTGCGGCGTGACCTGACGCACGGGGCCAAATCGTTGCAGCGTATTTTTGCGCACCCAGGCAGTAATTTTGCGAAATTCGGCATCGCTTAGCCCCGAATAGGCTTTGGTGAAGGGTACGAGCGTTGGGCCATCCCATACAGCAAAGGTGAAATCAGTATAGAGGTTGGCCCGCCGCCCATGTCCGGCTTGAGCATAGATCATCACGCCGTCAATGGTGCGCGGATCTAGCTTCCATTTCCACCAATGCCCCTTTTTGCGCCCGGCGATATAGGGGCTCTGGCGTGATTTTATCATCAAACCTTCCGCCAGCGTAGATCGCGCGGCGGCCCGATATTCTGCCAAGTCCTCCCAGCTTTTAGCTGGAAGTGCGCGTGAAGGGATGATCACATCCTTCGCGTTATGCGTTTGCAAAAGCGCCTCCAATGCGGAGCGACGCTGCGCGAAGGGTTGCGCGCGTATATCGGTGCCTTTCTCCTCGAGCAGGTCATAGGCTAACAGCCGTATTGGCGCAGATTTGAGCAGGCTCGACGGCACTGTTTTGCGCCCAAGGCGTTTTTGTAAATAATTAAAGGGCAGGGGTTTGTCATCTGCCCAAGCCAATAATTCGCCATCGATCACGGTGCCATGTGGTAATTGTTCGGCCAAAGGGGCCAGCTCGGGAAACTGATTGTTCACCATCTCTTCACCCCGCGACCAGATGAAACAGGTTTGCTCGCGCACCACCACTTGGGCGCGTATGCCATCCCATTTCCATTCGGCAGACCACGCGCTGATGTCGCCCAGTTTTGTGGGCTCTGTATCTAAGGCATGTGCAAGGCAAAACGGATAGGGGCGCGATAGATTGATACGGGCGTTTTGCGCAAGAATAAGATCTTCCCAACTGGTCGTTTGTGGATCCCACTGACCCATTAATTTATGAGCGAGATCGGCGGCATCCTGCCCGGTTGCTTGGGCCAAAGCGCGCGTCATCAACTTTTGACTGACGCCGATGCGAAAGCCGCCCGTGATTAATTTATTGAACACGAAACGCTCATACCCGTCGCATTCTGTCCAAGCTGAAAGCATGAAGCCTTTGCGTGTCGCAAGGTCCTGACCTTTCAAATTGAGAAGGGCTTGGATCCATTGCTGAAGCGTGCGCGTTGATTTGTACTGCGCAGGCGGCAGTAAAAGCGAAATGGTTTCGGCCAAATCACCCACAATGTGATAGGTGTTTTCCAACAGCCATAGCGGCAACTCGGCCGCCTCGGCCGCCCAAATACGCATTTCGGTGGTGGTGACGCTGCGCGCAGGCCTGCGGCCAGAAAATAGAGCAATGCACCAGACGCGATCTTCAGGCGCGGCGCTTTTAATATATTCAGATAGCGCCGCAAGCTTCGCGTTGGTTTGACTTGCTTCATCCAGTGTTTTGATCAGCTGCGCAAAGGCTTTCATTCGGCGCTCTCTTCCTCAGGCAGCTCAGCTTCATCCCCTGTAAAATCGGTTTTTACAATGGATGAATTATAGCCTTGATCGTTCAACCAGTTGTTGAATATATCAGTGTAACCATGCGTAACATATATGTTTTCTGCGCCAGTTTCTTTGATAACAGCGTTTAAAGCCGGCCAGTCCGCATGATCGGATAAAACAAAGCCCCGATCAAAACCACGCCGCCGCCGAATACCGCGCAGCGCCATCCAACCGCTGACGAAACCTGTTGAAGTTTCGCCAAAGCGTTTGGCCCAGGCGCTGCCAAATACCGAAGGAGGCGCCAAAATTAGCGCACCGCGTTGGGCTTTGCGATCCGTATCTGGCATAATTTTTTGAGTTTTGGGAAGATCAAAACCCTGATCGCGCAAAATCTGATTGGTGGCTTCTGTTGCGCTATGCGTTAAGATTGGACCGATAGTGGCATCCAAGCCGCATAGCAACCGCTGCGCCTTGCCCAGACCGTAGGCGCCCAGAAGGCAGCATTTGCCGGCTTTGGCCGTTTCTGCCCACCAAGCGTTAATCTGATCAAATACGGTATTTTGGGGTTGCCATTGAAACGCCGGAAGGCCAAAGGTACATTCGCTAATAAAGCTATTACATTTCAAAGGCTCAAAAGGTGTTGTTAATCCATCATTTTCGATTTTGTAATCGCCGGATACCACCCATGTTTCACCTGCAACCTCAATGCGAATTTGGGCAGAGCCAGGGATATGGCCGGCGGGGTGAAACGAGACCAGCGCATCTTTAATCTTTCTGATTTCTCCATAGCGGATGGTTTCCAATACGGGATTGTTTAAGCGATGCGATATCACAGGGGCAGCAATATCCGTGCTGAGATATCTGTTATGCCCAGGGCGGGCGTGGTCGGCATGACCGTGGGTGAGAAGCGCACGATCCACGGGGCGCCACGGGTCAATGTAAAACTCTCCGGCGGGGCAATATATCCCACGATCCGTGAAACGAAGAAGTGCTGGTTTGCTCATCGCCTAAACATAGATCAAAGCTGGGCTGAGGCCACCCTTGCATCTGTAAGATCGCAGCGTACACTGCGCAACAAACACATGGGGTATACAATGTCACGCATATCGGATTTTCGGCGAAAAATGTTATCGGGAGTGCCTTTGGCGGGAACCTTCCTGAAAACACCACATTACATCATGATTGAGATTTTGGCGCAGTCTGGATTAGACTTTCTATGTTTGGATGCCGAACATGCGCCATTTGATCGGGCTGCCATGGATCAATCTATTGCCGTTGCAACAGCGCTTGATTTCCCAATTTTGATTCGGGTGGGTGACGGCAGCGAGCGCGAAATTTTGCAGGCTTTAGATTATGGCGCGGTTGGTATTGTTGTGCCCCATGTTGACAGCGTTGAAAAAGCGCAGTCGATTGCCCGTATGGCGCGGTTCGGGCATCGCGGTCGGGGTTATGCCGGATCGACGCGCTGGGCCGGTTATGCCACGCAATCAATGCCCGATCTTTTGCGAAAGTCGCGTGATGAAACCGTTGTGATCGCTCAGGTGGAAGAGCCAGAGGCGGTTCTTGTTGCAAAGGATCTTGCCTCAATCGAGGGGATTGATGGTCTGTTTGTTGGGCCGGCTGATTTATCGGTTGGCTATGGTAAAACCGATCAAACCAGCGAAGAATTGCAAGCAGCATTGCGCAGCGTGGGCGAGGCGGCGCGCGCCGCGAATAAGGCCTATATGAGCTTTGTGGGCACTGTAGAGCAAGCTGCAGAATGGCACGAGAAATATGGCTTAACGGTGTTTTTTGTGGCTTCTGAGCATAATTGGCTGCGCGCTGGCGCTGCTGCCGTTGCCAAAGGCGTGCATAAGCTCAGTTAAAAGGTGTTAAAAGATGGCTTAGTTTAGACTGCCCCGCGCACCATAGGGGGGCTGGCCGAATAGTGTTTGAACGCGTTGGTATCCCCTTAATCCCCTTACCCAAGCGCGCTGCCCAGCTGCATGGCGACGCCCATGTCACCATCAATAGTCAAACGTCCACTCATGAAGGCAGATGCAGGATCTAAATCACCCGCTAAAATGTCTTGAAACGTCTCTGTATTTGCACGAAGCGTTACCTCTGCCTCTTCATCGCCGGCGCGCACGCCCGCAGCGTCGATCATAATGCACCCTTCGCCGTCGATATCGAATTTAGCAGAACCACCAAAAGAGGCCTCGCCCATTTTGTTTGTCAGCGCTGCGACAGCCTGTTCCAAGATTTCACTCATCACGATTCCCTTTTCCATTTTTACTAGAATAAAGTGATCCATCCGCTATCTTAACCCTATGGAGAGTTTTAGAACAACAATCAAATGCCTAGTCGCCTCAGGCTTCATTTCAGTTTGGGCAACGCTTTGCTCTGCGGATAGATCGGATCAAATCAAGCCTCTGTACAATGAGCTGGCCACGTCCGACGAAGAAAAATTTGCCGCGATAGAGCGAGAAATAAAGTTACTTTGGTCCTTGTCCGGCTCGCCTGGCGTTGATTTTCTATACAGGCGCGGCGAAAACAGTTTTCAAGCGCAGCGGTTTGATGTGGCGGCGCAACATTTTAGCGCCGTGATTGAAATGGCGCCAAAGTTTGCTTCAGGATGGCATGGGCGCGCCCGCGCCTATAAACAGCTTGGCTATTTCGGCCCCGCTATAGAAGATTTGCAAGCCGCCCTAAGGCTTGATGCCATGCATTATCCGTCTCTGGTGCTGCTGGGCGAAATTTTTGAATATTTTGAACGCCCTGATCTTGCCTTTACCGCCTATTCAAAGGTTCTGACTATACATCCGTTTTTAGAAGACGTAAAAAGCGCCAGAGATCGCGTTGCATCGGCGACCGGCGAGAAGACGCTTTAATCCTAGAGGGTAAGATGCAGCAATCTGCGCGGGTGGTCGCCGTTCTAGGGCCCACAAATACCGGTAAAACCCATTATGCCATTGAACGCATGCTCGCCCATCGAACTGGAATTATTGGCTTGCCATTGCGACTATTGGCGCGTGAGGTCTACGATAAAATTGTTGCCCTGCGCGGCCCATCGGTTGTGGCACTGGTCACTGGCGAAGAGAGGATCGTACCTCCGCGTACCAAATATTGGATTTGTACCGTCGAAGCCATGCCGCAAGCGATGGGGTTAGATTTTGTGGCGATTGATGAAGTGCAGCTCTGCGCGGATCCCGAACGAGGTCACGTGTTTACGGATCGCATAATTCACATGCGCGGCTTGCATGAAACGCTGTTTTTGGGCGCCGGCACGATGCGAAAGGTGATTTCAGATTTGGTGCCAGAGGCGCAATTTATGCGGCGGGACCGTTTGAGCACGCTCAGTTACACGGGCTCTAAAAAAATTAGCAGAATGCCCGCCCGCAGCGCAATTGTGTGCTTTTCAGTTGATAATCTTTATGCCATCGCCGAATTGATCCGGCGTCAAAAAGGCGGTGCAGCGGTGGTGATGGGGGCGTTGAGCCCGCGCACAAGAAACGCGCAGGTGGAGCTGTATCAAAACGGAGATGTTGATTATCTGGTGGCCACGGATGCGATTGGCATGGGGTTAAACTTGGATATCGATCACGTGGCTTTTGCAGGTTTGTCGAAGTTTGATGGTCGCCGGATGCGGGATTTGGCGCCAAATGAATTGGGGCAAATCGCCGGCCGCGCAGGGCGCGGGATGTCGGATGGCAGTTTTGGGGTGACGGGCGAGGCGCCCCCGCTTGACGAAGGGATGGCGGCTGCTATCGTTGAAAATCGCTTCACACCGATTTCGAAACTGCAATGGCGCAATTCTGATTTGAATTTTTCTTCGATCGATGCGTTGATCCACAGCCTGTCTGTACCGTCTCAAGATGATCTCTTGGTAAAAGCTCGGGAGGCCGATGATTACCTTGCGCTGCAGGCTTTATGGCAAAGCGAAGATATTCGCCAACAAGTGCAGCATCCAGAGCATGTGCGCCTGCTTTGGGATATCTGTCGAATCCCTGATTTTCGCGGGATAAGCATGGCTGAGCATGTCAGCTTGCTCAGCAGTGTTTTCGAGCATTTACAGGGCAATATGCATTTGCCGAATGATTGGCTTGCGGGGCATCTTAAACGCATTGATCGCGTCGAGGGTGATATTGATACATTGTCAATGCGATTGGCTTTTGTGCGCACTTGGACATATGTCAGCCAAAGAAGTGGTTGGGTAGATGACGAAAATCATTGGCGTGAGACGACGCGCGCTGTAGAAGATAGATTATCAGATGCGTTGCATATGCGTTTGACGCAGCGATTTGTGGATCGGAGAACCTCGGTGCTGTTGCGCAGGTTGAAACAGAAGGAGGCCCTGTTGGCCGAAGTGAATGAAAATAGTGAGGTGACCGTCGAAGGAGAATTCGTTGGTCGGCTTGAAGGGTTTCAGTTTCGTCAGGATAAAGACGCGACCGGGCAAGAAGCAAAGACCATCAAATCTGCGGCTTTACAAGCCTTGACGCCGCATTTTCATCTGCGCGCAGATCGATTTTACAATGCGCCGGACACGGAAATTGATTTTACTGAGCAAGGCGGCCTGATGTGGGGGACGCAGGCGATCGGTAAATTGGTGTCCGGAGATGATATTTTAAAACCACGGATCACAGTGTTCGTGGATGATGAGGCCGGCACCGATGTGACGCAAAAAGTACAGCGGCGGTTGCAGCATTTTATTGATCGCAAAATCGCTAGCCTATTTGAGCCGCTGATAAATTTACAACGTGATGAAACCCTAACCGGTTTGGCGCGGGGCTTTGCCTATCGCATGGTTGAGGGATTTGGTATTCTACCGCGCGCGCAAGTTGGCGAAGATGTGAAATCCTTGGATCAAGATGCGCGCGGGGCATTGCGCAAACATGGGGTCCGTTTCGGTCAATTTACCGTATTTATGCCCTTGCTGCTGAAACCCGCCCCCACCCGCCTGCGGTTGGTCTTATGGTCGCTTTCCAAAGGGTTGCAAACTTTTTCTGAAGCGCCGCCCCCCGGTTTGGTGACGGTTCCCGTCGATGCGCATGCGGAAAGCGGGCATGATACGATTTGTGGCTATCGCAACGCGGGCTCCCGCGCTATTCGCATCGATATGCTCGAGCGTTTGGCAGATATGCTGCGGGGCGAAAACAGCCGGACTGGGTTTGAAGCAAAAGCAGATATGCTATCGATTACCGGAATGACCTTGGAGCAATTCGCCGATTTGATGAAAGGTCTTGGCTATCAGGCGGTGAAGGGGGAACGCGTAAAAACCAAGGCTGCCCAAAATCCAGTGGGCGGTGCAACGCCTGAGGTGGATCAACCCGAAATATCCACCGCTTTGTCAGAAAAGGAGGCGTTTGGAGCTGGGGGTGGGGCGCAAGAAGCAGCATTGGACGTCAACCCCGCGAAGGTCGCGCCGAGCGCTGCAGAAGCGCTTGCTTCAGGCTCAGAGCGGGTTCAGGCGCAGCCCCAGGAAGAGCAGCGCGCAGCTTCGACAGCGCAGGCAGTTAGCCAATCAGCGCCCGCGCAACCACAAAACGCTGAGACCGTCGCACCCGAGTTGGAAGTGTTCTACACATTCACCTGGGGGCATGTGGCCAAAAAACAAAGCCCCCCCAGACATCATAAACCGATACACCGCGCGGGTGATGAAAAGCAGGCGCGCAAATCGAAGGGTAAGCAAAAACCATCGCGCGAAAAAAAGGGCCCCAAAACCTTTGCAGCCAAGCCAGAAAAAACGCAGAAAATTGATCTAGATAACCCGTTTGCAGCTGCTTTGATGGGGTTGAAAACGCAGGATCGCTGAGTGTGTCAGAAGCGGATCGAATACGGTTGGACAAATGGCTGTTTTTTGCGCGGTTTTTTAAGACCCGCAGCCTCAGCAGCAAACAAATTGAAGCGGGCCATGTTCGGGTGAACGCTACAAAAGTTTTGAAGCCAGCAACGAGTATTTCGATCGGACAAGTCCTTACTGTTGTGCAAAGCCGAACGGTGCGCGTTGTTGAAGTTTCAGCCTTGGGGCATCGTCGTGGACCGGCTAGCGAGGCTCAGTTGCTCTATCGCGATTTATCGCCAAAGCAAGATTCCCAAGACCCAGCGCCGGGGCAGGATCGAAAAGGGCGTCCCACCAAACGAGAACGCCGCGCGCTTCGTAATTTTCGCAATGATTGGCTTGAATGATTCTTTCGACTGCTCTAGCTAAGGGCTTGGAAGATATGTGAAATGGACGACGACGAATGACCTATATTGTGAACGACAGTTGCATTGGCTGCAAATATACCGACTGCGTTGAAGTTTGCCCGGTGGATTGTTTTTACGAGGGGGAGAACATGTTGGTTATTCACCCTGATGAATGCATAGATTGCGGCGTTTGTGAGCCGGAATGCCCTGCAGATGCCATCCGTCCTGACACAGAGCCTGATATGGAAAAATGGGTCGAATTTAACCGCAAATACTCGATCCTCTGGCCGGTGATTATAACCAAAAAAGACCCGCTTCCTGACGCCGAAGAGCGCGACGGCGAAACCGGAAAGCTTGAAAAATACTTTTCTGAGGCGGCCGGCGAGGGCGGATAAACGGCAATAAAACCCCTCTCTGGCGCCGAGTTCGATTTTGTGCTAAGAGAGCGCGCGAAAGTTAAAACAGCAGCGAAAAGTGGTGTGATGCCCCGCATCTAATCATCTTAGGTGGGATTGTGTTAAAAAGAAGCCTTGTGTTTTAGGCTTGTTTATCAACTCGGCCAAAGAGAACCGCAAGAAAGGTGAACTGAATGTCCAAATCAAAACGAAATGATTTTCGTCCGAATGAATTTGTTGTTTATCCCGCGCATGGTGTGGGCCAAATCGTTTCGGTTGAAGAGCAAGAGATCGCTGGAATAGCGCTTGAATTATTCGTTGTTTCTTTTGAAAAAGACAAGATGACTCTGCGCGTTCCAACGCACAAGGCGATTGAGATTGGCATGCGCGCATTAAGCTCTCCTGATGTGGTCGGCCGTGCGATGACCACGCTCAAAGGAAAAGCAAAAGTGAAGCGCGCGATGTGGTCACGGCGTGCACAGGAATATGAACAAAAGATTAATTCTGGCGATTTGATTGCCATCGCGGAAGTTGTTCGAGATTTACATCGCAACGATGATCAGCGTGAGCAGAGCTATTCGGAACGTCAGCTTTACGAAGCGGCGCTGGAACGCCTGACGCGCGAAGTTGCGGCTGTTGAAGATGGCGATGAGGTTGCTGCGGCAAAAAAAGTCGATGATGTCTTGGTGTCTCGCGCCGCGTAAAGCAGAGACAGTCTGGTCAGGCGTCTCTCATTTGAGGTGCAGCTACGGTAACAGCGCGACGATTGCCAATAACACAAATATTTCTGAAACCTGTTCGGTTGCTCCCAAAATATCGCCGGTTTGCCCCGAGACTTTGCGCTGGGCAATCGTAGAACAGAGTAGGGCAGCGCAGCCTGCGCAGAGCAGAGCAGCCAAGCCGATCAGACCTGCAAAGGACAGCGCGATTACGGCAGCTATGCCGACCCCTATCAGGGCGTGTTTTGGCTGAGGCCTGCCAACGCTATGTGATAAACCGCTGCTTCGGGCATTCGGTAGATATACCATCAAAAGCGGCATGGCTGCGCGGGCAAGAACGGCGGTCACAATCAGCCCCGCAAAGGCAAATTCTGCTAGCATCAGCTCTTTTATAAGCTGCCAACGCAAGAGCACGGACACAACCAACGCTAGCGTTCCATAACTGCCAATTTGGCTGTCTTTCATAATTTCCAAGCGGCGCTGTTTTTCATTGGCGCCCCACAGGCCGTCAGCGCAATCTGCCAGACCATCCTCATGCAACGCGCCGGTGAAAATAAGACCACTGCCCAAGGCGATAAGCGCAGCCAGGCCAGATGGAATATTTAAAGCCACTGCGCATAGACCCACAGCCCAAACCAAAGCGCCCCAAACAACTCCGACAAGCCCGTAAGCCCACACGGCCTTTGCCGCGCGCTGATAGGCGCCATCCTCTACGGAGATAGGTGTACGGCTGAGCAGGCTGAGCGCCAATTTCGCATCGTTAGAATAGGTGGTGATCTTATGCAGGGTCATGTCGGTAAATACTCGTTGGATGCCTCTTAAATGCTTGTACTTTAATGGCAATTGGGTAACTAGCTCAAAGAGTATATTGCGAACAAGGTAAAACTGATTATGGACACTTTTTCTTCTCTTTCACAATTCGTTGATCTGCTGCGTCAAGCGCCGTCATTTGATCTTGAAAGCCAAGCTGCAGCCAAGCAACGCAATATGCAATTGACCAAACCAGCTGGTGCTTTGGGGCGGATGGAAGAGCTTGCCATATGGTATGCCGCCTGGCGGGGGGATGCGCGTGCGTCTATTTCACAACCTGAAGTGCTAATTTTTGCGGGCAATCATGGGGTGACCGCGCAAGGCATATCCGCTTTTCCAGCTGAAGTTACCGAACAAATGGTGCTTAATTTTCAAGCTGGGGGCGCCGCGATTAATCAGCTTTCCGCCTGTTTTGGGGCGAAATTACAGGTGCATGGCTTAGAGTTAGATCGCCCAACACGGGATTTCACGCAAGGACCTGCGATGGAAGAGGATGAGTTTCTTCTGGCGTTACAAACAGGTTGGAACGCGGTGTCTAAAGATTGTGATCTGTTGGTCACAGGTGAGATGGGCATTGGAAATACAACCTCCGCAGCTGCGATTGCTCATGCACTTTATGGCGCGCGCGCGGAAGATTGGGTGGGCAGGGGCACCGGTGTTGACGCGGCTGGTATCGCGAAAAAAGCCCGTGTTATTGCCGCGGGTTTGCAGATGAACCCAGAGGCCCAGCAGGACGGATTAAAAGCTTTACAATGTTTGGGTGGGCGCGAATTGGCAGCCATGGCGGGCGCGATTGCGCGCGCGCGCTGTCTGCGCATCCCGGTGATTTTGGATGGTTTTATTTGCTGTGCCGCGGCAGCCTGTTTACAGCAAATTAGCCCGTCCGTTTTGGATCATACTGTTGCGGGGCATGAAAGCGCCGAGCAAGCGCATAAACGCGTTTTGGCGCAGCTAGATAAAGAGCCGCTGTTATCTTTGGGGATGCGACTCGGTGAAGGTTCAGGCGCAGCGGTTGCGATTGGAATTCTTCAGGCGGCACTGGCCTGTCATTCTGGGATGTCGACGTTTGCGGAAGCAGGGGTAAGCGACGAAAGCACCGCCTAGCGTAATTTTTGTATTTTTACGGATGTCGCAACGCATACAGCCCAGCACCAGAGCTTACCCGCTTGGCATGGATAAAATGATATTGAGACCTGACTTGATATAGCGCAATTCTTCTTCGTCAATGGCGGCCACCTGTCCGCCATCCAAGCGGTCTCCCACTTTTACCATCCGCTTCGACCCATTTGGCATAAGAATCAGGGCTTTCCGGCTGTTTCCAAACCGATAGGTACCGAGCAAATTCACTTTTCGGAGATTGAGCCCTTTTTCCAACGTTGCGCGTTCACTTACCCGCGCGCTGCTTGGTTCGTCTGCTACGGGGGAATCGACATTGGCTTCATCCCCTTCATCCAAGGCGCTGAACAAACGGCTTATCAAAGTATCAGATTGAGCAAGTTCCGTAAGCTCTGGCCGGATTTTAGGTCGGATAGAGGTGTTAAGCGCCTCTTCAAAGGCTTTTTCTTTTGCACGTAAGGCTGCAACAAGGGCTTGCGGGCGGATAAGAGGCCGGCTTTGGGCGAGCATATCTATCGCAGGCTCGGGTGCGCGTGGTGTTTGCGGATCGGCGCTGGCAACGGCTTCTTCTTCTGAGGAAACTGAAGGCGGTTTTAAGGCGAGTTCAGAGGTCAGGTTGGTTTCTGAGCCTTGGTTTTGGGCGTCTTCGGTAGACGCACTTTCAAAAATCGGGTCCCTTGCTTGGTTCCCAAAGCCAGTCACGCTGGGAGGGTCAAGCCGCGTTAACGCATCAATCGAGGGTACTGCATCCGGTTGTGATATTGCCGTTTTATTGCTGTCTTGCGTTATGATCGATGGAGTCAATTCTGCCAAAGGTTGCGGCGCCATTGAAGGCGGTCTCAGCGTCACATCTGGCAATACGCGCAGCGCATTCATACTGGGCGAGACAAGCGTTTCTGCAGAAGGTTGCTTCTGCATTTCGATAGCCGGATCCCCCGTTGCAAGCCCTAGAGGTTTCGCCTTTCTCAGAAGAGGGATTGCAAGATCTTTTGTACTATCGGTCAAAAATTCATCCGGGCTTTGCAAAATAACCGGATCATGCGCGCGAATATCTGCATCAATTGATGCGATATATAAATCTTCAAGCGTTTTCGCACTTGCTTGATATGGAGCTTTGGGGGCCATTGGCCAAACCCCTGTCGATACATAAACGCGCCGAAGCTCTTCGGGGGTCATTGGCCCATTGGGGATGAATTCAGGCGTATTAAGCTGGGAAGACCTAGCCGTTTGTGGAATCACGATTTTAGCTTCCGGTTCAAGTTCTGTTCCATTGCGCGTATCAGTTGAACTGGGTATTGCCAGGCTGTCTAACCGCGACAGCGCCCGTTTCATTGGCAGCTTTTCTACAATAGAAAGGTCAAAACCGGCAGATGATTGAAGCTCGGATAGGCCGAGCAATGGCGTTTCGCTGAACACTTCTGCCTTTGTCTGCGTATCGCTTGTGATAAAACCTTCCAGCCCGGTTAAACCCCGGCGCCGTTCTGTTTCTGGAGCTGGCGAGAGCTCTTGTATCGATCGCAAAACGTCGATTTGTCTATCTGCCTCTGCCTCTGCCTCTGCCTCTGCGTTTACCGTTTCCATTTTCAACGCAATATCAGTTTTCGGATTGGCGCCTCGCGTTACAATGAAATATGTTGCTGTAAACCCAGCCAGAAGCACAGAAGCGCTAAGCAGCACAACAGGAAGTCCCCAATCCCGCGCCTTCAGGACGTTTTTGCGTAGAATAGGGCGCAGTGTTTGTACCAGCGGTACAATGCCTTCAACAAGCAGCTTGTGCCTACAGGTTTTTATAAATTGCGCGGCGCCTGCGCCGACCAGTTGGCTTTGGCGAAGAACCGCTTGCAGAAGCGTTTTTAAAGCGGCCATGAGCGCGCTAACGCCTGCGCTTAGGCGTTTTTTGATTTGACGCAGAACGTTTCGGATCTTCTCGGCTGTAACTCTGTTTTTAAAGCCGCGTCTTTTCAAGATCGGGTCAGCAGGGGGGGACTCAGCGTTCCCGGGAACCCGAGCCGCGCTTACATCGAAAACTGCAGGCTTATCAGCCTGCTCTTGCCCTTCTAACTTTCCTTCAATTTGAGAGAGAATGCGGGGGAAGGCAGTGCCAAGATCATTCAGGCTGACGGGGATATTTTCAGCTTCTTCGTTGATTTGTTTGGTCAGCTGGGTTGGAAGACGGGGCTGTTTTGGATAGGGGCTAGCCGGCTTTTGTTGCGCCTCTATATGTCCTTTGTTGCGCGCAATGGGTGGCTCTGGTGGGAGTGGTTTGGGGGCGATTTTCAAAAGCGCTTCTGGGCTGGGCGATGGGGAAATATCAATTTCCTGATCATACCATTCCATTTGCTGTTGTCCGCCGAGCGCGGTGCCAAAAAATACTTCACCGATAAAACTGTCTTTGGGCGGTATCGCAACATTTCCCAAAGGTTTAAAGCTATGGGCCTCGGCAAAATTTTCTGCCTCTTGCAGCGTTTCAATCGCGACAGCCGCCACGTAAAGATCATTTTTTGAGGCGATCCAATCAAAGCGCAATTCGGAGACATGATAGGGGGTTGCCCCTTGTAAATGGTCTAATATGACCGTCTCTATATCGTTTGATTGCGCGCCGTCAGGCCGAAGCAATTTAATGAACTTAATTTGTTCGTTCGGTATCACAAGTTTTACGCTATCGGCTCGTGCATCAAGGCTCAACGCTTTGCGCCGGATATCAGCGACGTCATTTTCGAAAGTTGCAGAGTCCAATTTTGCCGTGCCAATAATATCCCAGCCGGGTTTTGTTCGATGCAGCAAAGTGATGCCATCGAAGGAAAGGGAAAGGGCAAAGTCTGGTTTCATTTGCTCGAGTTTATCTTTTACAGCAAGGCTCGGTTGGACCGCGACTACGTCCTTCTAGACTAGGATGGCGTGCGGGAAAAGCAAAACTATCGCGGCAGGCATAAAATTGCGCTATAGTTGTGTCTGTCACGTGGCGTAAATCCCTTGCTGGAAATGAAGGAGCGGTCATGTATTTTAAACATTTTATATGCAGAAATATCATTTACCTCGCGGTCTGTTTGATTTTTTCATCGCAGCTGGCATTCGCAACCCAGCCTGTCAGAATGCTGACGGTCACCGGCGTGGCAGTGGTCAAGGTTAAACCTGACCAGGCAAAGTTGACCTGGACAATTGAAGCCCGCGCTGATGCACCGGCCTCAGCAATGAGCGCGCTCAGTTCAAAAACAGCCTCAATCCTCGCCGCCCTTGAAGCTTTTGGCTTGCCCAAAGAGGATCTGGCAAGCTCGGTTTTATCACTGTCACCAAATTTTTAATATATTGATCGGCAACCACCTAAATTGCTGGATTATAGCGCCACTACGCGGCTGGAGGTCACAATCAACCATCTTCCTGCCTTTCCAGAAATTGTTCAAATCGGCCTCGACTTTGGGGTAACGGCATTGGGAAATCTGCTTTTTCTAACCAAGGATGAGGCTCGTTGGCAAAGCCAAGCTCGACAAAACGCCATGAAAGACGCGCTGGTAAAAGCGCAGGATTATGCAGAGGCTGCAGATGTGAAATTGGGCCAATTGATCAGCCTGACCGATAGTGTCGCCGAGCGCAGTGGACCTCCCGGTTTTTTGAGCGCGCAGCGCGGCTTGTCAGAGGCGGGAATTGTGCCAAAAGAAGTTGTGTTCAGGCAGTCGGTGATTGCTCAGTATGAAATAGTGGCCAAGCCGGAATAGCCAGCTTGACCAAAGGTGTTTAAACGAATTTTGCAATCTCAAGCGCTTGCTTCAGATCCGCGATCAAATCGTCACTATCTTCGATTCCAATTGAGAGGCGAACTACATTCGGCCCAGCGCCTGCTGCAATTTGCTGTTCGGGGCTTAGCTGTCGGTGCGTGGTAGAGGCGGAATGTATCACCAATGATCTACTGTCGCCCAAATTGGCCACGTGGCTGAAAATTTCAAGACTATCCACGAATTTTAGGCAGGCTTTATAGCCGCCCTTCAAAGATACTGTAAACAAGCTGCCCGCGCCCTTGGGGCAAATTTTTGCGACGCGGTGGTTGTAGGGCGAACTGGGAAGCCCAGCATAGGTCACCGCTTCAACGGCTTCATGGGTTTCAAGCCAAGCCGCAATTTTTTGGGCGTTTTCAACATGTCGCTGCATGCGCAGTGATAATGTTTCAATGCCCATTAACGTATAATGTGCTGATTGCGGGTTAAGCGTCATCCCAAGGTCGCGCAGCCCGATTGCAATGCCGTGAAACGTAAAGGCCAATGGCCCAAATGTTTCATGAAATTTGAGCCCGTGATATGCAGGTTCCGGCGCGCTGAGCGAAGGAAATTTATCCGAAGCAGACCAATCAAATTTCCCACTATCCACCACACATCCACCCGTGACCGTACCATTGCCGGTCAAGAATTTGGTGGTGGAATTCACCACAAGCGTTGCGCCATGTTCAATTGGGCGGCAGAGATATGCCGAAGCGCTGGTGTTATCGACGATCAAGGGTAGGCCCGCTTCATCGGACAGCGCGCTGATCGCCGGCAGGTCGGTGATATAACCGCCGGGGTTTGCAATTGACTCACAAAACACCGCACGCGTGTCATCATCAATTGCAGCTTTCACCGCGTCAAGATCATCAAAATCAACAAATTTTGCGCTCCAGCCAAAGCGTTTAATTGTTTGGCTGAACTGCGTGATTGAGCCGCCGTAAAGCCGCGTTGAAACAACGATATTGCGCCCAGGCTGCATCAGTGGAAACAGCGCCATAATTTGTGCGGCATGTCCGGATGAACAACAAACCGCGCCCACGCCGCCCTCTAGGGTTGCAATGCGTTCTTGCAATACGGCCACGGTTGGATTGGTCAATCGCGAGTAAATATAGCCAACTTCTTGCAGGTTAAACAAAGCGGCTGCGTGATCGGCATCTCGAAACACAAACGCTGTCGACTGATAGATTGGTGTTTGCCGAGAGCCAGTGGCTGGATCAGGCCGGGCGCCCGCGTGTATTTGTAATGTATCAAACCCGTAGGTTGTTTCGTTTGTCATCGATCTAACTCCTAAATCTGTCTCCGCTGTGATAAGAAAGTCAGGCTGTTTAAACAATGCTATTATTCTACCTAAAGCGGCCGCTCGCCTAAATTAGGAACATAATATCCTATTTTTTCGCCATTATTGGGAAAGTATTTCCTTTTTGGGAGCTTTGTCCAACTTTGAACTTGCAAGGCTTTCCGGCGAAAACCGATTTTTCTGTTCAGCGGATCCAATACCCCAAAGCTTTTAATTTATTACGCAGCGCAACCTCACAGATTGGTTGATGGCTGCGATCAATCATTCCGCGCAAACGGCGCCCTTGTTTTTGATAAATCATCCGCTGAAAAGCTGGGTGCTGCGACAGACGCGCGCGGATGTTGCTTTGGTCTGCAAGTTGTTCCAATTTAGCGATGACCCGGTCATCCTCTCGAGCGTAAAGAAGGGGTATTCTGCGATAATGACAGCTGGTTTTTGCGTCCAGCCATCCCCGAGCAAGCGTGTGTTTGCCCCCCCCCAAAGCTGTGAATAACCATGGGCAAAGCCACTTGGTCCAGCCAAGGGTCTAAAGATTGTCGGGTGATCCGAGGGCGCGTGCTGGTTTTGATCCTTTGGGCAAACTCTAGGAAGCGCGCGCCGAATTTAGTTGGGTTTTCGTGAAAGAAAAAGCTGGCATTAAAATATAAGTACCGTCGCCAATCCTGAGCTGAAAATTGTTTATCAAGCGAAGAAGGATAGTCTACGCCACAGATGTCATAACAATCTTTCCAGATATCCGAATAGTGATGCCCTGGCCCCAAAGGTTGTGGCCAAGTTGCCGTGCGGCGCAGCGAGGCAGTTGGGCGAGAAAAATCAAAGGGCACATCGCATAGCTCATCCAAGATCAGCGTATCGCTGTCAAAAAACAAAAAGGGTTTGTCGTCGGGAATGGCTGTTAAACATTCTATTTTGTTTCCGTAGGGGTAGCTTTCGCCGAAAACCTTATTGTCAAAGGCAATGAATTCTGCACCAAGCTCTGCAATCAAATTTTGCGTGTGCTGAGAGCGGATCATTGGGTTATTCGTCCAGGCTTGGTTAAAGCGCGGTTCAGCAATAAACACCTGCCCTGCGAATTTTGGGCTATTGGCCCGCAGCGAGGCTAAAAAAAGGATCACTTCAAATTCCAGCCGCCCGTTTTGTCCGACCAGTACCAGATTGAATTTTGGTACGGCTCTATCAGGTTGCCTTTTAAAAGCAGGCCATAATTTGGCTTTTCTGTTTTGGGAAATAGGTGGAATCAGGGCACGTCTTTCATGGTGCAGGTAATAGCTGAGATGAATGCGTAAAGAAGATTTTTGACAATTTTATGGCACTGTATCTGAGACTGGGTAGTCAGATTGATCTTCTGCTTAGCTAACGTGGATGAGATTGGTCCCTTTCAACGGATTAATCTTCATTTTGCCTTCAGTTTTCCCATTGGGTAGGGCCTATAAATTATGCCTTGCGCCGCCTCTTGTAGCTGGTGAGGCCCCCCCTTTAGTGTCTGAAGAATAGGAGAGGGTAAAGGTGGCCATAACTTGATGTCTATTGCGTATCTCGCGAAACATAAATTTTTAAGCCATAGGCTTCACCAGGTGATGCCTCGATCTGAAAGCCGGCGTTGAACCCGGCCCGGATAATCTGTGACAATCGCGTCGACATGCAGATCGATCATCTGATCGATCTCCGTTGGCTCATTGGCGGTCCAAGCTGCAACGCACAGACCCAACTTTTTGGCACGCGCTAGCGTTTTGGGGGTTATATCAGCAATATAGGGGCACCAAAGCGCGCCGCCTGCGGCCTCTACCATTTTCGGGATATTATCCTCAAATCCAGAAAAATCGGGACTCATTGAATGTGCTGAATCTTCGCCCTGATGCGGTGTATTTTCGGACAATTGGGTGAGAAATGATATTGGAATATCGGGCGCTTGGCGCGCACATTCGGCAAGCAGATTCCAATCGAAGCTGTGCAAAAGCGTGCGCTGGGAAACCCCTGCAGCGCGGACCAGTCCTATTATGATTTCGATCAACTCCTTGCGATAACGGGTATCCTGTGCAAAATCAGGGTCTGATTTGATTTCAAGCATGAATTTGGCGTTGGCAAATGGCGGTTGGGCTGCGGCCTCTAGAAGCTGGTAAAGGCTGGGAATACGGATATCGTTCAGCTGGGCTCTTTCAGGGAAGCGCTGCCCATAGGCGCTCGTACCATCAATCCACCCGATATCAAATTTTTGGATTTCTGCCCAGCTTAGATCGGCGACTTTTGGTTCTTCATTTAAAAAACCTTTATCCGGGCCGCGGCAAATCGCGCCATGAAGATGATGGTTATGCGTGATGACCGGTACCATATCCGAGGTCATCAACACATCAAATTCCAATAGTTGCGTGCCCGTTTGCATCAGAAATTCGAATCCAATCATGGAATTTTCTGGCAAAATGCCGCGCGCGCCACGATGCCCGACCACGCGAATAAGGTTTGGCCCTCCGCGAAAGGCTTCAACTGCGGGATACTGCATCAAACTGGTAACCTGCGCCCTGTCTCTGGATCGAACAGATGGATATTGGCTGGCTCAACGGCAAAGCCGATGTGAAAGGATTTGGTTTCCAAAAGATGCACGCCGGGTAAACTGGCGGTGATTGCTATATTGTCGAACCTCGTTAATTTTCCATGCAGCAGCGTGTTCGCACCCAGCGGTTCTGACATTTGTATCGAAGCGTTCAAAGCCGCATCGGATGTTTTTACCAAATGCTCAGGACGGATCCCAAGCTTGACAGGGCCATCGCGGCTCTGAGCGGGCCCAATAGGCAGATCTTTTATTTTCACCTGGCCGCCTTCGACATGGGCATCAAAGATATTCATTGCCGGGCTACCGATAAATTGAGCTGCAAAGAGGGTTTGTGGCTTTTCATATACGTCTAGAGGCGTACCGATCTGTTCTGCGATGCCTCCATTCATCACGATCATACGGTCGGCCATGGTCATGGCTTCAACTTGATCATGGGTCACATAAAGCGTGGTGATCCCCAATTTTTCCTGCAATTCGCGAATTTCGAGCCGCATTTGAACGCGCAATTTGGCATCCAGATTTGACAGGGGTTCATCGAATAAAAATACCAATGGTTCGCGCACGATGGCCCGCCCCATGGCCACGCGTTGACGTTGACCGCCAGATAATTGGCGGGGTTTGCGCTCTAATAAGGGCTCTATTTGCAACAGCTTTGCCGCATCTTGAACCTTGGCGTCAATTTCGCTTTTGGGCAATTTTGCAATTTTTAAACCATAGCCCATATTTTGGCGCACGGACATATGCGGGTACAGCGCGTAATTTTGGAACACCATGGCAATGTCGCGATCCATCGGCTCTTTGTCATTCGCGCGTTCATCGCCGATAAAAATATCGCCCGATGTTATGGTCTCAAGCCCGGCAACCATGCGTAGAAGCGTTGATTTTCCACAGCCTGATGGGCCGACAATCACGATAAATTCGCCATCCTTAATTTCAGCATTTATCCCATGGATAACATCTGTGGCCCCAAAACTTTTCTTGATATTTTTTAACGTAACATTTGCCATTTTTATTTCTCACTATCGACAAGGCCGCGCACGAATAGCTTTTGCATCGAGACAACAACGATAACAGGGGGGATCATCGCCAGAATTGATGTTGCCATGATCACGGGCCATTCGGCCACATCATCGCCGCTGGGGAACATTTGCTTTATACCCATCACGATCGTGTTCATCTCAGGGTCGGTTGTAATCAAAAGGGGCCAAAGATATTGGTTCCAACCATAGATGAACAAGATCACGAAGAGCGCCGCGATATTTGTGCGGCTCATAGGCAGAACGATATCAATAAAAAACCGCATCGGTTGCGCGCCGTCAACGCGGGCAGCCTCAGCCAGCTCATCCGGAATGGTAAGAAAAAATTGCCGAAATAGAAAAGTTGCGGTGGCCGATGCGATAAGCGGGAAGATAAGGCCGGAATAGCTGTTCAGCATACCAAAGCTGGCCACCACTTCAAAAGTGGGTAAAATGCGCACTTCGACGGGAAGCATCAAGGTTAAGAAAATCATCCAAAAGAAAATGGTGCGGCCCGGAAAGCGAAAATAAACAATAGCAAAAGCACTGAGCAGAGAGATGATAATTTTGCCAACGGCAATTCCGATCGCCATAATCAAACTGTTCATCAACATGGTGGCCACGGGCACGTTTACCCCCGACACCAAGGCAGTTTTATAATTGTCCCAAAAGTGGCTTCCGGGCAGGAGAGGCATGGGCGGCGAGACGATCTCCGGTTGCGTCACGGTTGATGCAACAAAGGCCAGCCAGATCGGAAAGAAAATAATCAAAACGCCGGTAATCATGAAACCATGCGTCAGCCAAAGGCCCATGCCGCGTTTTTCAACCATGCCAGAGCGCTGTTCCATCAGTAATGCACTCTTTTTTCAATATATTTGAATTGGATAACCGTGAGCAGCCCAACCACGAAGAGAAGGATCACCGATTGGGCCGCGGATGAACCTAGATCTTGGCCGACAAACCCATCGGAAAATACTTTATATACAAGAATGGTGGTGGATTGCTGTGGGCCACCTGCAGTAATCGTATGAATAACACCAAAGGTTTCAAAAAACGCATAAACGATATTTACCACCAATAAGAAAAACGCCGTTGGCGACAAGAGTGGCAATATAACTGTGAAAAATCTGCGCCAAAACCGTGCGCCGTCAATCGCTGCGGCTTCAACAACCGAGCGCGGCACGGATTGCAGCGCTGCAAAGAAGAATAGGAAATTATAACTGATCCGCCCCCATGCCGAAGCCACTACGACCAGGCCCATCGCTTCGCCGCCATTGAGCACATGGTTCCAATCATAGCCCAAATGCCCCAGATACCATGAGACAACGCCAACGCGCGTGTTAAACATGAACATCCATAAAACCCCCGCAACGGCCGGTGCAACCGCATAAGGCCAGATGAGCAGGGTACGGTACACGCCTGAGCCCTTTATCAAACGATCGGCCAGCACGGCTAAAAACAGCGCTGGGATCATCGAGCAGAGCGTGACCAACAAAGAGAATACTGCTGTGGTGATAAAAGACGCGCGATAATATTTATCGCTGATGAGGAATTCGAAATTTCCAAGCCCAACAAAGCGGGCAGAGAGGCCAAACGGATCGGGGATAAACAGCGATTGCCAAATCGCCTGTCCGGCTGGGTAAAAGAAAAATATCGCCGAGATCATCACCTGCGGTGCAATCAACACCAGCGGCAGCAGCCAACCGCGAAAGGTGACGCGCTTTTCCATGGGACGCCTCGTTTTAAAAAAAATGCTGCGGGCCCCTATGCCGGAGCCCGCGATTTCACAATCCGCTTAACGGTTTGCTTGTTCAAAGCGGCGCAGCAGAGCGTCGCCACGCTCTTTGGCGCTGTCCATCGCCTCTTGCGCTGATTTGTCACCAGACCAGATGGCTTCCAGCTCTTCATCGATGATGCCGCGGATTTGATCAAAGCTGCCCAACCGTAACCCTTTCGAGTTTGCAGTAGGTTGCTTCGCGGTCATTTGGATCACAGCGATATCAGTGCCCGGGTTTTTGTCGTAAAATCCAGAGGCGCGGGTTGCATCGCCCGCTGCTGATGTGATCGGCAAATAGCCAGTGTTTTGATGCCATGCGGCTTGCACATCTGATGTAGACAAGAAGCTCAAGAATGCCCCAACGCCTTTATATTCATCTGCGCTATGGCCTTCCATCACCCAAAGTGATGCACCGCCAATAATCGTGTTTTGAGGCTCATCGGCGACGGCTTTCCAATAGGGGAGCGGGCGGACTTCAAAATCAAATTTTGCTTCCGAGCTGATGCCCGCATAGCCAGCCGAGCTTTCGGTAAACAGCGCACATTCACCGGAACGGAAATTTGCACCGCCTTCGTTGCGGCGGCCCGTATAGATAAATTTTCCATCTTTCGCCCATTGGCCCATCGCTGAGAGATGTGCCACTTGCGCCGGTCCGTTCAGGCTGAGCTCGGTATCAAGGCCGGCAAAACCATTATCCTGTGTGGCAAATGGAACGTCATGATAGGCAGAGAAATTCTCAAGATGGATCCAGCTTTGCCAAGCAGTTACCAAGGGGCAATCTTCGCCTCCGGCTTTAAGCTGGTCTAAAACATCTCCCACTTGCTCCCAAGTTGACATATCACTGTCGGGGTCAACACCCGCTGCAGACATCGCATCACGGTTTACCCATAAAACTGGTGTGGATGAGTTGAACGGCAAAGATAGCATATCGCCTTCGGTGGTTGTGTAATAGCCTTTGACAGCGCCAATATAAGCATCGGGATCGAAAGAGGCACCACTTTCAGCCATCACTTGGTACACCGGCTTAACAGCGCCTTTGGCGGCCATCATCGTGGCTGTGCCAACTTCATAAACCATCAGAATATTCGGTTGCTCTTTTGCGCGGAACGCAGCAATACCAGCGTTTAACGTTTCGGAATAGTTTCCTTTGTGGGTTTGCACGACCTCATAGTCGCTTTGGCTGGCGTTGAAATCCTCAACTTGCGCGGCGACCAATTCGCCCAAACGCCCTGTAAACGCGTGCCAGAAATGCACCTCGGTTTTGGCCATAGCTGCAATTGGTGACAGCACAGCAGTTGCGGCGACAGCGCCGATCAAATGTTTTTTCATATTACTCTCCCGTACATCGTTTTCGATGCTTGTTACGCCACGTGCCGAGTTGCCCGCGGTCTCCGTTACTAAGAAAGAGCTTATCAGCGAAAGAATATAATTCAAGATGCCAAATATACAAAAACGTATAACATTATATTATAAATATCTCGAATCGGGAAGGGAAGGGGATGCGATGACACAGCGAAAAGCGCCGCGCATACGCCAGTTAGAGGCGTTGATGGCCGTTATTACAAATGGGTCGGTCACCGCTGCAGCGGCTGATCTTGGAATCAGTCAACCTGCTGCTAGCCGTCTGATCGCTGATCTGGCAAAAGAGTTTGATTTTCCCTTATTTGACAAACGTGATGGTCAGTTGGTGCCCTCGCAAGAGGTGCGGCTTTTGGTGCCCGATATCAAGCAGGTCTTAGAGCTGATGCGGCAGATTTCAGATCTGAGTCAAGATATAACAAATCGAAAAGCCGGTCATATCCGCATCGCATGCTTGCCAGGGTTTGCCACGAGTCATCTGCCACAAGTGGTTGCCGAGTTTTTAAAGAGCCATCCGGGGGTGAGCCTAACCATCGAGCCTGATCGCCCGGAGCGTATACTAGAATGGATGATAGGGGAGCAATACGATTTTGGAATCACGGACGGATTTATCGGACATCCGGCAGTCGACCGCCATTATCTTGAGATCCGTACGGTTTGTGTGTTTCCTAAAGGCCATGCTTTAGAAGCCAAAACGCAGATTGGGCCCGCTGATCTTGAAAATGAAAATATCATCCACACGAGACGAGACAGCGATTTCTTCTTGAAATTATCGCGCTGCTTTCAAGCTGCTCAAATCCCACTTAATTCGCATATAGAGGTCCGTCAATTCACCGCCGCCTGCGAGCTGGTCTGCACTGGCGTTGGGGTATCGATCGTCAGTGAATTGGATGCGGTTAAGTATCAAAAGCTTGGCCTTGGATTTCGCCCCTTTACGCCCAGTCTGCCGCATGGGTTGTCTTTGGTGCGGCCAATTTTGAAAAAACCCTCCTTGGTCACGTTGGAATTTATGGAGCATTTTAGAGATAGCCTCATTCCCTTTAGCATTAATCAGGCCAATTGAGGGGTATCAGCGCCAGGTTAAACCTGAACGCATCTCCATTTTTCGTATATTTGAAATTTTAAGCCAAGATCTGTGCCGTCGGCATGCCGGCAATCGTGGAGTGTTAAATTCGTTTAACGCGCCAATTGGCAAAAATGCCAGATTCTTTGCAGAAAATATCGGTCTCATGTCCGGAAAACATCCCGTCCTGTGTGACAAGCACGCTGCGCCACCCTCTGGCCGTGGCGCCCAAAATATCTGTGTGCAGCGTATCGCCGCACATTATAATTTCACTTGGGTTAAGCTGTGGAAGGCTGTTCTCCACCAATGCGTAAACTTCCGGAAAGGGCTTTCCAAAAAATCGTATATCGGTGATGCCGCGATCTAACAGAAGATGCCCATAAAACCCTGGCTCCAGCGAGAAACCAGTTTCCCGCGGGGCCACCAAATCCGCATTTGCGATGAGCACAGGGCGGGCATTTGTGATCAGCGAGGTTTCGAGCAGCTGTTGTTTTTGTGCCGACCAATTGGCCGAGGATAGAAATAAAAACCCATCCACTGCCTCATAGTCGCCAGCGTTCTGCCCAAGTCGGGTGTGATGAAAATTGATATCGGTCAATGCGTCATTGGGATCGGCAATTATACCCCAGTGGTTTTGCGTCAACGCAGAGAGCGTGGCATCGCGGCTGGTGATAATTTCTGCGTCGTCTATTGTTACGCCCAGCCGATCAAACTTTTCCAATGCACGGGTGCGATCATAACTCGCGGCATTGGTGAGAATGCGTATTTCACAGCCCTGCTGGCGCAATTGGGTTAAGCGTTGATCGGCCCCTTCGATAAGGCAATCACCAACATTCAAAACACCAAAAGCATCAAAGACAAAGGCGCCGGCTTTCCCCGAGATTTCGGTGAGGTTTTCAATATCCAACATAGTTTTGTTTTGCGGGGCGGTTGGCAGTTTGTGTCGGATTTCTTGGTAACGTTGAAAGGCGGTGGCGGTTGATAGCATTTAAAAGTCACTTTTTGATCAATTCAAGCCGGAACACCCAGCAGACTCGCACCAGGTTACCTGAAACTGATCAGAAAAAAAGAAAAAACGCCAAATTTTTGTAGTTTTGTAGCTTAAAAATTTTTGAAAAACTAATATTTTTGTTGTTTTGTTGTTTATTGTGAGTCATTGTTCTATCACAAAAAGAGGCATTGGCTCTGCACTGACACGCAACCGTTACATCCGGTAGCTAAGGGTGTTCAGGTGTAGACACCATATGTCCGTATAAGGGAGATTAAAAAACCGATCAGACCACATGAAGCATAGTTTATATTCAATTCTTTCCTTTATTGTGTGATCAGAAAACTTGATGTTCAGGTCAACCTGGCAGTTGACCTGAACATTGGTTCTGCTGCTTTTGTCTGGTGGAGTTTATCAACGAAAAGGCGATGAAGATTATTTTTACATTGGACTATAAGATGCGCCGTTCTGACTCGGAAATTGCGATGCGCAATAACCGGCAGCCTTTGCCGGCTTCTGTTCGTGAGTGGGGGAGATCGATATGAGCGGGGGGGCTGTTAGCTTTAAAAACATCTCAAAAAGCTGGGGTGACACAACGGCTTTAAACAATGTTTCGCTTGATGTTCCGGCAGGTCAATTCACGGCTTTGCTTGGCCCGTCTGGATGCGGAAAATCTACGGCGTTGCGAATTGTTTCTGGATTGGATGATCCAACTTCTGGGCAGGTTTTTATCGATGGTGAAGACGTTACGGATGTAGTGCCTGCGGCCCGCGACATTGCGATGGTATTTCAATCTTATGCGCTTTTTCCGCATCTCAGTGTGGCAGAAAACATTATCTTTGGGCTCCGCGTGCGCGGTCTGTCGCGCGGTGATCGTGATGAAAAATTAAAGGCCGCGGCTGAGCTGCTGGGTTTGGGACATTTGTTAGACCGCAGGCCAAGCCAATTGTCAGGCGGCCAACAGCAGCGTGTTGCTTTGGGGCGCGCGATTGTTGCCGATAAGTCTATTTTCTTAATGGATGAACCATTGTCCAATCTTGATGCAAAATTGCGGGCCGAAATGCGCGAAGAAATTCGTGATTTGCAGCGTCGGCTTGGAGTGACGATGCTGTACGTGACGCATGATCAAGTTGAAGCGGTCACCATGGCGGATCAAGTGGTGTTGATGAATCAAGGTCAGGTTGAGCAGGTTGCTTCGCCGCGCGTTATGTATGAAACCCCGGCAACTTTATTTGCGGCAAAGTTTATCGGCACGCCGCCTATGGTGACGTTTTCGCCGAACCTATTGGCGGGCGTGGTTCCCGCAGAATTTTTGCAGAAAAGCCAAAATTTTACCTTTGGCATTCGCCCAGAGGCGCTGGTGCCAGATGAGAATGGCGTGATAGCGGGGCAGGTGGCCCGGGTTGAATATTTGGGCGCAGATGCGATGGTTGAATGTAAAGTTGGTGAAGAAAGCTTGCTCTGCCGAGCGCCGGGCCAAACCCGCTTGACCAGCGGGATGGCAATCAAATTGGCTTTTAATATTAACGATTTGCATGTGTTCGAAACGGCCTCTGGCCGGCGTGATGACACGATGCGTTCAGAGATTGAGATGGCTTTGTCATCCCAAAACGCCGGCTCTGTGTCGGCACGTCAAACTCAAACCCAGAGGTAAATCATGTTTCCAAAAATGTTTAAGATAGCCAGTGTTGCATCCCTGACATCACTTGCGGCCGTTGGTTCGGCCTTCGCAGTCGATCTGGAATTTTATTTTCCGGTGGCCGTGGGCGGCGCTGCCGCAACTACGATTGAAAAATTAACCGCAGATTATGTGGCCGCCAATCCTGGGGTCAATATTGAGGCAATTTATGCGGGCAGTTACAGCGATGCGGGCGTAAAGGCTTTAACCGCGGCGCGGGGCGGTAAACCACCACAATTGTCGGTTCTTTTATCAACCCAAATGTTCACCTTGATCGATGAAGATGTCATTGTGCCATTCGACGATTTTGTCTCTGCAGAAGAGCAAGAAAGTTGGATAAATGGTTTTTACCCCTCCTTTATGGAAAATAGTCAAACCGGTGGAAAAACCTATGGTATTCCGTTCCAGCGCTCAACGCCGGTTCTATATTGGAATAAGGAAGCCTTTGCAGAGGCTGGTCTCAATCCAGATGTCGCGCCAGCAAATTGGGATGAAATGGTTGAATTCGGCAAAAAGCTGACCAAAAAAGACGCAAGTGGCAACGTAACGCAATGGGGCGTTCGTATTCCATCAGCGGGCTTTCCCTATTGGTTGTTCCAAGGCCTTTCCACACCGGCAGGCGCAATCCTTGCCAATTCTGACGGCAATAAAACCAATTTCAACGATCCCAAAGTTGTTGAAGCCTTGGAATATTTGGTTGATCTCTCTGCAAAGCACGGTGTGATGCAGCCGGGCTCTATCGAATGGGGCCCAACGCCAAAGGCCTTTTTTGAGGGGGAAACAGCGATGATGTGGACAACCACGGGTAACTTGGTAAATGTGCGCAATAATGCCCCGTTTGATTTCGGTGTTGCAATGCTGCCTGCGAAAGAGCGCCGCGGCGCCCCAACAGGTGGCGGCAACTTCTATCTGTTCAAAGATTCAACGGATGAGCAAAAAGACGCTGCGGTTGATTTTGTTCAGTGGATTACAAGCCCCGAGCAAGCGGCGGTTTGGTCGATCGCAACAGGTTATGTCGCACCCCGCCCTGACGCATGGGAAACCGATGCAATGAAAGCTTATGCCGCTGATTTTCCCCCCGCATTGGTTGCGCGCGATCAGTTGGAATTTGCGGTTGCCGAGCTATCAACCTATGAGAATGGCAAAGTAACCCAAACGTTCAATGATGCGTTGGCCTCCGCAATTGCGGGTGAAAAATCCGCTCAAGAAGCGCTTGATCAAGCGCAGGCGGCAGCCGATAGAATTTTGAAACCGTATCGTTAAGTTTCACATCATTAAGGCCTGCCCAGCTTGCTGGGCAGGTTCACATTTCGAAAGCGCTTGATAAAAATGCGAAACTCTACCCGACATCAATGGATATATGCGTGGTTGCTGCTCAGCCCGGCGATGATCTTTTTGATCACATTTACCCATTATCCCGCGGTGCAAACTGTTATAAGTTCGTTTTTTTCAACGGCGCGAGGACGGCGAAAATCGGTTTTCATCGGGTGGGATAATTATACGACATTAATGGCCGATGAAGTGTTTTGGAAGGTTCTGGTGAACAATTTTTGGTACGCTGTTTGGACCATTCCGCTGTCAATTATCTTATCTTTGGCGATGGCGCTTTGGGTCAATGAAAAGCTGCGAGGGCGCGGTTTTTTACGTATGGCCTATTTCACACCAACGGTTCTGCCTTTGATTGCTGTTGCCAATATTTGGTTGTTTTTTTACACGCCCGGCTTTGGCTTGATCGATCAGATCCGTGGCTTGTTTGGCTATCCTGAGCAAAATTGGATGGGCTCGCCCGACACAGCGCTTTATTCAATGATTGCTGTTGCAATCTGGAAAGAGGCTGGGTTTTTCATGATCTTTTACTTGGCGGCTTTACAAACCATTCCACCCTCTTTGCGCGAGGCCGCGTCGATTGAGGGGGCGGGTAAGTTCTATTATTTCCGGCGCGTCGCCTTTCCGCTTTTGATGCCTACAACCCTGTTCGTCTCGGTGAATGCTGTGATCAATTCCTTTCGCTTGGTGGATCATATTTTTGTGATGACGGAAGGCGGCCCAAATAATGCCTCGAGCCTCTTGCTATTTTATATCTACGAAGTGGCATTCGATTATTGGGACACGGCTTATGCTGCAACATTAACGGTGGTCATGCTTGCCATCTTAACGACGGTTGCAATCGGACAATTCTTTTTTCTAGATAAAAAAGTGCATTATAAATGATCGAAAATTCCTCTCTAGCGCCCCAGTCCGTTTTGAAACGCAAGCCGTTTGATTTTGATCGCTCTTTAAACACATTTGCCGCTTGGTGTTTGGCTCTCTTGTGGCTTTTGCCTCTGCTGTATGCGGTTTGGACGGCGTTCCATCCCAGTGAATATGAAACGCGGTTTAGCCTATTCGCGCCTTTGACGTTGCAAAATTTTGTACAGGCCTGGAATGAGGCGCCGTTTGCGCGGTATTTTTTAAACACTGTTATTCTTGTAACCGGCATTGTGGCAGCGCAGTTTTTCTTATGCACACTTGCCGCCTATGCCTTCGCGCGCTTTACATTTCCGGGCCGAAACGTCCTGTTTACCTTGGTATTGCTGCAACTTCTGGTGATGCCCGATATTTTGATTGTTCAGAATTATCAAACGATGCGGTCCTTCGGGTTGATTGATACGATTGCCGCGATTGGTCTGCCTTATATCGCATCTGGTTTTGGGATCTTTCTGCTGCGCCAAACCTTCATGACGGTTCCCAAGGAATTAGACGAAGCCGCGCGGGTTGAGGGTTGTTCCTTTTTGGGCGTGCTCTGGCGCGTTTACATACCGCTCGCAAAACCGACTTATCTAGCATACGGACTTGTTTCGGTAAGCCATCATTGGAATAATTTCGTTTGGCCGCTTATCGTGACCAATTCGGTAGAAACGCGCCCGCTCACCGTTGGTTTGTCGATCTTTGCGGTTACAGATTCGGGCATCCAATGGTCCGTAATTAACGCAGCCACATTGATGACATCTGGCCCGTTGCTTATTGCTTTTCTGCTCTTCCAAAGGCAGTTTGTGCAAAGCTTTATTCGCGCAGGTATTAAATAGGGAGAGGCCATGACGCTTTCGAAAATCGGAGCGGCCGTTACATTAGATAATATTGAAACGGTATTTAACTGGCTTTGTGAGCAAGACAGGCCGATTGAGATTCAAGACTTCACGCCACCAAATATATTGTCAGGTAATTTATCGGGTTTAATTTCCCGCTATCAAGAAAAACTGCAAGCTCATAAAGGGCCACGCGGTTTGCATGGGCCGTTTTTTGGCTTGGACCTTGGCAATTTGGAGACGGCTTTTCAAAAATTAATCACAACGCGATTTCTCAGCGCGCTTGAAATTTGCGAGCATTTGAACGCGCAATATATGGTTATTCATAGCCCGTTTGACGATTGGATGAAGTTGAATCAGTGGCAATATCCATTTGTGCAATCCGGCGTTATTGCTGCAATGGGTGATATCTTAAGGGTGCCTCTACAACGCGCCGCTGATATCGGATGTACGTTGGTCTTGGAAAACTGTGATGATACGGATCCGAATATGAGGATGCGCGCTGTACGTGAAATTGATCATCCAAACCTGCAGCTTTCGGTTGATACTGGGCATGCGCATTTATCTCATTGCAATTACAAAGCCCCCTCGGTGGTGGATTTTATTGCGGCTGCAGAAAACCGGCTCGCGCATGTTCATTTACAGGATGTGGATGGGTATGCTGATCGTCATTGGCTTCCCGGCGAAGGTGCAATTTCTTGGCAGCCCGTTATGGATGCTTTGCAGAAGAGTGAATCTGCACCGAAATTAATCATTGAGGTTCGTAAAAACATAGGGCGTGTACCCAAAACCGCCACTTTCCTTGAGCGTTTGATTGAAACCATGTAGAGAGCATTCATGTCAGCGAAAAAAAAGAAACGGCACAAGTTAATTGAGGACATCGTTCTTGAACGTGGAGCGCTGTCTGTCGGCGCTTTAGCCGAAATTTTGGATGTTTCGACGCAAACGATCCGCCGCGATGTGGATAAATTATGCGAAGGGGGATTGCTGAAACGGCGGCATGGTCGCGTTGAGCTATCGCCGCGGCAGTCAAACACCCCATTTGATCAAAGACTTTCGACCAATCTGGCGGAAAAGCGTAATATTGGCGAGGCGGCAGCAGAGCTGATCCCGGATGGGGCCACTGTTTTTATTTCGATCGGATCGACGCCGCTGAGCGCTGCACGCGCGTTACGCCGCCGCAAAGGATTGACGGTTATTACCAATAATTTAAGCGCGGCGTTGGCGTTGAGCGACGAAATGACTAATCGGATTATTTTACCCGGGGGCGAATTGCGATTGCCGGATCGCGATATTTTAGGGGAAGATGTTTTGGCGTTTTTTAGCCGCTACCGCGCCGAATTTTGTATATTTGGCGTGGCAGGTATTGCTGAGGATGGATCGCTGCTTGAGTTTCATGCCGCAGAGGTGCGCGCACGTGAGCAGATTATGGCAAACTCGCAACGGTCGATCCTTGTGATTGATCACTCGAAATTTGGTCGCTTGGCACCGGCAGCAGGTGAAAATATTGCCGATGTTGATACGGTTATCCTTGATCGTTTGCCAAATGGAAATTATGCGACTTTGCTTGAAAGCTTGAAGGATAACCTGATCCTAACAGATGCTGGTAATCCCGTTTTATAGCGGGTTATTTCTACCCTAGCCTGAAAATTAACAGGCTCTGTTAAGGTGTTTAAGATGCGCAGATGAGTGATGATGCGAGGCCTATGAGGTGCTAAAATGACCCAATTCTTACAAATCTCTGATACGCATATTGTGAAACCAGGTAGCCTTGTCTCCGGGCGCTTGGAAACTTCGGGCCCTTTAAAGAGATTGGCTTTACGCATTGCAGAGCTGCAATTTGAAGTTGGACCGCTCGATGGCATCGTTGTAACGGGCGATGTCAGCGATGATGGCACGGCAGAAAGCTATGCGCTTTTCAAATCAATTCTGAAGCCTTTGGATCTGCCAATTTTTTGTATTCCTGGAAATCATGATGCCCGCGCACCTTTTCGCGCAGCATTTGACGGAGCAGGTTATTTGCCAAAGGCCGGTAAGTTGAACTGGCAACATAGGCTTGGCGCTTTGCAAGTTATTGGTCTTGATACCTTGATCGAAGGGCAGGGGGGCGGAGAATTAGATCAAGACTCTTTGCAGTTTTTGAAGACATGTTTGGCAGATTTGAAACAGGCCCCCGCGGTTGTGATGATGCATCACCCACCTTTTAAATCTGGAATGGCGTTTATGGATTCCATCGGCTTGCAGAACGGCACTGAGCAACTGAGCGAGATCCTAGCTGAATATCAGGGTGAAATTTTGGTATTATGCGGACATATTCATAGAAATATATCAACCCGCTTGGCGGGCCACACTGTTATATCGGCGCCTTCGGTTTGCAGCAGTTTTCTATTTAACACCAATCACCATGCCCCGATCGGATTTTTAAAACAAGAGGGCGGCGTATTGCTGCATCAATGGGCCGAGGGGTTTAAGTCGATCCGCATTGATCCAGTGCGTGGAGATGGCCCATTTGGGTTTTAAAAAGGGGTGCTGTGGGTCCAGCTTTGCCATGTTAAGATGAAGGATAGCGTTCCTGTCGCGCGCTGAACTCCATCAGGCGTCTTGGAAAGTGAAGCCTTATTACTGAACGCGGCTGTTCGGGCCTAAATAGATTTAACAGCCCTATGAAGGCCTTGGACATCTCAATCTGAGGTGGATGCGAACAAGAAGCGGGAGTTCAGCGTCGCAACACGCAGTCACAACAGCCAAACCATGATGCTGATGACCATTGATCTCAGGCACCCCATAATCCACTAACCCTTGGATAAGACGGCACTTTCCCACGCCCCTCTTTCTTTTGCAGTTTTTTGAAGACTGAGTGGTGGGGAATGTTCGAAACGAAACAGTATCGTGCATCAGTAGCCCGCCTCAAGATCTCACTTTATAAGGCGCAGTAGAAACTTTTGCGGCGATCTCGCTGAATAGTGCATTGAATTGGGAGTTTTCGATAGAAAGCTTTGCATCATTGCTCTGAAACCACTTGATAACTTTGGTCTCTCAGACTCAATGCCTTTGCCAATAAATTCAAAGGACTGCGTGGTGGTGGACGCAGTTTTTAGAGAAATGGTCACTGGTGGGAATTCCCTGTTAACAGGGAATTTAACTGGGAAAAGTTGAAATTTTGGTCTGTTTAGGACGGTTTTCAAAAATTTCATTCCGATTTACTTCACTAAAAGAACGAGTTAGGGCCATTTCCCTGTTATTTAAATAACAGGGAAAAAGAAGTTTGGATCAGGGAAAGAAATCATAAAAACGGGCAAGCGAGGTAACCGAATAGGGAAGCTCATATCTGTCAAAATTTATGGTGATGCAGACAATATATTAATCTGCTTGGAAGGCTAATTTTCCTCAATTGGCAGTCATTTGCGAAAGAGGCAGCGATCGGCTGTTTAGAGCCCATTTTGTAATTTCGTTTTGTGCAACATGTATGTTTGCAGCGAAAAATTACCGTGCCTGCTGACGCTTTTTTAAAGGGTGAATACTTCTTTCATGTCCAAGGCGCGATCTAAATTTAGAATGCGTGTATAAAGAGCGTTGCTTTTTGCGATGCTCCAACGGCGGGCGGTTAAGCTATTATATTTTTCTTTTAATGCAGCCTCAGAATAAGGAACTCGCCAATCCCCAATCTTGGTTTTTACACTCGCGCATGTCTGACGTCAGATTTATTCGGAGAGCTGAGGTTGTATCGTAACGGAGGCTCTGGTTCGGTTTCTGTTTGAGTTTATGCGGCAGAGGCTTGGCGCTGCAAAATTTTTTGATTTTGAAATTATTATTCCCTTCCATTACAAAACGTTCCCTCTTCTAGAGCAATCTGCGGATAATTTGATTAAGGCGGTTCCAAATGCGCGGGTGATTGAGCCCGAGCTATTGATTCCTATCCATATTTAAAGTCCTCGCAGCACGGGGATTCTTCGATCCGGCTACCTCGACATTATTGAGGGGCGGATTATCACACGTGACACGCTCGGTCTGTCGTTCGGGTACTTATACGAAGAAGTAATATCAATAATGGCGTCGGCCCGCCACCCGCTGACCAATGGGGGGATTCGCGTATTACCTCTAGAAATTTAATTTTATCCGTTACGATTAGATCGGTTTTTTATTTTTGATGTAGTAAGCAGAACTAACTTTAAGATTGTAGAGCTTGAACTGTTGCAGATTTATTTTACAGGAAATTTTTAGAGAATTTGCCCAAGGAATTCCTGCGTCCTTGGATCCTGAGCGTTGTCAAAAAAAGTTTCGGGAGAACCGTGCTCTACAATTACGCCACGATCAGTGAAATAAATATGATCGGCAACCTCACGCGCAAATCCCATTTCGTGGGTTACAAGGATACATGTCATGCCGTCTTCTGCCAGTTCGCGAATGGTGACTAAAACTTCTTTTACTGTTTCGGGGTCAAGCGCGGCCGTCACTTCATCAAATAGCATCACATCCGGGTTCATCGCCAGAGACCTAGCAATGGCAACGCGTTGCTGTTGTCCACCCGATAACTCGCCCGGATAATTGTCTTCTTTGCCTTCCAACCTCACCTTCTTTATTAGCTGGCGTGCGCGAGCTTCCACATCAGTCTTTTTTTCTTTGAGCACCTTAAGCGGGGCCATCATAACGTTTTCCAGCGCTGTTTTATGAGGGAAAAGATTGTATTGCTGAAAAACCATCCCTACCTTCTTTCGTAATTCTAGCTTGTCCTGATTAGAGCTATGTACCTCTTTTCCTTGAACAAAAATTGATCCACCCTGGATGTCATTAAGCCCATTAATGCAGCGGATCAGTGTGGATTTACCAGAACCAGACGGGCCTATAATGCAAATCACCTCACCTTTCATGACGTCAATCGAGACGCCCTTAAGAACCTCAAGTGCGCCAAAGCTCTTACGCACGTCTTTTAGAGAAACAATCGGTTTTTCAGCGGTCCAAGTCATAATATCAATCTCACAATTTTACTGCGTATTTACGCTCTAGCCGCATGGTCAGCCGTGCAATCGGATAACAATATACAAAGAAAAGCAATAATGCGAAGCCATAGAAGGGCACAAGAAGTTCTGGGTGGTTGTCTTCTGCTTCCATTGCCTGTCGGCTAAGTGTGATAATCTCTTCAATCCCCAGCAAGCTGCATAAGGGCGTTGCCATGGTCAAAATCGCATACCAGTTCATCCAGGGTGGTAGCATGCGTTTGAAACACTGCGGAAGAATAATCTGCCATAGGATTTGCCTTCGACTGAAGGCTAAGCTTTCTGCTGCCTCCCACTGCGCTGTCGGAACAGATTGAACTGCGCCGCGCACCACCTCAGAGATATTGGCCATTACGGGCAGGCTTAAGCCGAAGACCCCTTTCATCCAGTCGGGCACACGGATAGTTTGACCGAAAATTGTAAATTCAAATGGTAGTGCCAGCAGCACAATAAATAAGATAACCAGCCATGGAGAGTTGCGAAAAAGCTGTGTTATAAACCAAGAAAACGCGCGCAACGGACCGCAAGTTGAAATCTGCCCTAGCCCCAATGCCGCCCCCGCACAGGTTCCTATTACCAGCGTCCAGAATGATATCAAAATATTGAACAAAAATCCCGAGACGAGCAGAAATGGCATCCATCGCCACAGCGCCCCAAAGGCGTCATCAATAGAGAAACCCGATTGAGCATAGACGATAGAGGGATAGACACCGATTACCGCTAGTATGAGCAGAGGCGTCCATAAGGGTAGAGTTGCGAGCCAGCGCGTGAATATATAGCCGTCTGGGCTATGGGCTCTGATATCAAACGGTTTTAGGACCGCCATACCACCTTTTACAGGCGTATCTATTCCAGATATTTGCTTCATAGGCCGTATCCTGGAATCTTTAAGGATCGCTCCCATCGAGACATACCAAATACCAGTATGGCAACCAATCCCACATATGCCACAAACACTAACAACATCGTCGGATATTGAGCGGATGGATAATCGTTCCAGATTGTAACAGAGTGATAGAGGAGCTCTGGCACAGCAATTGCAAAGGCTTGGGTCGTGGTTTTGACCAAGTTGACTAAATTGTTGTTAAGCGCTGGCAGACTAACGCGGAAGGCAAGCGGTAACAAAACGTAACTGTAGATTTGAAGACGAGAGAAGCCCAAGGATTCGGCCGCTTCGACAGTACTTTCGGGCACTGCCTCAATCCCAGCCCGAAAGATCTCTACATTGAAGGCTCCTGCAAACATCGACAGTGAAACAATTGCCCAGCCAACATTTGAAATAATCGGCTCTACTGTCCATCCATCCGCTCCTACAACAACAGGGGTGAACTGGCCCAGAGCAAAATAAAAGAACAAAAGTTGGACCATGGGCGGAGTATTGCGAAAAAATTGGATGTATCCTTGAACAATTGCTCGCACAAGGCGCGATGGCGCCCCCTGCATCCATGCTCCTACAACTCCAATAAAAACAGAGAAAATTAGGCACATGACGCTCAGCTTGATCGTCATCCATAGACCAGACAATATTTTTCCCTGCTGGCGATCCTCATACATCCATATGAAGTTCCAACGTGGTGCTGTATCCGCTAGTTGCCGAAAGTATTCTTCCATGAAATTCAATTCCGAAGCGCCCCCCCACAACAAAAGCGGAGGAGCGTCAGGTTGCTTGAGTGAATTATTTAATCCAATCGCTGTTACGCTCGTTCTGCATCTGCAGGAAAGCCGTGGGTTTGATGCCCCACTTTTTTTCCAATGCTATCAGCGTGCCTTCGCGATGCCAGTTATATTGCATGCCGGACATAAAATTACCAAAAACACAGCTGGCTTCAGCAAGCGGCACGCCAAGACCCCAAGGGTTGTCATCTTCTGACGCCAATGGCATTTCAAACTCGTCCCAGTTGCCAGAGCTCAGGTCAGAGCCGATAGAGCTGTCGTCGTAAACCCATGCGACGCATTTCCGATCTCTTAGAGCTTGCTTTGCTTCAGCATTACCAGTGAATGCCATGATTTCAACGCCATAACGCTCTTCCGTAATCTGATTATAAAAAGCACCCTGCTTGCCGCAAACCTTTTTGCCGCGTAGGTCTTCCCAAGAGGTAAATCCAAGCGCCTTAGGAGACATGATATTCGTACCAGAGGTGTAGTAGTTTGGCCCCGGAATACCAACGATCTTGCGGCGATCTGCACGGTCCGACATGGTCGCGATCATCATGTCGATTTTGCCCTGTTCTAGGAACTGCATGCGATTAGATGATTGTACGGGAACCAATTCGGCCTCAACGCCCATTTTGGCGGCGACATCCATGGCCATATCAATCTCCATGCCAACAAGATTTCCGCTATCATCACGAAAACCCCAAGGTTTGTAATCCGCTTTAACACCAATTACGATTTTGCCGCTCGACATTACCTTGTTCCAAACATCGTTGGTGCACTGAGCACTGACAGTTCCCACGGACATAGCGGCCAGCGCTAGGCCACTGATAGCGGTCTTGAAAAATTTATTCATAGTTTGATTCTCCTTTGTTGGTGGCAAGATCTTCTTGCCAATACTCTTTTAAGATGTGATTTTGCCGTTCTACCGCAGCAATGTGTTTTTGCGCCTCAGTGCCCCGCTCGCGTATAACCATATCAACTAGCGCCT
>JADHOV010000040.1 GCA_016778765.1 Paracoccaceae bacterium | reverse complement strand
TGGTGCCCGGGGGCGGATTTGAACCACCGACACGAGGATTTTCAGTCCACTGCTCTACCCCTGAGCTACCCGGGCACTGAAGCGCCTGAGCCTTCAGTGCGGCGGTTTTAGGACCTGTAGCACAAACTGTCCAGAGCTATTGCTATAAATTCTTGTTTCTAGATCAAATTTCTACCGCTATCCGATCAAATCCATCAAACGGCCCCGCGCCGAGGGTAAGCGATCAATCCCCAAATTCGCGCATACATGGCCCGCCAGAAAATACTCGGTGACGCGCAAGCCCGAACCAATCTCTTTATCCTCAAAAGCAGGTGCGCCCAACATCACGGGCGGCAGCGGCAATAAGCGCTGCGCCCAAGCGCCCGCCCCTTCGGCAGAGACTGCCCGCCCTGTTTTTGGCGAAACATAGATTAAATTTTCACGCGCACCCGTGACCGCGCAGCGGCTAAGATCCAGCCCATAGCCAAGACTGTCCAATAACAACATTTCCCACTGCAGATAGGCGAGCGGCCAAATATTGCCCTGCCCTAAAAGATCTAGCAATTGCTCGCTGCGCTGATAAAGCTCTGGCATGGCTTCACGCTCTGGCATCAAGCGCGACAACAAGGCTGTAACCGCATTCAAGCCCGCCAAAGCCAATCGATCGCTCAGAGCCGCGGCGCTGCGACTGCGCACAGGCTCGATTGTGAACTTTCCTAAATGCGCCTCTAACCTGGCCCGCCAATGAATATCAACTTGCGAACCGGGCTGCAAAACCGCCGCCATTTTGCGCGCCCGCCCGCCCGGCACAACCCCCAGATGCCGCCCTTGGCTCGGCGTTATAACATCTACAATGACAGAGGTTTCACCATGCAAACGGCGGCTTAAAACGATTCCCGTATCGCGCCATTCCATTTTGTTACCCTATCTCACCGCCACCCCTTTGCGAAAGCTTAGCATAGCGGTCTGCGCTTTTACACATAGTCATCTAAAAAATGCCGGCCTGCACGGTCTTCAACTTCGATCACCCAAAGATCCGGATCAAATCCCAATTGCCGCTGCAGCGCTTTATCAATTTGTTCTTCTGTGCCTTGTTCCAGCTGTTGCCAGACACGATCGCCAGTTTGCAGATCAAACCCGCGCTGAAACAGGCAGGCCTCGCCGTCTAATGTTGCCAATTTAACGAGCACCGCGCCAGCGGTATCATCCCCATGGGCCAATATATAGGCCGGGATGTTTTCAAGCGTCAGACGGCGCAGATAGGCTTGCACCCAAAAGGCAGCCGTCAGCCGCGTCATCCATTTCCATCCTTAAAATCCAAGCCCATTTCACTGTAGCGCGCCGCATCTTCCAGCCATTTCTGCCGCACTTTCACTTTGCAAAATAGATGGACGCGACGCTCTAGAAAGCCTTCCAGCTCTTCGCGCGCCGCTTTTGATACGGCCTTTATAGTTTCGCCTTTATTGCCGAGCAAAATACCCTTATGCCCATCACGCACCACATAGATCACTTGATCCACGCGGGCACTGCCATCGGGGCGCTCTTCCCAGCTGTCTGTTTCAACCGTCAGCTGATAGGGCAGTTCCTGATGCAATCTCAGCGTCAATTTCTCCCGCGTCATTTCAGCCGCAATCATGCGCAGTGGCAAATCAGCGATCTGGTCTTCCGGATAGAGCCATGGGCCTTCGGGCAGCTCTTGCCCCAGCCAGGCCCGCAAATCCGGCACACCATGTCCCCGCTCCGCAGAAATCATAAAGGTTTTCTCAAACGCAAAGGCCGCGTTCAGCTGCTGCGTCAAGGCTAGAAGCGCGTCTGATTTAACCCGATCAATTTTATTGATTGCCAAAATAACCCGGCGATCCCCTAATTCTTTAAGCTGGTCTAAAATGCTCTGAACACCAGAGCTGATGCCGCGATGCGCTTCCACCAGAAGCACCACGATATCTGCATCCATCGCGCCGCCCCAAGCCGCCGCCACCATCGCCCGATCAAGACGCCGCCGCGGTTTAAAAAGCCCCGGCGTGTCCACGAACACCAATTGTGCGGACCCTTCCATACAAATTCCACGAATACGCGCGCGCGTTGTTTGCACTTTATGCGTAACAATCGATACTTTCGCACCAACCATTCTGTTCAAAAGCGTCGACTTCCCAGCATTGGGTTCACCAATCAGCGCGATAAAGCCTGCCTGGGTCACGTGTCCGCCTCCATTGTGTTTAAAAGGGCTTGCGCCGCTGCTTGTTCTGCGGCGCGTTTGGTGCCGGCTTTGGCCCGCGCCGACGGGCCGTCGGAAAGTTGGGCCTCGATTTCAAAGACTGGCGCATGATCCGGTCCGTCGCGCCGCTTGGTTAGATAGGTTGGAGGCGGCAATCCGCGCGCCTGTGCCCATTCCTGCAGCGCAGTTTTTGCATCGCGGGTGTCCTGCCCGTCAACGGTTTGCAAACTGCGGTGCCAGAGGCGCAACACAAGCGCCTGCGCCGCCTCCATGCCACCATCAAGATAAACCGCCGCAATCACCGCTTCCATCGCATCGCCCAGCAAGGTTTGCTTGCGCCGCCCCCCCGTTATCATTTCTGATCGACCCAGTTTTAACACCGCTCCCAGATCAATATCGCGCGCGATTTCGGCGCAGGTTTCTTTGCGCACCAACGCGTTATAGCGCAAAGCCAAAATTCCCTCAGACGCCTCTTGATCCTGCGCCAACAAAGCCTGCGCGATCACCAACCCAAGCACGCGATCGCCCAAAAACTCCAAACGCTGATAATCCCGGCGGGTGCTTGTGCCTTTTGAAGCATGCGTGACGGCTTCAATCAAACCAGACGGCTGTTTAAACCGATAGCCCAGTCGGGTTTGAAAAAGCGCCAGATCACTAGCGATTTTCACTGAACCGCCTTAAAAAACCGATCTGAACGCCAGGTCCAAAAATACAACATTGAGCGCCCAGCCGAAGAGAACATGATGCGATCAGCGCGCCCAATTAAATCCTCATATTTCACAAATCCAACACCATTGCTGGCTTGGTGTACCCGGCTATCTGTTGAATTATCCCGATTGTCACCGATGAAAAAATATTCACCCTCTGGCACGGTGAAAATACCTGTATTATCCAATGACTGTTTCCCGATATTCAGCGTTGTATATTGCACACCGTTGGGCAGGGTTTCAGTAAAACGTTGCTTTTCACAAACACCGCCTAACCCGACGGCGCCGTTAAAACACCGCGGCCGATTTCCAAAGGAGCCTTGCGGCTCCATAATTTCCTTAAAAAGACCATCTGGTTTTTGATCAACGGCTTGCCCGTTGATCAACAGTTGGCCGTTTTTCATTTGCACTTTATCACCGGGCATTCCGATCAAACGTTTGATGTAATCGCGCCCGGAAACCGGATGGCGAAACACCACCACATCGCCTGGTTGAGGCGTACCTCCAAACAAGCGCTTATTGTCGTTTCGGGTAAACCCGCACAGATCCTTTGCATCGACGTTCAATCCCAAACGCGGAATGATCAGGCTGGGGCAAGATGCATAGGAATAGCCATAGGCCATTTTATTCACAAAAAGAAAATCACCTATCAACAGCGTTTCTTTCATAGACCCTGATGGGATCCAAAATGGCTGAAAAAATAAAGACCGAAACACCCCTGCAAGAAGCAAAGCATAAACAATTGTTTTTATCGTTTCAAAGATAGAAGCCAGCGGTGATTGGGCTTCAGTGGCCATGACGTTCTCCTGCATCCAAATTTGGGCTTAAATGGGCCTTTGACGCATGCGTGTCAAGGCAAGAGGCGGGCCTCAATAACCACGAAAGCTTGTGCCCAAGGATGATCATCGGTCAAGGTCACATGCACCACGGCGTGATGCCCCTCGGGAGTGAGGCTGTTTAACCGTTCTAGCGCCCAGCCAGATAAGGCCATCACCGGTTGGCCCGTTTTCAAATTGCTGACGGCCATATCCTTCCAGCTAATGCCCATACGCAAGCCTGTGCCCAGCGCTTTTGAGCAGGCTTCCTTTGCGGCCCACCGCTTGGCATAGGTGCCCGCTTCATCTTTGCGGCGCTTTGCCTTGGCCTGTTCGGTATCTGTAAAGACGCGGTTGCGAAACCGGTCACCATGGCGTTCAAGAACCCCGGCGATACGCTCAATATTCGCAAGATCTGTTCCGATCCCCAAAATCATACGGGCGCACGGGCCGCATCCATCAGGCGGCGCATTTCTTCAATTGCTGGTGCAAGCCCGCGAAAAATTGCCTCACCGATCAGGAAATGGCCGATATTTAACTCTATCACTTCGGGAAAGGCTGCCACAGGTTGTACAGTATCATAGGTCAGACCATGACCCGCATGCACTTCTAAACCAAGACTATGGGCAAAACTGGCCATTTCGCCCAACCGCTCTAACTCTGCATCGCGCTCCGCAAAGCGCCCCTCTGCGTGCAAATCGCAATACGCCCCGGTATGCAATTCGATCACTTGCGCTCCGATGCGGTTTGCGGCTTCGATCTGCTGCTGGTCCGCGGCAATAAAAATAGAGACACGGCATCCGGCTTCGCGCAATGGCGCAATATAATGCGCTAGTTGGTTTTCTTCGCGCGCGACCTCTAGGCCACCTTCTGTGGTGCGTTCCTCGCGCTTTTCGGGCACCAAACAAATAGCATGCGGCTTATGACGCAGCGCAATTTCTTGCATTTCAGCGGTTGCCGCCATTTCAAAATTTAGCGGCACGCGCAGAATATCCATCAATCCATCAATATCCGCATCAGAGATATGCCGGCGATCCTCGCGAAGATGCGCCGTAATACCATCCGCCCCTGCCTCTTGCGCCAATTGCGCCGCCCTCAGCGGATCCGGATAGGCGCCGCCCCGCGCATTGCGCACGGTTGCAACATGATCGATATTCACACCCAGCCGCAGCTGTCCTACAGGCTTCATGTCGCTCTCCTTCGTTCTATAGAGCGTAATCTAGTGCGGACGATGCGTTTCGTCATCAGATTTCAAAGCTTTTTTTCGAAGCGCAATTAATTTTTCACGCAAGGCACCTTTTCGGCGCTTTTGATAGGCCCGAATGATCGGCACACTGAGATAATATCCAACCGCCCCAGTCACAACGCCCGGAAAAATACCACCCACCATATAGGGAAAGAAAATTTCGTTATAAAAGGTCATGAGATTGGTCCAATCAACCTCTTCCCCAGAATAACCTGCTAATAAATTATCTCTTAGATCGCGCCATGCATCTAAAAACTTACCCCCAAAGGAGCGGGTGCTTTCCACATTTTCCGCTCTGCTACCCAAGATGAAATGCCCGGTCTGCAAGGACACAAGCCCAATCGGGATATAGGTCAGCGGATTGCCGAAAAACGTCGCGAGCAACGCAGCCAGAGCATTGCCATTAAACACGCGCGCCAGAAGAATGGCGGCAACAAAATGCAAACCGTAAAACGGAGTGAATGTTGTAAAAACGCCAACCCAAATGCCGCGCGCAATGCGCTCGGGCGTATCGGGCAAGCGCCGAACCCGATGTTTCACGTATTGAAACGCCCGTGACCAGCCACCTTTGGGCCACAGCAAGTCGCGCATGATGTTTATCACCGCTCGCCTGTCACGTCGTTTAAATACCACCGAGCACCTCTGATTCTTCTTAGCTTTCGTTTACGCCGCGATGCGCAGCGCGTAAACGACGAACTGAGGCCACTTCACCTTCTGCCTGCAAAACCGTGGTGACCGCATGAAGATGTTCGATATCGCGCAGATCCACGTCAATATTCAGGCGATAAAAATCAGGGTTTCGATCGATAAACTCGAGATCCGAAATATTGGCCCTCTGTTCCCCGATTAACGTACAGACGCGCCCCAAAACGCCCGCATCATTGCCCAGCGTCATCTGCAGCGTCACCGGATACACAGCCGCGTGCTGCCCAGAATGCCAATGCAAATCCAGCCATAATTCGGGCAAATCTTCATAATCTACCAGCATTTGGCAATCAATTGAGTGCACTGCAACGCCATGTCCATGCGCTGCAATCCCGACAATCCGCTCTCCTGGCAGGGCCTGACAACAGGGCGACCGGTTGAAGGATTGCCCCGGTGATAAGCCGATCACCGCGCGGCGCATATCAACATCAACAGCTTCTTTTCCGCCCAGCTTAGGATAGACGCTGCGCACCACATCGCGGGCGCTGAATTCAGCGCTTCCCATCCGCGCCAATAACTCATCAAGATCGCCGACACCCATTTTCTTAGCCGCCGTTTCAAGCACTTTATCCGTGGCGCGTTTGCCCACATGCTCAAAAGCCGCGCGCGCCAATTCCTGACCCATCACGATGAATTTTTTACGATCTGCCTCTCTGAGAGCGCGTCGAATGGCGGTTTTGGCTTTGCCAGTCTCGGCCATTTGCAACCAAGTGGGTTGCGGATTTTGACCTTGCGCAGTGATGACCTCAATCGATTGGCCATTGCGCAGACGGGTCCATAGGGGCACCCGCAACCCGTCAACTTTCGCCCCCACGCAAGCATTGCCGATTCGCGTATGAATGGCATAGGCAAAATCAATCGGCGTTGCACCTTTCGGAAGCTTGATCACATCACCCTTTGGCGAAAAGCAAAACACCTTATCCGAATACATCTCGAGCTTTACAGCTTCGAGAAAATCAAAATGATCATGATCGGAATCAAACTGCGCGATCAGAGAGTTAATCCATTGAAAGGGATCCACAGTGAATGGATTTTCACTGCGCACGCCATCCCGATAAGACCAATGGGCTGCCACGCCGCTTTCCGCAACATCATGCATTTGCTGGGTGCGGATTTGTACTTCTACGCGCTTACCATCCCGCCCAGACACCGTGGTGTGAATTGATCGGTAGCCGTTTGATTTTGGTTGGCTGATATAATCTTTGAACCGCCCTGGTACGGCCCGCCAACGCTGATGGATAACCCCGAGCACGCGATAACAATCGGCTTCGCTCTGGGTGAGAATCCGAAACCCATAAATATCGGATAACCGCGAAAAGGCCAAATCCTTTTCCTGCATTTTACGCCAGATCGAATAGGGCTTTTTGGCCCGCCCAAACACTTGCGTTGAGATATTGGCCTTGTCCAATTCATGGTTCATATCGCCGGTAATGCGCAATACCACATCGCCCGTTTCTTTTTGCAATTTGATAAAACGGCGCATGATGGACGAGCGCCCTTTGGCGTTCAACACTTTAAACGACAGATCTTCCAAATCTTCGCGGATCGATTGCATGCCCATGCGGCCCGCAAGGGGCGCAAAAATATCCATGGTTTCACGGGCTTTTTGAACCTGTTTAGCCGGGCGCATTGCGCGGATGGTGCGCATATTGTGAAGCCTGTCCGCCAGCTTAACCAAAATAACCCGCATATCCTGCGCAATCGCCATCAACAGTTTGCGGATATTCTCGGCTTCTTTGGTTTCGGTAGAACTGAGCTGCATATTGGTTAACTTGGTGACTCCATCCACCAATTTGGCAACTTCTGGGGTAAAGCGGTCCGAAATATCCTGAAGCGTTGAGCCTGTATCTTCAACTGTGTCATGCAATAGGGCTGTCACAATCGAGGCATCATCCAACCTCTGACCGGCCAAAATTTCGGCCACGGCGACGGGATGCGTAAAATACGGCTCTCCAGATTTACGCAGCTGCCCCTCATGCTTCATCCGCCCATAGGCATAGGCTTGCATAATCAGCTTTGAATTTGATTTAGGATTGTATTGAGCAACCTGTTCAGCAAGGCCTTCAGCAGACAGCATAAGCTCATGAACCCTTAAGGCAGATTACCCTTGGCCCTGAGCGGCCATCAAAGCGCGAAGCAGTTTTTCTTCTGACATATCATCATCCGCAGGCTGATCTGCTTCACCGCCCATCAGCAAGGCCATTGCGTCGTCTTCAGGCTCATCCACTTCGATCTGCGTCTGGTTTGATTCGATCAGGCGTTCCTTCAGGGCGCCGGAGGATTGCGTTTCATCTGCAATCTCGCGCAAAGACACCACAGGATTTTTATCGTTATCGCGATCAACCGTAATCGGCGATCCGGAAGAGATTTCGCGCGCCCGGTGAGCTGCCAGCATCACAAGGTCAAACCGGTTAGGAACTTTGTCGACGCAATCTTCTACGGTAACCCGGGCCATTCTCTACTCCGCTTCTCTTTGATTAGAAAAATTTTCATTACGCCCAGATGCCCCAAATTACAAGAGCCAATCAAAGGGCGCGTAATTCCGCGCGCAAAGCCTTTGGCAAAGCGCCAAACATCTGCGCCACGCTCAATCCCAGCACCGGATGACGCCATTCTGGTGCAATCTCCATCAGCGGGCCCAGAACGAAAGCCCGCTCATGCAGGCGCGGATGCGGTAAAATCAGGGCGTCGGGCGCTATGCTTTGTTGTCGCGCCGCGTCTAAGTTATACCAACGTTGAAATTCAGCCGTATTCGGCAAAACAACATCCGCGCAAAATAACAGATCCAAATCCAAACAGCGCGCGCCCCAACGCTTGATCCGGCGGCGCCCAAAATCAGCTTCCACTTTATGTAGAGCACTTAAAAGACCCTCCGCAGGCAGGGGCGAGCGAATCAGGGCTGCAGCGTTTACGAAATCGGGGCCGCTGCCTGCGGGAAAGCTTGCTGTCTGGTAATATCGACTCACCCGCACGACCTCAATCTGAGGCAGATGCGAAAGGGCCTTTAACGCCGCATTTAATAGCTCGGCCGAGGTCAGACCTTGCCAAGTTTCATTGCTTCCCAATGCAATCGCGCTACTTTCCAACAAGGGGTGATTTGACCAATCCTTTGGCGTGTTCATTTGACTTGCAAGCCCGTTGAAAAAACTTAAGTTAAGCTACCGAAACGGCGACTTTGATGCGAAGGCCCACCGATATAAGAGCTGCTGTTTATTTGAAAGGAAATTAAATGTTTTACAAGGACGAACGGCTGGCGCTGTTCATTGATGGATCCAATCTATACTCGGCAGCCAAATCGCTTGGCTTTGACATAGATTATAAACTATTGCGCACAGAATTTATGCGCCGCGGCAAATTGCTGCGCGCATTTTATTACACAGCATTGCTTGATAATGAAGAATATTCGCCAATTCGTCCTTTGGTCGACTGGCTGAATTACAACGGCTTTACCATGATCACAAAAACCGCCAAAGAATTCACCGACAGCCAAGGCCGTCGCAAGGTCAAGGGCAATATGGATATCGAATTGACCGTGAATGCAATGGAACTGGCACCGCATGTCGATCACATCGTTTTGTTCTCGGGGGATGGAGATTTTCGGCCCTTGGTTGAAAGCCTTCAGCGCCAAGGGGTACGAGTATCCGTTGTGTCGACGGTTCGCAGCCAACCTCCGATGATTGCCGATGAACTTCGCCGCCAGGCGGATAACTTTATCGAGCTGGAAGGTCTCAGGGATGTGGTGGGTCGGCCTGTGCGCGAAGACGATGGCACAGACGAAATTTATACGCCTGAATAACGCTTATTACTGGGCATTTGGATCAATCGGGCCGCGCCAGCGGTCCACCACCTGCGCCAATTCCAACGTCGAAACAGGCTTTTTCAACTGCGCGTCAACCCCTTGCAAGACCGTCGCAGTGGCTGACGCGCTGCGGCCAACAGCAATCAACGCCATTTGAGTTTCGTGGCGCTCCGATTGAAGCGCGCGTATCTCAACGATCACGCTCTGGCTGCTCGCCTCGATAAGCACCGCATCAATGAGGATCAGATCAAAGGCTTTATCGCGCAATACCAGCAAAGCATCTTGAAAATGTGCAGCTTCGGCAACCACGCAACCCAATTTTTCAAGCTGGTGTTTCAAAATCAGCCTGCTCACCTCATTTTGATCAATCAATAAAATTTGTGTTTGTACCGGCCCCTGAGTTGGGGTGATAGGTTTGATTTTTTGTAACCCTGACTGGGTGCGTGACAACTGCGCGGAGTGCATCTCAGAGAAGGCGCACCACACCTCTGAGGGCAACATGGGACGGCGCGCAAGAACGCGACGCCCTGAAAATATCTTTTTAAAATCAGGATGCGCACGGGAAGCAAACGTCACCACAGGCAGATCTGGATCATGCATCGCTATATCACGAAACAACTGATCTTTTTGTAAATCTCCTAACCCAGAATTTGCAATTACAATAAAGGGCGGTGACGCGGTGGTTTTAAGAAATCCAAGCAACCCGCTCGGCTGGTCAAAGCTGTGCCAAATGGCACCTGTTGCCCGCACATAGCGCTCAAATGCCCTTGGTGGTTTCCCTGGCTGGTGTAAACAAAGAACCTGTTCAGACTCCAAGCATGGAATATTCACTGACCCTTCCGGATTGACCATCGGCAGCGTAATTTCAAACGTCGCTCCACTGCCCTTCATGCTGTCAACTTTTATCGTCCCGTTCATTTTACTGACCAGTTGGTAGACGACAGACAGCCCCAACCCGGTTCCGCCAAAATCCAACCCTGCGCCGCTTTCCACTTGCAGAAACGGCTCGAAAATATCTTGATGATTTTTCACATCAATGCCAATGCCGTTATCCGACACAACAATTAGCAAATGATCCTTTTCATCTCGGGTTAAACATAACGAAACCGCCCCGGTCTTGCCCGCTAGGCTCGGTGTCGAAAATTTGATCGCATTGGTAAGTAAATTCAGAATAATTTGCCGCAAACGGCCAGGATCAACGTCAATTCTCTGGGGCAATTGAGGATCAAAATTCAATGAAAATTCAACGTTGCGAGATTGCGCAAAGGGCAGTATTCCCTCAACAATATTTTCAAAGAGCTCTAAAAGAGCCGTCGGTTCAAGATTTAACGCAACCCGGCCCGCTTCAACTTTTGAACTGTCTAGAATTTCATCGACCAGCCGCAACAGCACCGCAGAGCTATCACGCATAACTTTGATCAACCGCGCTTGCTCATGATCAAGTTGTTTCGCTTCAAATAACTCTAAGACGCCCATGATCTCATTCATCGGGGTACGGATTTCATGGCTCATATTTGCAAGGAACCTCGTTTTCGCAAGATTTGCGGCCGAAGCCTTCTTATTGGCCTCGTAAAGATATCGGCTGTAGGATTTACTGATCGTACCGACGGCAGAATATTGAATAATCAAAATAATAAAAACCGACAGCACCGCCAATAGGTTCACATAGCGCAGGGCCAACGGGTCAGACACGACCATTATGCCCAGAAGATCATCTTCCAGCCCCCAGCGGGTGATCCACGCCATTATGCTGATCAGAACAAAAAATATAATATAAACGCGTTCTTTCTTTACCGAAAAAACTAAGAATGCCCCACCGGCAAAGCCGGTATAGAGAATGGCAGCGCTACTGTTCTTACTTACGAGTAAAATCCCAATCGTGACCGCAATCCAAGTAAACCCAACCCAGAGCAATCGCACCAAGAGATGAAAGCGCGTATTCAAAAAGACAACGGCAAGTAGCGATGCACATATCGTGATTGCCGCGGGAATATAAAAACTTAATTGCTGCAAAAAAAACCATTGCAGCCCACATGATCGATAAAACAAAGGTGACCCATGCGGATATTCGAATAATCTCAAACCGCCTTGCCTGGGTTAATTCTTCTATCTTCAAATCAATTTCTAAGGCATTCGCCATTTTAAATACTCAAAGTCAAAAAATCTTTAAAAAATAATTCCAGCCCGTATATCACAGTTGCACAAACATGCAAAATTTTCAGCCATCGCCGTGGCCAGTGAAATTAAATATTTACGCTGCGCTTCAGGTTAATTAATCTATGCCCAACAATAAAAAGATTTCTTTGGAAAAGGGATAGAGCGGTAATGCCGTTAAAGGATCTGACTTTATATCTTGCGGCACCCCGTGGATTTTGTGCCGGTGTGGATCGGGCAATTCAAATTGTTGAGCTTGCTTTGGGAAAATGGGGGGCCCCGGTCTATGTGCGCCACGAAATCGTGCATAATAAATTCGTGGTCGATGAATTGCGCGAAAAAGGCGCCATTTTTATAGAAGAATTAGATGAATGCCCAGATGATCGGCCGGTTATTTTTTCTGCCCATGGCGTGCCAAAAGCAGTGCCAGCAGAAGCTGCAAAGCGGGAAATGATCTATGTCGATGCCACCTGCCCTTTGGTAAGCAAAGTGCATATTGAGGCCGAGCGTCATCACGAGGCGGGTTTGCAAATGGTCATGATCGGCCATGAAGGGCATCCCGAAACGGTCGGGACAATGGGCCAATTGCCTGAGGGAGATGTCCTTTTGGTAGAAACCTCTGAAGATGTGGCCAAGCTAAACATCCGAGACCCCAAAAAACTGGCATTTGTCACCCAAACAACCCTTTCTATTGACGATACGGCGGATATTGTTGCTGCCCTGAAACTGCGGTTTCCATCCATTGTAGGCCCCCATAAAGAAGATATTTGCTATGCTACAACCAACCGTCAAATTGCGGTCAAAGAAATCGCGCCTTTGGTGGATGCATTACTGGTGGTCGGAGCGCCTAATTCTTCCAATTCAAAACGCTTGGTCGAGGTAGCCTCGAAAGCCGGCTGCACTTACGCGCAGCTCGTTCAGCGCGACACCGAGATTGACTGGCGCGCTTTGGAGGGCATTCAATCGGTAGGGCTTACGGCCGGGGCATCTGCACCCGAGGTTTTGGTCAATGAAATCATCGAGGCGTTTCGTGCGCGCTACAAGGTGACGATTGAGTATGTTGAAACCGCGCAAGAAAACGTAAATTTCAAAGTTCCTCGCGTGTTGCGCGAAGCCGCCTTATGAGCGCTATTCAGAACGCTCAAAATAGGGGGCTTCGAAAAGCTTCACCTTCTCGTTCAAAGCCGGTGGCCAAGGCCAAAGCCCGAGATCCTCACAAATGGTAAGCATCCCGCGCTCCGCGTTGGTTTTGGGCTTGGCCGGCGTACTGCCATTTTTCTGGGGCGTGGCAACGCTTTATTCTGATGCTTTAAGCCTTTGGACCCTGCGCACAATTGGTCCGCGGTTCAACGGCCCCTATGTGCAAGTTTATTACGGGGCAATTATCCTGTCCTTCATGTCTGGCGTACTTTGGGGCTTCGCGACAAAAACTTCCGGCCGACAGGCCACAATTGGCTATATATTATCTGTTTTACCCGCCTTATGGGCGTTTTTTATGACTGGCAATGGCCCGACCTCGGCCTCAATAAACCTAATGACTGGATTTGCTGGCCTGCTGCTTTTGGATTGGTTTTTTTGGGCCCAATCTTTGGCACCGCCATGGTGGATGCGCTTGCGGGTGTTACTGACTGCTTTGGTGCTTGGCTGTTTGGGCTTAGGGGGTTTGTAATGGCGGCCGATCAGGAAACCATCGCTGTTTATGATACCAAGATACAAGATTACGCCGCGTTGAAACCGGATCCTCAGCAGGATAAAGCAATGCGTGATTTTTCAGCTCAACTCCCTCCCGGAGCAAGGGTTTTGGATTATGGTTGCGGGCCCGGCGCCTTTGCTCGCGCCTTTGCAGATCAGGGCTTTGAAGTTGAGGCTTTTGATGCTTCAAAAGAGATGGTTGCACTGACCCAAGCCGATCCAAGAATAAAGGCATGGCAGGCGCGTTTTGAAGAGTTTCAAGCGCTGCATCACTATGATGGGGTTTGGGCCAGTTTCTCTTTGTTGCACGCCCCTCGTGACCGAATGCCAGATTTGTTAATGGCCATTCAACATGCGCTTAAACCCAAGGGCTGTTTAACGCTGGCCTTAAAACTGGGTAGCGGATCGCGGCGCGATAGCCTAGGGCGGCTCTATACCTATTACAGCCTGCCAGAGCTGGGCAGCTTGCTGACAGAGGCGAAATTTGACTGTCTAAACCATATAGAGGGAAAAAGTATTGGGCTGGATGGCACCCAATCAGATTGGGCAATTGTCCATACGCGCGTTTTCGATGACTGAGCTTTTTGCCTATACCGATGGCGCCTGTTCGGGCAATCCGGGCCCCGGTGGATGGGGTGTTTTGTTGCAAGCGATCCAAGCCGGTAAAATCGTTAAAGAGCGCGAATTAAGCGGTGGCGATGGTGCAACAACCAATAATCAAATGGAGCTGATGGCCGCGATCATGGCGCTTGAAACGCTGGATCGCGCCAGCACGCTGACCATCGTGACCGATAGCACTTATGTTAAAAATGGTGTCACCCAATGGATTCATGGCTGGAAGCGCAACGGTTGGCGCACCTCGGCGAAAAAACCGGTCAAAAATGCCGAGCTATGGCAACGGCTTGATCTGGCGCAAAGCCGCCACCAGGTAACATGGGAATGGGTCAAGGGCCATGCAAAGCATCCGCAAAATGAACGGGCCGATGAATTGGCCCGCGCCGGTATCACCCCTTTTAAAACATGAGCAAACCTATCGTATAAAAGGTTTGCCCTATTGTTTCACGATGCTCAAATGCGAGGCCAAAAATCTTAATGTTCCGGCATCCGCTTGCCGGTATCCAGCTGGTCAAAGGCACCGTTGAACCGTCAGAAAGTCCAGAAGATGCAGCGCGACGCGAACTCTTTGAAGAAAGTGGTCTCGACACAAAACAGCCATTATTTTTCATTGGAAAAAACACCCGAATGGTTTGCGGACAAATTTGGTATTTTTATAGCCTCGATCTGCTTTGCAAACGAAATCAATGGATCTATTTCGCCCCAGATGATGGGTGCATTGAGCTGCAATTTTATTGGCATGCCCTGCTGGCGCCACCGCCGCCAGATTGCGGCGCTTTATATGCGCGCGTGTTAAATTATGCGCGACCACAGTTACGCAGGCGGTTGCAGCTTTAGGGGCGTTTACGGCGAAAAACCGCGCGACTCCAGTTTTGGATGTGCCGCGTCATGCGCTTCGACAGCCTTTACGGATTAAGGGATGGCTTTGGCACTGGTTCATGCTTTTGGCGCGCCAGATCACTTGGATCAGCCGGCCTGAACATTCGAAGCGCATTCTTACCCTGTAACAGGCGAAAATGCTCAAACATAACAACTCATAATTTAAAAGGGGGTTGGGCCTCTTAAAGGCACATTAAGCGGAGCGTTATCACCAACAAGCAGGGTAAAAAGCATCCAAGCTGGCTAACTCTCTCGAACATCGTATGATCATGGCGCTTTCCCCATAGAAAGTTGAGCCTAACTATAAAGATCACCACTGAAATTACAACTATAAATAATAAATAAATAACTATTTCTACTTTAGAGTGAAATCGGCAAACTCGCCTGCGCCTTTTTCCGTGGTGAATCGTATCTTATCGCCATTCAATGCGACCTCTTGGCAATTATGCTCGAATGTTTTTCCACCCCAGTATAACACTCGGCAAAAATACCGATCTTCCCAAACCCAAGTGCCCGTCACTTTCATAGCCGCCGCTTTGCCAGTGATTGTTCCATCTGGCCTCACCTGCAACCTGATCAGCGGGCGCTTTAAGTCTTTTCCTTCAATGACAGATAAAAAATTATCACGCTTGGACAATACAACATATTCGGCCCAGGCGCTGACGGGCAAAAAGAGCACCATACCGACGCCGGTAAATATTCCAAAAAATAAACCACGCATGCTGTTTACCCTGAAACGTTTGTTATAATGCAGACGTATTTCATTGATCCGATGAAGCAAATCACATTTGCGTGTTGCTTGAGGCTAAAGGCCCAAAACATCCAGCATATTATATTCACCTACGGGTTTATTTTGCGCCCATCGCGCAGCTTTCAACGCGCCTTTGGCAAAAAGCAACCGGTCAGTGGCCACGTGCCGCAGGGTAATTCGCTCGCCAGCCCCCGCAAAAAGCACATCATGCTCTCCAACAATATCTCCCCCGCGAATGGCGGAAAACCCGATATGGCCTTTTTGGCGCGCACCGGTGATACCGTCGCGGCCGCTATCGCGCACCAGCGCCAGATCAATGCCGCGCCCCTCTGCAGCCGCTTCGCCCAGCATCAGCGCTGTGCCAGAGGGCGCATCGACTTTCTTGTTATGATGGGCTTCGATCACTTCAATATCAAAATCTTCATCTAACGCAGCTGCAACTTTCTTCGTAAGCTGCACCAACAGATTTACCCCCAGAGACATATTTCCTGCGCGTACAATCACCGTTGCTTCGGCGGCTTTTGCCACAACTGCAAGATCCTCATCGCTCAGCCCCGTGGTTCCAATCACATGGGCGGTTCCAGTTTGAGCAGCTTGCTTTGCAAAGGCCACTGTTGCCGCAGGGCTGGTAAAATCAATAACAACATCGGTTTGGGCAAATATGTTTTCCGCGTTATCCTGCACAATCAAACCTGTTTCCGATTTCTGCATCACCCGCCCCAGATCTTGGCCAACCCATGGATGACCGGGCCGCTCTAAGGCCCCAACCAATCTAGCGGTGTCGCTGGCATGCACGGTTTCAACAAGCATTTGGCCCATACGCCCAGACACTCCGGTTATGGCAACGCCAAGCAGATCTGACATAATACGCTCCTGTTTTTCTGACTTTCTTCCTCATAACCTGCCAAAGCTGGCTTGGCAAAGCCCAAGGAAGCGCGTAGAGCAAATCTATGGGAAAGAATAAATTTCATGATGGGCCCGGCCCGTCTCAACGGCAATTGCGCGTCGGCGAATTGATCCGCCGCACTTTGTCAGACATCCTGATACGCGGCGATATTCACGACCCAGACCTCAACAGGATGTCAGTGACTGTCGGCGAGGTCAGCACCTCACCTGATTTGAAAATTGCCACCGTTTATGCCTGCCCATTGGGCGGCAATGGAGGGCCGGAAATGATCGCCCTTTTGGCCAAAAATAAACATGAGATACGCCGTGCAATTTCAAAAAACCTATCGCTGAAATACACGCCGGATCTACGGTTCCGATTGGATGAAACCTTTGATCGGATGGATGAAACCCGCCGTTTAATGTCGCAAAACGCCGTACGCCAAGATCTGGAAGACGAATAGCATTTCGTAAAATGCCAGCGTGATCCTAGGGCAGGCACCAGATATGAAAACTAGTTAATTGATATCATTAATTTATTATTTCTAATTTGAAGGAAGGTCCCACACTTAGTCCCACAGGTGGCTTAGGCCGAATCGCGTGAACAAAGCGTTAGAATAAAAAGAAGTTCAATGGCGACAGATCCGACCATTTTAGCAGTCTAGGATATGATAGGTTTGGTAAAACAAAATATTGAATTCACTTTGAAAAAGACAGATTTTTACATTGTCTGAAACCTAAGCAGCCGTTCGGAGCACAAGTTAAAAATCCGGCAAATTACTGTACAGCGGTCGTAAGATGATCCCGCAGCGAATGACTGGAGTGAGCCAAAGTGCTGAATTCTGCGCGATGCATTAATGCCAGCTTCCCGAAAAACTGTTTGCTGGTTATCTATCTTGGACCGATAGCCACAATGATGATGGATACTAACGCTCTGGCTTCAGAAACCCAACCATCATTGCCGAAAGCGCAACCATGAACGCCGCTACGCCAAGCATCAATGGAAGCCCACCAATCTGATAGGTAATGCCGGATAATAACGTTCCTGCCAGACGGCCCGCCGCATTGGCCATGTAATAGAAGCCTACATCCATTGTGACCCGCTCTGCCTTGGTGAAAGACAAAATGAGGTAGGAGTGAAGCGATGAGTTCACCGCGAAAACAACGCCGAAGATCAGGAGCCCTGTCACCAGGCTGATCGTCAACCAAAGCTGCGGCTCGCCCGCGATGATCGCAATGCCTGTTAGAATGGCCGGAACTGCGGCGAGGCTCCACGCCCAACCACGTGCGGCTTTTATCAGCTCATCTGTGGGCCTCGTCCTTGCACGCAAAATGCGCGGGGCGTTGGCCTGTATCAAGCCATAGAGGATCACCCAAAGTGCCATGAACGTGCCGATCAGAAAGAAGGCAGTGCGGTTGCCCGCAGTCGTACCGTCCGAAAGGACCGCATAGAAATAGATCGGAATGCCAACAACAAACCAGACATCGCGCGCGCCGAACAGGAACACCCGAGCGGCACTCAGCCAATTCACGTTAGCCGACTTCGAAAACACTTCGGAAAACTTCACGCCCTTGCGGCCCTTGGGCAGACCGGCGGGCATGGCAATCAGGACAGCGAGCAAAATTACAACCAGAATAGCGGCCATCCCAAGCACCGACCAGACAAAGCCCAGCGTGGCCAGCAGTGTAGCCCCCATAAGAAAGCCTAACCCCTTCACCATGTTCTTTGAACCGGTAAGGATGGCGACCCAGCGGAACAGGCCTCCGTCACCCGACGGCGCAAGCAGTTTGACGGCAGACTTGGATGACATCTTGGCAAGGTCCTTTGCCATACCGCTCGCGCCTTGGACCAGCATCACGTAGACAACCGACGCGCCGACCACCCATGTAGGATCAAGTTGCGCCATGGCCAACAACGCCAAAACCTGCAAGCCAAGCCCTGCATAAAGTGTCGATGTCAGCCCGAACCTTGCAGCAATCCATCCTGCACAAAGGTTAGTGACCATGCCTGCGATTTCGTAAAGCACGAACAAGTAGGCCAGTTGCACGGGCGAAAACCCAAGCGTGTGAAAGTGCAGCAGCACCAGCATCCGCAAGGCACCGTCGGTCAGCATGAAAGCCCAATAGGCCGCCGTGACCGCAATATAGGCAGGTAGGCCCTCGGGCCGCGCCGGAGTATCGCTCACAGACTATCCCCAACCATACAGGCCACATCAACCAGACGGTAGGCATAGCCCATTTCGTTATCGTACCAGGCATAAATCTTCACTTGCGTACCATTGATGACCATGGTCGACGGCGCATCCACGATACAGGAGCGTTTGTCATTGGTGTAATCGGTCGATACGAGAGGGCGTTCCTCGTAGCCCAGAATGTCCTGCAAAGGTCCCTCTGCTGCCGCCTTGAACAGGGCGTTGACCTCTTTCGCGGTCGTTGCGCGCTCCACTTCGAACACGCAGTCCGTCAAAGAAGCGTTCAGCAGGGGAACCCGTACGGCATGCCCATTCAAGCGGCCTGTCAATTCCGGGTAAATTAGTGTGATCGCCGTGGCACTGCCTGTGGTGGTCGGGATCAGAGAGTTCAGCGCAGATCGGGCGCGGCGCAGGTCTTTAGCAGGCCGGTCTACAATCGTTTGGGTGTTCGTGACATCATGGATCGTCGTGATCGACC
>JADHOV010000039.1 GCA_016778765.1 Paracoccaceae bacterium | reverse complement strand
GAGACGGCTTAAATTCAGATTTGGATCGCCTTACAGATAGGCGCTATTATTTAAGCTGCGGGCCATCTTTAAGGCGGGAGCGGGCATCTGGTGTCGTCTAAAAGTCTTGTTACGGGATTAAATTCAAAATCTTTAAAGCCAAAACGCATTGCATGCTTGACGGGGTCTAAATTTATCACCCACTTTGAGATAATTATTTCGGGGTGTTCTGAATGGCATTTTATTTTGGATATGGATCGAACATGTCGAGCCGATATCTCTCTGCCGTGCGCAACATCACCCCGCTACGGAGCCAATCCAGCTCTCTTGACGATTATTCCTTGGTGATGGGGTTGGTTGGGCCAAACTTTATTGAACCTAGTTTTGCCAATATAAAGCCCTGTAGAGGTGGCCGGGTGGAAGGGGTTGTTCACGAAATTACCGAGAGCGATATGGCGCGTGTGATTGCCTCAGAGGGTGAGAATTATGAGGTGATCGAAGCCCCGATCCATTTCGCTGGCGAAACGGTTTTGGCCAAAACCTTGCGCTGTAAAAACGAAGTGAATGATGATCTGCCAACCTCGCGCCGTTATATGCGGATCCTGCTAAAAGCTGCGCGGCAGAATAATTTAAGCGCCGACTATATCGAAGCTCTGGAACGTAAAAAAACCGTTTACTATCCAATTCTATCAGAAATCTTTGCCATTCGCGTTTATTTATGGGTAAAACGTCGGGCTAAAAAACAGCGCGTTTAAAGGGTTTTAAAATGTCTGAAAGTGAAATTCTTCGAAAAATGGCTGTGATTTTCGTAACCGATGTGGTCGGGTTTAGCACGCTCATGGCCCAAAATGAAGAACTTACCCTGCGCAGTTTTCGCAGCTGTAAAGAGATTCTGGACAATTTGTTTGAAGAGCATAGCGGGCGAATTTTTAACACGGCCGGAGATTCTGTTCTGGCCGAATTTCCAAGCGCGGTTTCGGCGGTTATTTGCGCCGTTGAATTTCAAAAGCTCATCAAAGCGCGCAATGCCTCGGTTAATAAAGAGGCGCAGATGCAATTTCGCATCGGCTTAAATATGGGGGATGTCATTATTGAAGGTACCAATCTTTATGGAGATGGGGTGAATGTGGCGGCCCGCTTAGAGGCGTTATCGCAAGCCGGTGGCGTGTGCCTGTCAAAAAGTATTCATGATTTTGTGAGCCAGAAAGTGGATTTGGGCTTTCAAGATATTGGGCCGCAACAGGTTAAGAATACCAACGTGCACGCGTTTGATGTTTCCATTGGCGGGCTGGCGCCGCGCCAGATCGCGCCAACGCCGGTTGCAATCGAACCCGTTGAGGCTGGCGCGCCGCCTTCAATTGCCGTTTTACCATTTAAAAATATGAGCGCGGATAAAGAACAGGAATATTTTGCCGATGGGGTGACGGAAGATATCATCAGCCATTTGGCTTTGTGGAAAACCTTTCCGGTGGTCTCGCGCAATTCAAGCTTTTCGGTGAAAGGTCTTTCGCTCACTGCGAGCGAAATTTCCGATAAGTTAAACGCTCGGTATTTGGTTGAGGGCAGTATACGTAAAGCTGGCAATAAGGTGCGGATCAGCGCCAGTTTAACCGATGCCTTAAAAGATCGTACAATATGGTCTGACCGTTGGGATCGCCCTTTGGATGATATTTTCGAAGTGCAAGATGAAATTTCGATCGCGGTTGCCCGGGCGATTGATCCTGAAATTCGCCGCCAATCTCGCGAAAATACGGAGCTTTCAAAGCCGGAAAGCCTCACCGCGTGGGATTTGTATTTGCAGGCCTTGCAACAATATCACCGTCGGGATGCACCAGAGGGCATTTTGTCTTTATGCGATCAAGCGGTTCAGGCATCGGTAAATTTTCTGGATCCCTATCTTTTAAAATGCAAAGTCTTTCTTCGCGAAAGGTTCAAGCCACATAACCGAGACAGGCGCGCAGAACTGTCTGCTCAGATTTTTGAAATTGCTTCTTATGTTGTGGAAAAAGAAGCGTCGAATGCTGGGGCACTTGCAATGATGGCCAGCTATTATTTTCAGCTCAATGATTTGGGTAATGCGCGGCATTATGCCAATGAAGCATTCGGTATAAACCCCAATAATTCTGCGGCAACGCGGGCCTTAAGCCTGACAGAAGCCTATGCTGGCAATATTGACTTGGCCTATGATTATTTTTTGAAAACGCAGGCACTTGACCCTTCTGAGTGGAGTGAATGGCCGCAATTTGAAGTCAGCCTTCTGATGGTTTTGGGGCGCATGAATGAGGCGTTGGATAAAATAACCCGCGCGGTTGAAAACGATCCGGAGAACAATTTGCTTTTGGGGTTTAAAGTGGCTGCATTGGGAAATTTAGACCGATTGGCCGATGCGCAGCGGGATTTAGAGGCCTTTTTGCAGCTGCGTCCCGATGTGACCTCATTGGCCGATTACGCCCCATTGCTTCCTGATTTTGCGGTGGAGGCCGTGTTGCAGGGCATGCAGAAAGCCGGGCTTACGTAATAAGCGGGTGGCAAATTCTCGCCAGTTAGGGTTGGCTTGCGGGCGTTTGGCACGGTTCTCGCACGCGCATGCAGTAAAGCGTAAGGATCAAGGCCAGCTAGGGCGCCTAGCAAAGCGCGTAGTGCTGCAGGATGAAAATGAACGAAAAGCTGATTCAAGAAACCATGCAATTGATTAGGCTGTCAGGTCATGTAATCGAAGGGCAGCTGATGTTTGAACCTTGGTCGGATCGCGCGATGCATTTCATTGATGGCTTGGCGCCGCAGGGATATTCTTTGCACGCCAAGCTGCCCGAGCCTTTAGAGCAAGAGCTGATCGATTGGGCGCATAAAGATCGCCATATTTGGGCTTTGGCGCGCGGATATGTGCTGCGGATGGAAGCTGAAAGGCTGTTGGTTGGACCAGCGGCGCATGAATTTTCACTTTTGTTAACGGGCGGGTTTGAAAAGAAATGGCCGCGGGGGAAGAAAGAAAGTTTCTATCGGGATGATTTATTATGCATTTTGATTCAGTATTTAATCACCGTCCACAATATGAAAACGCGGGCCGTTTTCGGCAAAGAACAAAGCGCTCCCGTGATCGTGTTTGAAGCGTTTCAGCGGTTGGGGTTTAAAGATCGGCTCCGCGCTAAAGACTATGCAAAAAGGTGGGAAATCAACCGCAAGCGATCCAGTTATGCGACGGATTATTTCAAACGTAAGGCGCAAAATTTGGCCGAGTTGCTGCAGGCGAGCGGCTGGGCTTTTCAAGATACATTGCCCGCCCCCGCCGCGCAGCCTGACCGGCCCGCCCCTCCTGAAGAGGCGCGGGGCTCAGATTGATTCATCCTTCATTATTCGTGAAGCAGGCTACCATCGTATCGGCCATATTCTGCAAAACAGCCTCATAGAGCATATGGTCCAAGGGCAGGCCTGCACCAAGCGGATCCAACTGTTTCAAGCGCATTGAAGTCTCGCTGATCAAATTGTCTAGAAGCTTCGCGTTATATCCTGGCTCGGCAAACACACAGCTGATTTTTTGATCTTGCATGAGTTTCCGAATAGCCAAGATGCGGGCGGCGCTTGGCGGCGCGGCGTGACCATCTGAAATGGCCCCTTGTGCGGCAAGCCCAAAGCGCGCTTCAAAATATTGGAAGGCATCATGCACGATTAAGAAGCGTTCCGCGCGATGCGGCGCCAGCTGCTGCGCGATGTTTTTGTTTAACAGCTCTAAGCTGGCTTTGGTCCCTGTAGCATTTGCATAATAGGTGCCGGCATTCTCGGGGTCTTTCTGCGATAATATATCCGCAATTGTGTAGATCCAATGTATTGCGTTTTGTGGATCCAACCAGAAATGCGGATCCAAGCCAGCGTGGTCGTGGCCTGCATGATCCTGATGGTCCTTGCCGTCATGCGCTGCGGCGTTTTCGTGCGTTTCTGCACGATTATGCTCTGTATGCCCATTGACTTCACCGCGGCCGTCATGGTCGTCATGGTCGTCATGGTCGTCATGGTCGTCATGGTCGTCATGGTCGTCATGGTCGTCATGGTCGTCATGGTCGTCATGGTCGTCATGGTCGCCATGGTCGCCATGGTTTTCAAAAAAGGCCCCTTCGCGAAATGATAATTGAACCACGCCTGTTTGTTCGCCCAAGGCCACCGAGATAGGCGTCTGTGTAAGAGAGGCCTGTGCTTTTTCCAACCAAGGGGTTAATCCCTCACCAATCCAAAAAATAATATCAGCCTGTCCAAGATCACGCCTTTGCGATGGGCGTAGCGCGAAATTATGCGGAGACTCATTGCCGCGCAGCAGAAGTTTTGGCGTGCCCACGCCCTGCATTACGCTGCTGACAAGGCTAAAAACTGGCGGGATATCGACGACGACATTTGGCACATCTGCCCGCACGCCGCTTGCGCTGACAAGCAGCGCTGTGGCTAAAATTTTTAATTGGCGCATCGGATTCTTTCTTTGTGATATTATAACATACTTTACTCTTTATTTGTTACAGAATAACATATCAAGAGGAATTGGCATTGGAATGCGCAAATTACTTTAGTACACAGGCAGAATGAATTTAGGATTCCACAAACATGATCACGCTGCTTGTATCAGCGAGGGGGTGGCCCGCGCGGATGCGCTTTGTGTTGAAGAAGGCGTTCAATTCACCCCAGTGCGAAAGCGGGTGTTAGAGTTGCTCTTGCAGGCGCATCGGGCGATGGGGGCGTATCAAATACTGGATCAGTTGCGTGAAGATGGCTTTAAGCATCAGCCGCCGGTGGCCTATCGGGCGCTTGATTTTCTGGTGGCGCGCGGCTTTGCGCATAAAATTGAAAAGCTAAACGCCTTTATTGCCTGCGCGCATCTTGGCTTGCACCATTCGCCAGCGTTTTTGATCTGTCGGCGCTGCGCGTCGGTTGCCGAAACGCGCGTGGATGAAACCAGTGGCCCGTTAAGCGATGTGGCGAATTCTGCAGGGTTTGTAATCGAAAAAGCGGTGATCGAAGCCGAAGGCATTTGCCCAAATTGTCTGACTGATCAACCGGAATGAGCTTGATTACGGCAAAAAACCTGAGCGTTGCGTTGAATGGCCGAACGGTTCTGCAAAATGTTGATCTGAGCATTTCATCGGCCGAAATCCTCACTGTTATCGGCCCCAACGGGTCGGGAAAAACCACCTTGCTGCGCAGCCTTATCGGTTCGATAACCCCGCTGACAGGCGCTTTGACCCGGCAAGCTGGCTTGCGCATCGGCTATGTGCCGCAAAAGCTTCATATCGATGCCACCCTACCGCTGACTGTCAGCCGGTTTATGGCGCTGCCACGCCGCATGCCAGCCAAAGATCTTGAGGCCGCAGCGGCGCAGGCGGGGCTGGGGCATGTTTCGCAGGTGCAGTTATCACAGCTTTCTGGCGGACAATTTCAGCGCGTTTTACTGGCGCGCGCGCTGTTATGCCGCCCGCAGCTGTTAATTTTGGATGAGCCGACGCAGGGTTTGGACCATTCTGGAGCCGCTGCTTTTTATCGGCAAATAGAAACGGTAAGGCAAGAAACTGGCTGCGCAGTGCTGTTGGTGAGCCATGATCTGCACGTTGTGATGGCGGCCTCTGATCGGGTGATTTGTTTGAACGGGCACGTCTGCTGCCAGGGAAGCCCAGAGCAGGTGGCCTCGAGCCCTGAATATCAAACCCTCTTTGGGGCCTCAACAGATGGTGCGATGGCGCTTTACCGCCATGAGCACGATCATGATCATGACGATCACCATGATCATCATCACGATCACCCGCGCGGGCCGGCTGCGACAGTTACATTGCCAAAGCGCGCAGCCGGTGCCAGTTCCAAAGAGCTGGCCTGATGGAGATGTTTGACGCCTTTTTGCTGCGGGCGATCTTGGCGGGTGTGGCATTGTCTTTGGCGGCTGCGCCGCTTGGCTGTTTTGTGGTTTGGCGGCGAATGGCGTATTTCGGAGATGCCACAGCGCATGCCTCAATCTTGGGTGTGGCATTGGCTTTGGCGTTTGCATTGCCGGTGTTTATTGGCGTGTTGCTGATTGCGCTTGCAATGGCGCTGGCGATTTCTGCGCTGCAGGCCCGCGGTCAAACATTGGATACGCTGCTTGGGGTGATGGCACATTCAACGCTGGCTTTGGGCTTGGTGACGGTGTCGTTTTTCTCGGATGTCCGGATCGATCTTATGGCCTATCTTTTTGGAGATATTCTATCGGTTGCCTGGTCCGATTTTCTGTGGATAGGCCTTGGGCTTTTCCTTGTGGTGGGGTTGCTGGGGTGGCGCTGGTCGGCCTTGCTGACCTGCACTTTGAACCGCGATTTGGCGCAGGCTGAGGGAATCAACCCCAAGCGTGAGCAAATGGTATTGACCTTGGCCTTGGCCCTTATTGTGGCGCTGGGCATTCAAGTTGTCGGGGCTATCCTCATCGCGGCATTGTTGATTATTCCAGCAGCTGCGGCGCGTAATTTTGCAAACACACCCGAAGCGATGGCGTTGATCGCGGCGGCGTTTGGTGCTTGTGCAACGCTTGGCGGTCTTGCTGCCTCATTGCATTGGGATACACCAACCGGCCCCAGTATTATCTGCTGCGCGGCGGCGCTGTTCTTTACATCAACGTTGCTGGGCGCGCTGCGCGGGCGTGATTTGTCTTAAGTAACGCCGCGCATCGCGCTGCTATTGATCAGCAGGGCTTTCATTTGTTGCGGCAGGGCCCATCCGGTTGAACACATCCAGATCGCGGATAGTGATCGCACCCGATAAGATGATCGATGCAATCACGCCCCAAAGCACCGCAGCGATTGCTGTGGTAATCCAAGCCTTCTTTTTCAAATTGTGATCTTCAGGTGCTCCGGCATGCGTGCCAGGCACGACCGAGCCGACATCGCCTTGTGTTTTGAGACGGATGGGGATCACAACCAGAAAGGTTAAAAACCACAGAACGGCAAAGAGAACCAGCGCAGAAGTTATAGACATATTCGCTTTGCTCCTCGTTACACTTGTTCAAGTTCGATCAAGGTGCCGTTGAAATCCTTGGGATGTAAAAACAGCACAGGTTTTCCATGCGCGCCGATTTTTGGCTCACCATTGCCCAAAACCCGGGCGCCAGCCTCAAGAAGTTGGTCGCGGGCTTGCGTAATATCGCCGACCTCATAACAGATATGGTGGATGCCACCGCTTGGGTTTTTATCAAGAAAGCTTTGAATAGGGCTGGTTTCCCCCAAAGGATAAAGCAGCTCGATCTTGGTGTTCGGCAGCGTGATGAATACCACGGTGACGCCATGATCAGGCTCATCTTGGGCGGGTCCAACCTCAGCCCCTAAGGTGCTGCGATATTGCTCTGCAGCGCGTTCTAAGTCGGGGACGGCGATGGCCACATGATTAAGGCGTCCGATCATCTGAGCTCTCCTATCGGTTGCGCAACCTTATGCGCTGAGAGTTTCGGCGGTGCAAGAGCTGCTCGCGCGATCTGGCTTGAATTAACCGCTTATTAGCCACCCTGAGGCAGGATGGTTTCAGAATCGCAGGAGGCGCGCATGAATTCATTAGATCTGGTAGAGCTGACGCTAATGGGGCGCAACACGCGGCCCTTGATCGGAAAAACAGTTCTGATTGTCGAAGATAGCCGTTTTATCTGTGAAGCGGCGCGTTTGATGTGTTTGCACAGCGGTGCCCGATTGCGCCGCGCGGATAGTTTGGCGGCGGCGCGCCGGCATTTGAACGTTTACTTCCCCACAATCGTCATTATCGACGTTGGTTTGCCGGATGGGTCCGGCCTTCAGTTGATATCAGAATTGGCGGGCGCATCTCCGCGCATTTCTGTGATTTTGGGCACCAGCGGGGATGATTTGATGCATCATCAAAGCTTGAAAGCGGGCGCGGATGGATTTCTTGCAAAACCTTTTGAAAACCTCTCTTGCTTTCAATCAACGATTTTGCAGCTTTTACCCGTCGAACAGAAACCCAAAGGCCCGATTGTTTTGCAAGATGCGCCGGTCCTACCTGATTTGATTACGTTTCGCGATGATTTGGTGCAGGCGCTGATCAGTTTGAAAGATTATCCCTCCGCTAAAGAAGAAGGCTTTATTCGCAGTTTTTTGGCGGGGGTGTGCGCGGCCAGTGGCGATGATTATATGCAAGAGGCCATAAAAACCGGCGATATTGATCAGCTCTGCGCGAACATTGAACACCGCATTGGCCAGATCGCAATTCTGTAATCCATGAGGGGTAAAATCGCCCGCTGCACATTAATGAGGCTTCTGCCGCTTTAGTCTTGCGGGATGACCCGCAGGTTCAGCTCCATCAATTGATCCGCCATCGGCTGACTTGGCGCGTCCATCATAAGATCCTCGGCGCGTTGGTTCATGGGGAACATGATCACTTCGCGGATATTTGCCTCATCGGCCAGCAGCATCACGATACGATCAATCCCGGCGGCGCATCCACCATGCGGCGGTGCGCCAAATTGAAACGCGTTGACCATGCCGCCAAATCTTTTGCGCACTTCGCTTTCATCATAGCCAGCGATTTCAAAGGCTTTGAACATGATTTCGGGTTTGTGGTTGCGGATCGCGCCAGAAACCAATTCATATCCGTTGCAAGATAGATCATATTGGTAGCCCAAAACTGCAAGAGGATCACCCTCAAGCGCTTCCATACCGCCTTGCGGCATCGAAAACGGATTATGTTCAAAATCTATTTTACCGGTTTCTGTATCTTGTTCATAAATCGGAAAATCAACAATCCAAGCGAAGGCAAAACGATTTTTATCGGTTAGATTAAGCTCTTCGCCAATCACGTTGCGGGCGCGGCCTGCAACGGCCTCGAAGGATTTGGGTTTCCCGCCCAAGAAAAACGCAGCATCTCCTACGTCCAGGCCAAGCTGCTGCCGGATCGCTTCTGTGCGCTCTGGCCCGATATTTTTGGCCAAAGGCCCCGCCGCTTCCATGCCGTTTTCGCCGCTGCGCCAGAAAATATAGCCCATACCGGGCAAGCCTTCTTTTTGCGCAAACGCGTTCATCCGGTCGCAAAACTTGCGGCTGCCGCCCCCGGGCGCGGGGATGGCGCGAATTTCGGTGCCCTCTTGTTCCAATAATTTTGCAAAAATTGCAAAGCCCGACCCGCGAAAATGATCAGAAACGCGCTGCATTTTGATCGGGTTGCGCAGATCTGGCTTGTCCGAACCGTACCAAAGCGCTGCATCGCGATAGGAGATTTGCGGCCACTCGGTATCGACTGTCCGCCCGCCGCCAAAATCTTCAAAAACCGAACGTAAAACGGGTTGAATCGTGTCGAACACATCCTTTTGCGTGACAAATGACATCTCAAGATCAAGCTGATAAAAATCAGTTGGAGAGCGATCCGCGCGCGGATCTTCATCGCGAAAGCAGGGGGCAATTTGAAAATATTTGTCAAAGCCCGAAACCATGATCAGCTGTTTGAACTGTTGAGGCGCCTGCGGCAATGCATAGAACTTGCCCGGATGCAGCCGGCTTGGCACCAGAAAATCGCGCGCGCCTTCCGGGCTTGAGGCTGTGATGATCGGAGTTTGATATTCGCGGAAATTACGGTCCCACATTTTGCGTCGGATGCTGGCCACGACGTCTGAGCGCAGCTTCATATTGTCTTGCAACTTTTGGCGGCGCAGATCCAAATAGCGGTAGCGCAGGCGCGTTTCTTCAGGATAGTCTTGCTCGCCAAAGACCATAAGCGGCAGCTCTTCAGCTTGCCCCAAAACTTCCAGATCGCGAATAAATACCTCAACCTCACCCGTGGGGATTTTGGCGTTGATCAGGCTTTCATCGCGCAGCATGACATTGCCATCAATGCGGATACACCATTCGCTGCGCAGCTTTTCAATTTCTGCAAAGACGGGGCTGTCCGGATCCGCCATCACCTGCGTGATGCCATAATGATCGCGCAGATCGATAAACAACAATCCTCCATGATCACGCACGCGATGCACCCAGCCTGAAAGACGCACGGTCTCTCCGACATTTGATTTGTTGAGGTCGGCGCATGTATGGCTGCGATAGGCGTGCATGGCTTTGGCCTTTCCAAGCAAAGATCAATGTTTGTGCCGATACACAGGGTTGTGGGGCTGATGTCAAGTCATCCCAGAAGCAGTTTGCCCTTGATTTCGCCTCTCAGCGCGTTGCCAAGCCAAAACGACTGGCAATTTTCCAAATCTCTAGCGGTGATTATTTTTGCCCGCACTTGACGTTTTGCCAGTTTGCGGGCTCGTAACACGCCGGGCAAGCATCCGCTGCTGATTGGCGGCGTCACCCATTCTCCGGTTTTTAGCTGCAGAAAAATATTGGTTATCGTGCCCTCACAGAGGTGATTTTTTTCGTTGAAAAAGATCATTTCATCGATATCGGGTGGCAGCGCAGCGCGAGCGTCATCATAGATCTGGCGTTGGGTGGTTTTATGGCGCAGCCAGGGATCATAGGACGTTAACCGCTGCGGACTTATGGCAACCTGCCATTCGGGCTGCGTGGGAGCAAGCGGCGCCTGCGTTATTTCAACGGCCCCAGCTTGGTCGATAGTGAGCCGGCATCGCAAGACTTTGGTGGTTTTGATCGTTTGAATTTTTTCGGTGATAAAGCCGCGCTGGAATACAAACCCCAATTTTTGCGCGCTCAGGCACATGCGGTCTAAATGCCGCTTTATATCAACCGCTCCGAGCTGCCGATCAATCCGCAGGGTTTCAATCAAACGGCAGTTTTTTGGAATGCGGTTGCGAAGCGGGCTTTCCACAGAGCTTCCTCATATTCTGAGGCGGCATCGCTGTCATAGACTACGCCGCCGCCAACGTTTAATCGAACGCTTTGGTTATCGATCATCAGGCTGCGGATCGCAACATTGAACTCAGAGCTGCCATCCGGCGCGGCCCAGCCGATCGTACCACAATAAATTTCACGCGGCTCTGGCTCCAAATCACGCAAAATTTGCATCGCCCGCAATTTTGGAGCACCGGTGATAGAGCCACAGGGAAACAGCGCTTTGAAAATATCAGACAGCGTTTGGCCTCTGCGCAATTGACCTAATACTTGCGAGGTCATCTGATGGACGGTTGCATAGGTTTCCACGCGATAAAGCGAGGGCACTTTCACCGATCCTGCTTCGCAAATGCGCGAAATATCATTGCGCAGAAGATCTACTATCATCAGGTTTTCTGCGCGATTTTTCGGGTCTGATTGCAGGTAGTCTAGCCGTTTCTGGTCTTCAGGTTTCGTGATGCCGCGCGGCTGTGTGCCTTTCATCGGGCGGGTTTCGATCTGCCCGGACGCGTCTGTGCGAAAAAATAATTCTGGAGACCGCGATATGATCGCCCTGCCATCTTCTTGTTCGACCAAGGCGCCATGTTTTACCGCCTGGTAAGCGCTCAGATCGTCAAACAAACGTTCAACCGATCCTTGCAATTCTGCCGTTAGCCCGAAGGTAAGATTGGCCTGATAAATATCCCCCGCAGCGATATAACGTTGGACGGTGGTAAAGGCCTTTTCGTATTCGTCAAACCGCCATTGCGGCGTAAAGGCGCTAAGCTGCGCTGCCCGGTGGGCTGCGGTTGAGAGGGGTGGCCGCGCTGTTGGGCCTTTGTAAACGCCAAAACATAGTAAAGGCCATTGCCGCGTTTCCGGCATTGCCGCGTTAAGGCGCGGCTCAAGCGCATAGCCCATCTCATAGCTGGCATAGCCCGCGATCCAATGCCCCTCTGAAAGCGCGGCATCCAAAGCTATCAGGGCGTTTGGCAGGGCTGAGGGGGTGGCAGCACAAATCACCCTGACCGGGTGGTCAAAACTGCGCGGTTGTTGCGCATTATCTGTGTCAAACCGAATCTTCATGTCACATCCGCTGCCATTCCTACGTCTCTCATAGGACGAGTTTACCGAAGAGGACAGACACTTATACCGCAAATAATGGTATTTCTGCCTAGGCACTTGCACCTTGCAGCGTGATCACTATAACCCACAACAATTTGCCGCGCTTTGCATGGCAGCGCGCGGCTGTTTCGCCGCTTTATCAAAGGTTATATAATGCCCAAAAGAACCGATATTTCATCGATCATGATCATCGGAGCCGGTCCTATTGTTATCGGACAAGCTTGTGAATTTGACTATTCAGGGGCGCAGGCCTGCAAAGCGTTGCGAGAAGAAGGGTATCGGGTGATTTTGGTCAATTCCAACCCGGCCACGATTATGACCGATCCGGGTTTGGCGGATGCCACGTATATCGAACCGATCACCCCCGATGTGGTTGCCAAGATTATTGAAAAAGAACGCCCCGACGCATTATTGCCCACGATGGGTGGACAGACTGCGTTGAACACTTCTTTGACGCTAGAGGAAATGGGCGTTTTAGACAAATTCAACGTTGAAATGATCGGCGCGAAGCGTGATGCGATTGAAATGGCTGAAGATCGTAAATTATTTCGCGAGGCGATGGATCGACTGGGGATCGAAAATCCCAAAGCCACTATTATCACTGCGCCCAAAGATGCCGAAGGTAAAGCAGATTTGAACGCGGGCGTTCGCATGGCCAATGAGGCCTTGGATGAAATCGGATTGCCCGCGATCATTCGCCCTGCCTTTACATTGGGCGGAACAGGCGGCGGCGTGGCCTATAACCGCGATGATTTTGAATATTATTGCCGCACGGGCATGGATGCTTCACCGGTGAACCAGATTTTGGTGGATGAATCGCTTCTGGGTTGGAAAGAATATGAAATGGAAGTGGTGCGCGACGCCGCGGATAACGCCATTATCGTCTGTTCGATTGAAAATGTGGATCCGATGGGCGTGCATACGGGCGATTCGATCACCGTCGCGCCAGCGCTGACATTGACGGATAAAGAATATCAAATCATGCGCAACCATTCGATCGCCGTATTGCGCGAAATCGGCGTGGAGACTGGGGGCTCGAACGTGCAATGGGCGATCAATCCCGAAGATGGGCGTATGGTGGTGATTGAAATGAACCCGCGCGTGTCGCGCTCTTCTGCGCTGGCCTCTAAAGCAACTGGGTTTCCCATTGCAAAAATTGCCGCCAAACTGGCCATTGGCTATACGCTCGACGAGCTGGACAATGATATCACCCGGGTAACACCTGCAAGCTTTGAGCCGACAATCGATTACGTTGTAACCAAAATTCCACGTTTTGCCTTTGAGAAATTTCCCGGCTCGCAGCCCGAGCTGACCACGGCGATGAAATCTGTCGGCGAAGCGATGGCAATCGGCCGCACGATTCATGAATCGTTGCAAAAAGCCTTGGCATCTATGGAAACCGGTCTCACCGGTTTTGATGAGGTTGAGATCGAAGGGGCGCCCGAAAAAGCTGCGGTTGTGCGCGCGATCAGTTTGCAAACGCCGGATCGGATGCGCACGATTGCGCAAGCGATGCGCCATGGGTTGAGCGATGATGAAATCTTTGTCGTCACCAAATTTGATCCCTGGTTTTTGGCCCGGATCCGCGAAATCGTTGATATGGAAGAGGCCGTGAAGATAAATGGGCTTCCGCAAAATGCAGAGGCTCTGCGCGAGTTGAAAATGTTCGGCTTTACCGATGCCCGTCTTGCCCATTTGACTGGGAAGAGCGAAACCGCAATACGCCAGCTGCGCCACGCGAAGGGTGTGACGGCGGTGTTCAAGCGGATTGATACCTGCGCGGCTGAATTTGAAGCCCAAACCCCTTATATGTATTCCACCTATGAAGCCCCGATGATGGGCGATGTGGAATGTGAAGCGCGCCCGACTGATGCGTCAAAAGTTGTTATTTTGGGCGGTGGCCCAAACCGTATTGGGCAGGGAATCGAATTTGATTACTGCTGTTGTCATGCTTGCTTTGCACTGACCGATGCGGGCTATGAAACCATCATGGTGAATTGTAATCCTGAAACGGTTTCTACTGATTATGATACCTCAGACCGGCTCTATTTTGAGCCGCTTACATTCGAACATGTGATGGAAATTCTGCGGGTTGAACAAGAAATGGGCACTTTGCACGGGGTGATCGTGCAGTTTGGCGGGCAAACCCCTTTGAAATTGGCCAAAGCGCTGGACGCTGAAGGTATTCCGATTTTGGGCACCACGCCGGATGCGATTGATTTGGCCGAAGATCGCGAGCGGTTTCAAAAACTGGTGCAAGATCTGGGGCTAAAGCAACCCAAGAACGGCATTGCCAGCACGAATGAACAGGCGATTGAAATTGCCCAAGGGCTAGGGTTTCCTTTGGTGATCCGTCCGTCTTACGTGCTGGGCGGCCGGGCGATGGAAATCGTGCGCGATATGGGTCAATTGGAACGTTATATCAAAGATGCGGTTGAGGTCTCTGGGGATAGCCCTGTTTTGCTTGACAGTTATTTGGCGGGCGCCGTTGAATGTGATGTGGATGCGCTTTGTGACGGCACTACCGTGCATGTCGCGGGCATTATGCAGCATATCGAAGAAGCCGGCGTGCATTCAGGTGATAGCGCCTGCTCTTTGCCGCCCTATTCTCTTTCTTCTGAGATTATTGAGGAATTGAAAAGGCAAACGCAGGCCTTGGCTCTGGCGCTGGGTGTTGTGGGGCTGATGAACATTCAATTCGCGGTGAAAGATGGCGAGATTTATTTGATTGAAGTCAATCCACGCGCCAGCCGCACTGTGCCATTTGTGGCCAAAGCCACCGATAGCGCCATTGCCTCGATTGCGGCGCGTCTGATGGCGGGGGAGCCGATGGAAAACTTTCCACTCCGCGCGCCCTATGGCGAAGCCTCTTATGAACAATCGGTGCCGATCGCTGATCCAATGACCTTGGCTGATCCCGATATGCCCTGGTATAGCGTAAAAGAAGCGGTGATGCCGTTTGCGCGCTTCCCGGGTGTAGATACAATTTTGGGGCCTGAAATGCGCTCGACCGGCGAGGTGATGGGCTGGGATCAAAGTTTTGCGAGGGCATTTTTAAAAGCACAGATGGGCGCTGGCATGGATTTACCACGGCCCAAGCCGGGGCAAGACACGCGCGTGTTTATATCGATCAAAGATACCGATAAAACCGAACAGATGGTGGAAACTGCGCAGATCTTGGTTGGGCTTGGGTTCGCTTTGGTCGCCACGCGGGGCACCGCGGCCTTCCTATCGGAGCATATGATCAACTGCGATGTTGTGAATAAGATGTATGAGGGCCGCCCGAATATCGTTGATATGCTGAAAAATGAAGAGATTTCTTTGGTGATGAACACAACCGAAGGGGCGCAGGCTGTGGAGGATAGCCGTGATATCCGTGCGGTCGCGCTTTTCGATAAAATTCCCTATTACACCACAGCTGCGGCCTCTTATGCGGCGGCGCTGGCGATGCAAGCGCGCGAAGAAGGCGCATTAAACGTCAAATCTTTGCAAGGCTAAGCGGGCGCAATTTTCCTAGAGCGCGGATATGCGCGGCCAAATTAGCTTGGGGGCAGCCTGCGCGTTACGCCTGGTTTGGATTAGCCGTCAGGCTGGGTATCAAGCATCGATTTGCGCTGTGAAAAACGGTGATACCAAGCGCTTAATCGGTCGCGCCCGTTGCGCCAAGCCCGCGCCTCATGGCGGAAATCAAGATAACCTAAGCTGCAGGCCAACGCCAATTGCCCCATATTTACCGGCCCATCTAGCGCAGAGAAATCCCCCGAATTTAACGCATCAAGGGCTTGCTCAACTTTTGCCCATTGGGCTTCGATCCAGCCGGGCGATTGCTCATGCGCGGCGCGCAGGCGCAGTTCATAGACCATCGAAACGGCCGATTCTGCTATGCCATCGGCCAAGGCTTCCAGAGTCAGCACATCCCATAAAGTTTCTTTGGGATAGAAATTGCTGCCTGCAAAATCATCCAAATAGCGGCAAATCACCCGGCTATCGAACAATGCCCGGCCATCTTCTGTGATCAAAGTGGGCAGTTTGGCAAGCGGGTTTGCGGCTTTCAAATCTGCAGCGCTGTTAAAGGCCGTGGTTTGCACGGTTTTTAAAGCGATTTTCTCTGTCAGTCCGGTTTCATGCATCAATACATAGACTTTGCGGGCAAAGGGCGAGGCGGCCGAAAAAATCAATTGCATGGTAAATTTGCCTTTACGTAAACATTTCACCGCAAGCTAACGCTCGGCTGACCGCTTTTCCAGCGCTATTTGCGCTTTACCTATTAAATGCGCAGCCAAGATTCCGCCAGCGTTCCAGAGGCGTAGATGCACCGCGCCGGATTATTCATTTCGATCAGCTCGGGCCAAACCTTTTTGAAGCATATCCTATTATTTAGACGTGGCGCTTGGCTGGCTTGGGAACAGCGTTGGGGGATCGCCGTCTTGCCATTTGGGATATTTTTGCATCACAAGATGAAATGCATCAGAGCTTAGAAAGCTCTCGAGCCAGCGTTGCAAATAGGGCCATGGCTGGGCGTCGAACCAGGCTTTATCGATAAAGGCAAATTGGCGCACGAAAGGCAATATTGCGCTATCTGCCAAGGTTGCGCTGGGCCCGAATAAGAACCCTACCTGCAGCTGCTCGTTTAAGAGGTGCAAAAATTCGCTGGCGATCTGGCGATTTTTTAGCGGATCATCTTGGGGAAAGCGGTTGGGGTATTTTGTACGATCTAATGCGGCTTTAAACGCTCCGTCATTCTGGTCAATCAGCGCATAACCTGAATCGGGCATTTTTAGCCAGCCCTGTGGGTCATTTTGTCTTAACGCCCAGATCATAATATCAAGGCTTTCATCAATCACAAAATTGTTATGCTGCAGACAGGGCACGCTTTGGCTGGGCGAAATAGATAAAAAAGCGGGCGCTTTGTCGCGCAAAACGATCTCGCGCAGGTCTGTAGAAATGGCAGAGACTTGCAGCGCAAGCCGGGCACGGATGGCATAGGGGCAACGCCGAAAACTATATAGAATGGGCAGGGTCATCCGAGCGCGGTGCATCTGGGGGCCATCAGGCGACCAGCTGTTGGTTCCGCATGCCGATGATTTTTGCGGATATAATGCACCCTTCGGCTTGCGGTGTTGAAAACACCACTTCGGTGAATTGTTCGGTGCGCCCCATTGAGGGGTTTTCCATCAAGATTGCATGGGTTTTACCATATTGGGCTTTGAGATGCCCCGCAACTTTTTGCGAACCAAGCGCGCGCAATTTGGCGGCACGCAGCTTAATTTCGGGGCCTTTTACGGCCGGCATTTTCGCCGCCGGGGTGCCCTCTCGGCTGGAATAAGGGAAAACATGCAGCCAGGTTAAATCACATTCTTCCACCAGTTTCAGCGAGTTGGCAAAATGCGCCTCGGTTTCGGTTGGAAAACCCGCAATGATATCTGCGCCAAATGTGATATTGGGGCGCAGTTTGCGCGCGGTTTCGCAAAATGCGATGGCATCATCGCGCAGATGGCGCCGCTTCATGCGCTTTAAAATCAAATCATCGCCATGTTGCAGGCTAAGATGCAAATGCGGCATTAAGCGCGGTTCAGTGGCGATCGCAGTCAGTAGATTTTCATCCACTTCAATGCTGTCAATGCTGCTGATCCGCAATCGTGGTAAATCGGGAACGAGCTTTAAGATGCGCATCACCAGATCGCCCAGTTTTGGGGCGCTGGGTAAATCAGCCCCCCAGCTCGTGAGATCAACGCCGGTCAGCACAACCTCATTATAGCCTTTATTTACCAACCGTTTGATTTGGTCGATCACCACGCCAGCGGGTACGGATCGCGAATTGCCTCGCCCAAAGGGAATGATACAAAACGTGCAGCGGTGATCACAGCCGTTTTGAACCTGTACATAAGCCCTTGCCCGTGTGGCAAAGCCATCAATCAAATGACCCGCGGTTTCGGTCACCGACATGATATCGTCGACTTTGACTTTTTCGGTATCCCCGATCAGATCCCCGGCCATAGCCGACCATGTCGCCGCCTGCATTTTTTCATTATTGCCGATCACGGCGTTTACTTCGGGCATCTGTGCAAAGCTGTCTGGATCAATTTGCGCCGCGCATCCGGTCACGATCACTTTTGAGGCCGGATTTTCGCGCCGCAACCGCCGTATTTCCTGGCGCGATTTGCGAACTGCCTCAGCAGTGACCGCGCAGGTATTCACAATCACCGCATCTCCCAAGCTGGCGTGTTCGGCCAAGGCGCGCATTGCTTCTGATTCATAAGCATTTAACCGGCAACCCAATGTGGTGATTTTTGGCGCTTGGCTCATTGCAGGCTGTCCAGAAATTGAGTGGTTAAATGACCTGAAAAGACATGCATGGTCGGCCCCGTTAGCCAGACCCCATCTTCACGCCAATCGATCTGTAAGCTGCCCCCATCCACGTCAATTTTAACGCTGCGTCCCGTCAAGCCGCGGCGCGCGGCCGCCACGGCTGTGGCGCAAGACGAAGAGCCAGAGGCAAGCGTGACCCCGACGCCGCGTTCCCAGACGCGCATTCGGATGTGATCTTTGCAAATCACCTGCGCAAATTGTACATTCGTGCGTTCGGGGAAAAGGGGATGATGTTCGATCGGTGCTGCATCCGCTTCTAGGTTGATTGCGGCGATATCCTCGACAAAAAAGGTACAATGCGGATTACCCATACCTGTTGCGCTTGGATCTCCTTTGATCGGCAAAACAAGCGTGTCCATCGCTTCGGAAAGCGGAATATCCTGCCACGCGAGCAGCGGCTGCCCCATATTTATCGAGACAAAACCATCGGATGATTTTTCCGCGCGCAAGGCGCCGCGATCCGTTGTGAGATGCAAGCTGGATTTTTCGAGCTCATCCATCAAATATCGCGCGATGCAGCGGGTTGCATTGCCGCAGGCTGCCGCAACCGAGCCATCAGCGTTGAAAAACCGTAAATGGGCATCGCCAGTGCCGCTTTCTATGACGGCGAGCTGGTCAAAGCCTACGCCACGATGACGGTCGGCCAAACCGGTAATCAATGTGGCAGGCAAATCTAAAGCGGCCTTGCGCCAATCCAGGATCACAAAGTCATTTCCAAGACCGTGCATTTTTAAAAACGGCCAGTTAGGGGTCAGCGATTTGTTCATGAGCGAGGATATATCTCGCTCAGAGCAATGAATCCATAGATTGCGAGTTTTTCTTTGTTTTCGGGGTTGACCACACCGCGCGGTGTTTTTAAGTAGGCCGCTTAGTGGGCCGTTAGCTCAGTTGGTAGAGCAACTGACTTTTAATCAGT
>JADHOV010000038.1 GCA_016778765.1 Paracoccaceae bacterium | reverse complement strand
GCCGCCCGCCCTACCCTTAAATGTCGATCTTCTCGGCAATACTCAGCGCGTCTTCAAGTTCGACACCGAGGTAGCGAACCGTGCTGTCCACCTTTGTATGACCAAGCAAAAGCTGGACTGCGCGTAAATTGCCGGTCTTACGGTAAATCAACGCGGCCTTGGTGCGTCGCAGTGAATGTGTGCCGTATCCGCTTGGGTCAAGACCAATCGCCGCCACCCAATCGCGAACAATCCGGGCATATTGCCTGGTCGACACATGCGGCCGGTCATGAAACCTGCTCGGGAAGAGATGGATGACCGCCAGCATCGCTGGACTGCAAACCCAATTCCAGATGGAATCCCGTGTGCCTTCCGAGACTTCGAATTGAACTGGTCGCTGTGTCTTGCTCTGGATGACCGAAACTCGCTCCCGGACATGATCGCCGACCACGAGGTCTCCGACCCTTAGCCGGACAAGATCGCAGCCGCGCAATTTACTGTCGATGGCAAGGTTGAACAACGCAAGATCTCTGAGATTTCCGGCCAATTCGAGCCGCGCCCTGATGGCCCAGACCTGTTTCGCGAGCAACGGGCGTTTCTGCCCGATGAGGCGTCCCTTGTTCCAGGGACTGTATTTTAGCTTGATTGCAGGAAGTTGGATTTTGGACATGTGATATCCTCCACCTATCCCTCCCGCTCCAAGCACCGACACCGTGTCGATTGGTGGATACTATCAGAGCTGCGAGTGTCCGGTTCCCTCTGCATTACTGCCATTTGTGACATACGCAGCGATCGACCGCAGTGAGCCCATTTTGTAATTTCGTTTTGTGCCCCGTATATGCACGCAGCGAAAAACTACCGTGCCTGCTGACGCCCCTTTTAAAGGGTGAATACTTCTTTCATGTCCAAGGCGCGATCTAAATCTAGAATGCGTCTATAAAGAGCGTTACTTTTTGCGATGCTCCAACGGCGGGCGGTTAAGCTATTATATTTTTCTTTTAATTCAGCCTCAGAATAAGGATCTCGCCAATCCCCACGGTTGGTTTTTACACTCGCGTGATAGGTGCTTCCATCTTGCATGGTAATGCAGATACTGGCTGGGCGATAATCGGGTAATTGCGCTGACATATCAGTATTTTCTTTAATCGATGTTTTTGCAGCCAGTTCCAATATTTTGGTCGTCCTAAGCATATCTTGGGTAAAGCTCTGAATTTTTGAGGATCTATTGACCAAACTTGTGGCCACAGCAAAGGGAACAGAAAATCGTGCCGCCAGCATATTGCGCGGTTTAGGATCGGTCAATTCGGCCGCCAGAAAATAGCTTTCAACATTGATATGTGCAATGTTTTCGGGGTTTTGAAGTTCTGAATATTGTTCCATTAAGAGCCAGAGCGCATCTAAAGCTGCATGATTATAACGACAGCAGGCGTGAAGCTTGAAATAGTTGCGGGTTACCTCAAACCGCGTTCCCAACGCGTCCAAAGCCGCAGCGGTATCAAAGCCTGAAGAAACAATATTTCCAAAAACAGAGTCGATGCCATCTTTTTCTCCACTGAAACCGGCTTCTAAAATTTGATAAGCCAAATGCGCCATTTGATTGGAAATACCCGTGTAGGAATTGCGAACTGTGCCCCCTTCCAGCATAGTTTTTCGGCTGGTTGTTAAGCTGAAGTTTGAAGAAATGTTGATCAATTCTATAATTTTTTGTCTGTCTAAGCGATTTAAGACGCCAATCGCTGAAGCAGCGCCGATAATGCCCCAGGTGCCATGCGGGTGCATATGTGGGTTCAAGTTTGTTGCAAGTCCGATACGCGCGGCAATGTCATATCCAAGGATGAACGACTGAAGAAATTCTTGTCCTGTGATCGGCCTATCCGCGGTGTCGGAGGCGGCAAGCAATGCTGGAAAAACATGCATACCAGGATGCCCTCGTGCAAATTGATGACCTTCATCCATTTCAAGCGCTGTGCCCGCTGTTCCGTTCATCAGGCTTGCATATTGTGCATCGCTGAAGTTTGAGCCGCCTAAGATACGCGCGCATCCGTCGCGCGCGATTGAGGTTTCCAAGGCTTCATTTTCGGCTTCAGCACTGCCGCCTACAATGGCCGCAATGCAATCGGCTATAATCAGTTTTGCGCGTTTCACAGTTGGCTCAGGAATATCCTCGAACTTTATTTGTGTCAGAAAATCAGCAAAAGCGTGTAGGTGATTTGGCATAAGTCTTTTCCAACTTTACAAATTTGATTATCTGCCTTGCGCGCTATTTTATCATTATTGTTTGGACACAAACAGAGTTTTACGTGTTTAATCAAAATATAAGGATCAAGTAATGGCCTACACAAAACTGACAGGAGAGTTCAATGACTAGATCGAAGGATTTATTTACAGGCTCGCGCCGTAAATTTATGAGAGGAGCCTCGGCAACATTTGCACTTGCCGCAGCAGGTTTATCAGCTCCGAAAATCGCGCGTGCCGCTGGTGCCGTTAAAATTGGCTTGATCCACCCTGCAACGGGCTGGGCCGCTTACCCGGCTGCACAATTGCGTTATGGGGCACAAATGGCCATTGCCGATATCAACGCTGCAGGCGGTATAAAGTCTATGGGAGGCGCGGCGCTAGAAGCAGTTTTGGGCGACTCGCAGACAAAGCCGGAGATTGGCGCCGCTGAAGTTGAAAAAATGAACGAGGCAGGTGTGCACGCTATTCAAGGCTGTTATCAATCAGCCGTTGGACTTGCGGCCTCGGCAGCTGCAGCCAAATATAATATACCGTTCTCGGTTGATGTTGGTGTTTCGGATAAATTGGTGCAGCGCGGCCTGAGCAACATCTTTAGAATGGCTGACGGATATGGCCGGATTGCGGCGGATGCGTCCGTTAATCTTGCTGAGATTAACAAAGCCGCAGGCTCGCCTGCCAAAACGGTTGCAATCGTGCATGAAGAGTCAGAATTTGGTACCGGAACAGCCAAATTGGTGACCAAAGCTCTTGCCAGCCATGGTTTGGAAGTGATTGAAACGATCAAACACGCCAACCCAACGCGAAATTTTGATAATATCGCATTGCGCTTAAAATCGGCCAAGCCAGATATTATCATGCCGATTAACTATCCAGGTGAGTATATTCTTCTTGCGAAAACCTTGCGCCAACAGCGGGTTGATTTTATGGCTAGCTATTCTGTGCTTGGAGGCGGTTTTAACTTTAAGTTTGTAGATGAAATGCCTCAAATCGCAGAAAATATGATCGATGTGAACCATTGGTACGATCCGCGCTCGACATCAGGTCAAGAGATGCGCGCACGCACCGAGGCAGATGGCAAGTATTTCACCTTCGAAGTATATTGCGCTTACATGTCAATCATGTTCCTTGCCGATGGGTTTGAGCGTGCAGGCTCAACCGATAAAGAGGCTGTGAATGCAGCTTTGGCAAGCTCAACACTGGATATTGATTTTATGCCTTACGGACCGACAAAAATGGTTGATGGTCAAAATATGGGTTCGCGCGCAGTGGCCATTCAAGCACAGAAGGGCGATGTGCAAATTATAGCACCCTCTGATTACGCGTCCGCTTCTGCGGTATTCCCGCGCAGTTAAAAAACCGTCTTAAAGTAGGGGCAGCCTTGGGTGAATTTAAGGCTGCTCCCAACAAGAAAACGTCATCGGGCAAAGAAATCAGATGTTATCAACCAGTCTTTCACTGCTTCCAGCAGGCATCATTAACGGGCTTATGTTTGGCGCCATTTACGCGCTGGTCGCTTTGGGCTTAACGCTGATTTACGGTGTGCTGCACATTATTAACTTTGCTCATGGTGCGATGTTGATGCTGGCGCTGTATTCCGCTTATTTTCTGTTTAAAATTTTGAATATAGATCCTTATGTTGCGATCCTAATTGTAACGCCGGCGAGTTTCTTTTTCGGCTATGTTATTTATCGTTGGGGGATCGGGAAGCTTTCCGGCGGTAAAGATCAAAATATCCTTCTGATCACGCTGGGTTTATCGATTATACTTGAAAACGCAGCTTTGTTTTTTTTCACAGGCGATCAACAAACGATAAGCCTTTCTTATAGTTATGACTCACTCGATTTAGGCTTCTTGTATCTGTCATATCCCAAGCTGATCTCTTTCATCGCCTCGCTTGTGATCTGTGGATTTCTTTGGATGTTGATGTCCCTCACAGATTTAGGAAAGGCAATACGCGCCGTTGCGAAACAGCGCGAAGGGGCCAGATTGGTTGGGATCGATGTTGAGCATGTTTTTGCAGTAACATTTGGCATTGGTATCGCGTGTTTGGGCGCCGCCGGTTGCATGTTACTGCCGATTTTTTACGTAGACCCCTATACCGGAAACGTATTTGTCATAATCGCTTTTACAATCGTTGTTTTGGGAGGGATGGGCAGTATCGTTGGGGCTTTGCTAGGCGGTTTTATTATTGGAATAACAGAATCTGTTGGGGGGCTGCTTCTGGGCGAAAGCCTGGGGCAAATTGGAATTTCTCTTATCTTTATCTTGATCCTGGTTTTTAGACCGACGGGTATTTTCGGGAGCAAGGCATGACTTTAAAGGCTAAAAATGCATTGTTGTTCGGGTTGGCTTTTCTGGTAGCTGCGCTTGCACCCGTTGGTATCTCGAGCAAATTCTACCTCGATGTTCTGACTTTGATTTTTTTTACTGCCTATATCGGGCAGTCTTGGAATATTTTGGGGGGGTATGCAGGTCAGTTTTCTTTTGGTGGTGTTATGTTCTTTGGAACCGGGGCGTATACATCTTCCATTCTTTTGATCACGTTTGGTATTCCTCCTATCTTTGGCATTTTTGTGGCCGTGTTGATGGGAGCATTTTTGGGATTTCTGGTCGGATATTTAAGCTTCAGATCAGGCTTGCGTGGATCATATTTCGCGTTGATCACGCTGGCTTTTGCAGAGCTTTTGCGCGTTTTGGCAAATTCGGTTGAATTTACGGGCGGAGGTGTTGGGCTTTTCCTCACCTATGCGCCCGGGTTAAAGAATCTGCAATTTGTTTCGCCCACGGGTTTTTACTATTTCTCGCTTTTCTTGCTGGTGATTTCTTTGGCGATTGCCCTGTGGTTGGAACGGTCACGTTTTGGCGCGCAGCTTGTTGCGATCCGAGAGAATGAAGAGGCCGCGGAAGCTTTGGGCATTAATACGCTGAAATGCAAGCTCTATGCGATTATGATTATGGGGGGTATGGGCGGCGCTGCGGGAACATTTTATGCCCAGAAATATTTATATATTGACCCGCCAATTTCATATTCAATCGCCTTATCGGTTGAAATGTTACTCGTAAGCATCGTCGGAGGGCTGGGCACAGTGTTTGGACCGCTTATCGGATCGGTTGTGTTACATGTTGTGAATGAAGTCGCCCGACATTTTATTGATACCCCGGGTTTGAGCCTGATCGTTTATGGCGTGATTTTGATTTTTATCATCTCGTATCTTCCAAACGGCTTGGTCGGACTTTTTCGCAAGACCCGCAGCAAAAAGGAGGACGGTGGTGCTTGAAGTAAAGCAACTTACAAAACGCTTCGGCGGTTTGATCGCCGTTTCTGCGGTGGATTTATCGGTGATTGAAGGTGAGATTGTATCTTTGATCGGGCCCAATGGGGCTGGCAAAACAACATTATTTGCGAGTATTGCCGGGTTTTTGAAGCCCGATGGCGGTGACGTGCAGCTGCATGGGCAGTCGATTTTAAATCTGAAACCGCATAAAATATGCCAGAGAGGCATGGTACGCACGTTTCAAATCACTCAACCATTCGCGGCTTTGAATACGCTGGAGAATATTATGGTTGGGGCCTATTCTCGAACCGGCGATAAAGTCTTGGCGCAACGTGAGGCGGAACGCGTGGCTGACATTGTTGGCATGACCTCGCAATTGCATCAAAAAGCAGATGGATTGACCGTTGCGGCCCGAAAGCGCCTTGAACTGGCACGGGCCTTAGCCACCAAACCAAGGCTGCTTTTGCTTGATGAGGTTATGGCGGGCCTTAACCCGACCGAAATCGACGAAATTGTCGACGTCATTAAGGGTATTCGCGATACAGGCGTGACGATTTTTTTAATCGAGCATGTGATGAAAGCGGTCGTGAATTTATCTGATAGAACATATGTTTTAAATGATGGAAAACTGATCGCCCAAGGCACGCCGGAATCGGTGGCATCGAACCCAATCGTTATTGAGGCCTATCTTGGCCATGGGGCGGCCGCGGCGATGGCTGGCGAGGGTGCAGCATGATCAGGATTGAAGGTTTAAACGCGGGCTACGGTCCGCTGCAGGTGTTGCGCGATGTCACGCTAGATGTGGGTGCGGGAGAAATTGTCGCGGTTCTGGGTAGTAATGGTGTTGGAAAAACCACGCTGAACAACACAATTTCGGGCTTGATCAAGCCAAGCTCTGGTTCGATCTATTTCGATGATGTTTTAATCTCGGGGTGCGACCCTGTTGAGATCGTTGACATGGGCCTGATACATGTCCCCGAGGGGCGCAAGTTATTTCCCAACCTATCCGTGAAAGAAAACCTTGAATTGGGCAGTTATCGGCGGGGCAAGCCCAATCGGGCCAGCAATCTTGAGCGGGTTCTGGGCGTTTTCCCTAAACTCAAAGAACGCCTATTTCAAACCGCTGGTACGCTTTCGGGGGGCGAACAGCAGATGGTTGCCATAGCGCGCGGTCTAATGGGAGAGCCACGCTTGCTGCTATTGGATGAGCCATCGTTGGGCCTTTCTCCTTTATTGGTGGAGCAGATGTTCACATTGATAAAACAGATTAATGAAAGCGGTCTCGCCGTGATATTGGTGGAGCAGAATGTCATTCAATCGCTCGCGATTGCAAATCGGGCTTATGTGATTGCAGAGGGCACGGTCGCTATGTCGGGCCCTGCTGCCGACTTACGCGAAAACAGTGATTTGAAAAGGTCATATTTGGGCTTGTAAGTCATTGCGCGGTGAAACCGCCATCTGCCACTATCACCTGACCGGTTATGAAGGAGGCCGCGTCCGAAAGTAAAAACGCCGCCAGATTGGCGATTTCTTCGGCGCGTCCAAAACGGCCCAAAGGTATCGCTTGCCTCAAGGCTTCGAAGCGGGGTTTGTTGGCGCGCGTCGCGGCTGTCATATCGGTTGCGATTGGGCCCGGTGCAATGGCATTCACCCGTATGTTATCTTCCGCAAGCTCAAGCGCCATCGATCGGGCCAAACCATTAATCGCGGATTTTGAGGCGGCATATGCCGCTGCATTTTTATGCCCGACGAGGCCAATTTGACTTGAGATCATCACAATGGCGCTTGCTTCATTTTGGCGCAAATAGGGAATAGCGCATTTGGCAAGCTGAAAGCTCGCATTCAAATTTACATCCAGAATGCGGGCCCAATCTGGCGGGCTGGTCTCTTCGCTGCGCAGCAGTTTAATCATACCAGCTGAAGATAAAATCCCGTCTAACCCCTCGGATGTCTCTGCGGCTTGCCGTATTGCGCTGTGCAACGCGTTTTCATCGGTGACGTCCAGCTCAAAGCAGTGATCAGCAGAGACTATCGGCGCGACTGCGTCACGTTGTGCCTTGTTGAAAACAGTCCCTGAAACATGCGCGCCAAGGCTCTTGGCAAGGCGCGCGCTTGCAAGGCCGATGCCACTTCCCATCCCGGTTATGAATAGACGTCTATTGACAAGCGATATCATTGGTGGCGTCCTAGATCGAGGAAATCTGTTAGAAGAGTTGCACAGTGGTATGAATATATGAAGCAAATTTTGGTGATTGTTCCGTTTCCAATGTCAAAAGACAATTTGGCCCTGCGCAAACAACAGCTCGATGCGGTTCAAATATCCGAGCAAATGGCATTTACGTTCAAAGCGGTGAAAGCTGCGCCTAAAAACTATATTTCAGAGGCCGATATGGTGCTTGCGGATATGGCCATTCTGGAAGCTGGTCAAAGCGCTGAACAAGATGGGTTTGATGCCGTTTGCGTGGATACGATGAGCGATTCCGGAGTGGCTGCGTTACGCTCGGTTTTATCGATCCCGGTTGTCGGGCCCGGACGGGCTTCCATGTTAACCGCCCTGATGTTGGGGCGGCGGTTTTCAATTCTGACAATGTGGAAAAAATGGGATCATCTTTACCAAAAAACGGCAAAAGACTTGGGTCTTCAGATGCAGATGGCCTCGATAAGATCGATCGACGTGGCTCCGGACAATCAAGTCTTATTAGAAGGTAAAGAAGAAGAGATTTTTTCAAAATTATTGTCTGCAGCGCAGCAAGCGATTGCTCAAGACGGCGCTGATGTTATTTTGCTGGGGTCAACCACAATGCATCAAGCCCATGCGTATCTTGCTGATGCATTAGATATACCGGTGATCAATCCCGGCCCATTGACTTATAAACTGGTGGAAACCTTACTGGGTTTGGGGCTTGCGCAAAGCGTGCGCGCCTATCCAACATCGCCAGCACCGCGCGATGCTATGGTGCAGGCAATGATGGACGCTGCCGGTGAATTTAATCACTAATCTGCATCAGCATGGTTCAGCGTGTTTTCGCCGGCCATATACACGCGCACAGTGTCAAATTTTTCATTCTTAAGGGTGAAAAAGTTACAATTGGATTTATAGACCAGCTGTCCCGTTTTTAGCATATTGGTTACCCTGAACCGGGTAGCAATTTCGGCATTCGTTGTATTTTCCACAAATGAAAACTGGTCATGGCGCACCCATTTGTGCTTGGACCATAGCCGCTGGAACATTCCGCTAATCTCTTGATGCCCTTTTAGCGCGATTCCATGCGTTTCGACCGAAAACAGACAGTCTTTGCATAATGTAGTTAATATAAGGGGCAAATCTTCTTGGTCGACACCACGAAAATAGTCCAACACACGTTTCTGAAGGATTGTCTCGGCCATTGCTGTAGCGCCTCTAATGTTGATGCTTGTTCTCTGCCAAGTCATTCCAGACCTGCTGCTCTGTTATTTTGCCACCGCATATCATGAACCTGTCGATAAAACGAATGCCCGTAAAGCTTTCGCCATTCAGCCAAGTACCTTGCAGCGTTCCAAAGCAAAATACGGACGCGCTCTCGCCTTCAAAAGCCGTTTCTATGTTTTCTATGGTTTTAGAAACGGATTGATATCGCGTTTTTGCCCATGCCACCACTTGGTCAGGATGTCTGAAACTTACCCCGCCTGGGAATATCAGTTTGACGTCGTCCGCTAGCCAACCAGCTGCCTCATCCAGCGCGCGCTTTTCCATTGCCGCAAGAAACGCCCTTACAATCTGATCGGGCTGTTTCGGCGCGGCGGCGGGTTTTTTTTGGCTGCGCCCGCGCATGTAATTTTCGGGCGCAACTTCCTTTACCGTTACGATTACAAATTCAGGTGATGCCCCAATGGCAGAACAGGCCGCATCGGTTATTCGTTCGCAAACCAAACGGCGCGTCGGCGCATCATAGCCTTCGATCAATGTACATTCTATCAGCGGCATTCCATCTTCCTTTGCATTTTTGCCCGTTGAAATCCGAGCAATCTCCGTATCTTAATAGCAAGCAGCCGAGAAGGCCAAAGAAGATTAGAGACATGCGACAATTCTGTGATAGGCAGTTTGGATGGATACTTTAGCAAAAGCGCTTATTTCTAGGGCCTCTGGCCAGTCAAAGCTGCGCGTTGGTGATGTCGTGATATGCGAGGTTGATCTGGCTATGATCCACGATTCTGGCGGTCCGCGGCGGGTCAAACCGATTTTAGATCGTTTGCAGCGGCAGGTGTGGGATAAAGATAAAATCGTTGTGGTGACGGATCACTATGTGCCGGCGGATAATGCGGAAACGCAAGCCATTCAAGCTTTGACAAAACAATGGGTCCAAGACCAATCTATAGATAAATTTTATGATGAGCAGGGCATTTGCCATATTGTTCTGCCCGAACGAGGGCATTTGGCTCCAGGGCTTTTCTGCGTTGGGGGGGATAGCCATTCACCGACCGGCGGCGCCTTTGGCGCCTATATGTTTGGCATAGGCGCGACTGAAATGGCCGGGGTGCTTGCAACGGGCGAAATTTGGATCAAGGTTCCAGAGACAATTCTTATGTCATGGCGCAATCAGTTAAGCGCCTATGTCACGGCGAAAGACATGATGCTGGCGATGTGTCGTAAGATTGGTATGGGGGGCGGGCTGTATCAGGCTATTCAATATGCGGGGGAAACCATTCAAGCGCTTTCTATGCAAGAGCGGATGACCTTATCTAACATGGCGGCAGAGCTGGGCGCACAAGCTGGTTTAATTGCGCCAGATGAAGCTACCGTCGCTTTTGTGCAGGCCGCGGGTGGTAAAGTGCCTGCAAATTGGCGCGATTTTCAGATAGAGGCGGCGGAAAGCGCTGAAAATGTAATGCAATTTGATGCCGCCAGTTTAGAGCCGCAAATTGCGGCTCCGCATTCCCCTGAAAACGCTGATGCAGCAGACGCTTTTCGTAACATTTCCTTTGATGTGGCATATATTGGGGCCTGCACGGGAGCAAAGTATGTAGATCTGGCGGCGGCCGCAGAGGTTCTAAAGGGGCGGCGTATTGCAAAAAACGTGACGTTGAAAGTTGCGCCGGCCAGTTTGCGAGATCAAAACCGAGCCGCGCAAGATGGGATAATGCAAATTTTGCAGGATGCTGGCGCCGAGTTCTTGGCCAATTCCTGCGGTATCTGCGCGGGCTATGGAGACGATCGTTTGGCAGAGAACCAAGTTTGTCTATCTTCGACGGCGCGTAATTTTAAAGGCCGCATGGGCGCGCCAAGTTCACAAGTTTATTTGGCCTCTCCTTATACAGTCGCAGCTTCGGCCGTTACGGGCAAATTGAGTGACCCCAGACAGGTTATGGGAGGCGGATAAATGGCGCGTTTGTGGCGGTTTGACACAACGATTGATACGGATGTTCTGGCGCCGGGCTTTTATATGAAAAAGCCCTTGGAAGAGCAGGCGCGCCATTGCCTTGAGGCGGTGCGGCCTGAATTTGCCGCTTCTGTACGGCCTGGCGATGTGATGTTGGCCAATGCCAATATGGGGGTTGGATCTTCGCGTGAACAAGCCGCTGAAGTTTTGAAATATTTAGGTATAGCTGCAATTATCGCCCCTAGTTTTGCAGGTATTTTTTATCGAAATGCCATAAATTTAGGATTGCCTGTTTTGGTAATAGATGCAGCGCTTATGGGTTTGCCAGAATTGGTTGATGGAGCAAATGTGGATTTTGACTTTCACGCGGCTACATTGAACCTAGATGGGCGAGGCACGAACATTCCGCTGAACCCGTTGCCAGACTTTTTGAAACGCCTCATTTTGGATGGCGGCCTGGTGCCGCATCTAGAGAAGCGGTTTCAACGTGAGGAGAGCGGCCAATGAGTTTGCGCGACGCGCTTGAAAAAGACGGTCTTATCATTGCGCCAGGTGTATATGACGCCTTGTCGGGTTTGATCGCAAGCCAGTCGGGTGCTCAGGCTCTTTACTTATCGGGGGCCAGCTTGGCATACACGCGGTTTGGAACTTCTGATATTGGCCTGATCAGCGTTTCTGAAGTGAATGATACGATCGCCGCAATTACCGATCGCATAAATACTCCGATAATTGTCGACGCAGATACAGGTTTTGGCAATGCGTTGAATGTACAGCGCACGGTGCGCAGTTTTGAACGTTCAGGCGCGCACGCGATTCAACTTGAAGATCAGTCTTTTCCTAAGAAATGTGGGCATTTGGATGGAAAAAAATTGGTTTCAACGCAGGAGATGGTTGGAAAAATTAAGGCTGCGCTTGACGCCCGTGCTAGTGAGGAGACGTTGATTATTGCGCGCACGGATGCGCGCGCGGTTGAGGGGTTTGCCGAAGCGATTGAGCGCGCTTGGGCCTATAAAGAGGCGGGGGCCGATATATTATTCGTCGAAGCCCCCCAGTCGCTTCAAGAAATGCAACACATATGCGCAGAATTTTCAGCTCAGATCCCAGTTTTGGCAAATATGGTCGAAGGCGGTAAAACACCTATTTCTTCTGCCGGTGAACTGGCAAAGCTCGGTTATAAAATAGCCATATTTCCTGGAGGAGCTGTGCGCGCGATTGCGCATCATTTGCAGGCCTATTACAGCGGCTTGCTGACCCATGGAAATAACCAGAAATTTTCAGATAAAATGCATGACTTTAAAGGTCTGAACGATTTACTCGGCACAAAAGACTTGATTGAGCTCGGGCGCAAATATGAAGATCAAGGGAATATTTGAACCTATTATGACAGATATTAGTTTAGACCCGGTCACCCTTGCGATTTTGAAGGGTAGGCTTGAACAAATCGCCGATGAGATGGATGCCACTTTGTTTCGATCTGCGTTTAACCCGATTATCGCTGAAGCACATGATGCCAGCCATGGCATCTACGATGCGATCACAGGTGACACCTTGGTACAAGGCAAGTCTGGGCTGCCGATTTTTGTTGGGGTGATGGCTTTCGCGGTCAAGGCGGTGATTGAAAAAGTTGCGCGCGATGGCAATTTAAGCGACGGGGATGTTTTCATCTTCAACGACCCTTATGAGGGGGGGACGCATCTGTCTGATTTTCGACTGGTCAAGCCGATCTATCGAAATGGAACCGTCTTTTGTTATCTGGCTTCGGTTGGCCATTGGCATGATGTGGGTGGCAATGTCCCTGGAAATTATAACCCGGAAGCCACTGAGTCTTTTCAAGAAGGCATGTTGATTCCTCCAGTAAAACTTTTTTCAGCTGGAGTTTTAAACAAGGATATTGTGGATATTCTTTCCGCCAATTCGCGCTTGCCAAATTCCCTTTATGGGGATCTTAACGGCCAAATCAATGCGCTCGATTTAGGCCATCAACGGTTGGACGACCTGCTTGATCAATATGGCGAAACCGATATACAAATCGCGCTGAGCCTCCTTAAATCGCGTGCAGATCGTATGATGCGGGACCATTTGCAGGCTTTGCCAAATGGTACGATCTCTGTCGAAGACTTTCTTGACAATGATGGCGTGAATGATGTGGCGCTTAAACTGGCGGTCGATCTGAGCATTGAAGGCGACCGCCTCAAGGTGGATTTCAGCCGTTCGAGCCAAGCCTGTGCAGGGCCAGTGAATATTTCCCGATCAACAACGATTGCAGCAACCTATGTAGCATTGAAACACATCTTCACCGATGTGCCGGCGAACGCGGGTGTTTTACAGCCCGTTGAGTTTATCATACCCGAAGATAGCTTTTTAAGCGTGAAAGCGCCAAAGCCTGTCGGTGGCTACACGGAAACCATCCTCCGCCTCATTGATGTCTTGTTTTGTGCTTTCGAGCATATTGCGCCCGAGCGGGTGAATGGCTGCGCCTATGGAACCATAAATGCCTTATCTATGGCAGGGCATCGCTCAAACGGCGCGCGTTGGGTGATGTTTTCGTTTTTTGGCGGTGGCCATGGTGGGCACCCAGAAGGAGATGGCTTGAACCATGGTAATGCGCCCATTTCAACCGCAACGATCCCGCCATTGGAAATCCTTGAAGCGGCCTATCCGGTGGCCTTCACGCAATGGGCGCTCCGTCCGGATTCGGGCGGCGTTGGGAAGCATCGTGGCGGGTTAGGGGCCATCTATGAAATTGAGTTGCTGGAAGACAGTGCCACGGTGTTCTTATTTGGCGAGCGCGGTAAATTCCCGCCTCCTGGAGTCGTTGGCGGAGGCGCTGGGGCGATGAATAAATTTACTTACCAAAGCGCTGATGAAGAGACTGCTTTTCCCGATAAAACGCCGCCTTTGGCCTCAAAAATCACAGGCGTGAAACTGCGCAAAGGTCAACGAGTTCGTTTGGAAACTCCGGGCGGAGGTGGCTATGGTAACGCGCAAGAGCGCCCTGAAGAGCTGATACGCAATGATCTTGCGCAAGGTTACGTTTCTGGAAAAAAATCATGAGTAAATCAATCGTTATTGGCGTCGATGTTGGCGGTACATTCACTGACACATTGGCGCTTGATGAGGCGACTGGCGCGGTCAGAGTTGAAAAGGTTCCCTCTACCAAGGGCGATCAGTCCAATGGATTTCTAAGCGGCATTCTGGCGGCAACCGATCATGATCTCAGTTCTGTATCCACGATCATTCACGGAACCACGGTTGCAACCAACGCTTTGTTAGAGCGCAAGGGGGCAAAGGCAGGCATCATAACCACCGAAGGGTTTCGCGACGTTCTAGAAATGCGGCGGCGCGATCGCCCTTCAACCTGGGGGCTTTGGGGGCAATTTACACCGGTCATTGAACGCAAATGCCGTCTGGAAGTGTCCGAACGTACCTTGGCAAATGGTACGGTTGTTAAAGATGTGGATGAAGCTTCAATTAAAGCGGCGGCGCAGGAGTTGATTGCTCAAGGTTGCGAATCTGTGTGTCTGTTTTTTATCAATGGCTATGCAAATAGGGATAATGAAATCAAAGCTGCAAGGATATTGCGGCAGGTTTGGCCTAATGATTATGTGAGTGTCGCGACAGAAATCCTTCCTGAAATTCGCGAATTTGAACGCTGCTCTACGGCGAGTTTGAACGCCTATCTGCAGCCGGTTGTTGCCAATTACTTGGCGCGTTTGGAAACCCGCATTGCAGAGGGTGAGGCTGGCTCTGAAATATTAATCGTTCAGTCTAATGGCGGAATTATGTCGGTTGATACAGCCAAAGCGTTTCCTGTGCGCACGGCGCTGTCGGGCCCTGCTGCAGGCGTTGTGGCGGCGCGGCAAATTGCCAAGGCTGCTGGATTTGAAAATGTGATTACCTGTGATATGGGGGGTACGTCATTTGATGTATCGCTGGTGGCCGATGGCCAAAACATGCTGACATCACAAGCCAGTATTGATTTTGGAATGGTTATACGAACCCCGATGATTGAAATGTCGACGATTGGGGCAGGGGGCGGCTCAATCGCGCATATCGACGAAACTGGCCTGCTTGAAATAGGAACCGATAGCGCGGGCTCTGATCCAGGCCCGGCGTGCTATGGCTTGGGAAATGAACGCCCGACCGTTACAGATGCAAATTTGGTTTTGGGCCGCATTGATGCGCGAAAACCGATCGGCAACAAGCTCGAGGCATTGGATCGCGACGCCGCAGTGGCCGCACTAAAAACGCATATTGCTGACCCATTGGGAATGGATGTCGAAGAGACCGCAGAAGCGCTTATTAAAGTGGCCAATTCCAAAATGGCGGGTGCGATACGGCTTATTTCGATTGAGCGCGGTCATGATCCCAAAATATTTGCTGCGATGCCTTTCGGGGGCGGTGGAGCGCTTCACGCAGGGGCCCTTATGCAAGATATTGGTTTGGCAGCGGCGGTTATTCCCCGCTACCCGGGCGTAAACTCGGCCTTGGGTTGCGTGATGTCTGACCTTCGCCATGATGAAGTGCGCACGTTAAATACGATGCTAGACGCCCTTAATTGCAAGGAGGTAAACGGGCTGATCCAGGCGATGACGCAGATGGGACATTCGATCATCAAAAAATCAAAAGCGAAGTTGGTGGCAACAGAAAGCGTGATCGAATTGGATATGCTCTATATGGGTCAAACCCACGCTGTTGCGGTGCCGGTCCCCAGCGATACACCTTTAAGCCCGGATCTTATTCGAGACGCATTTGAGGCAACCTATCTCAAAACCTATGGCCGATTGTTAGATGAAATCCCAATTCGAATTTTGAACCTGCGCCTGTCGGTGATCGGGAAGCGTCCGCAGATTGACATTAAAATGCTCGCACGAGGACAACGTGCTGAAAGCGTTGCAGCCTGTTATTTGGCAGATCAAAAGATATTTGCAAATGGTGCCTGGCATGACGCGGGTATTTACGACCGTCTTTTATTGCCTCAGGGCAGCAAAATTTTAGGCCCCGCGCTGTTGGTGCAGCCAGATGCCACAATTTACGTCGACCCTGGTCTGAGCGCAGAGGTTGATGATTTTGGTAACATTATTATGAAATCAGAAGAGGATTAAATGTCTCAACATAAATTTATTCCCTCGCAAACGGCAGTGCTTATCGTCGATCTGCAGAACGATTTTTTGCACCCTGAAGGGGCATATGGGCGCTCTGGAACCTCTAATTCGGCGATTGCAGCCTTGCCCGAAAAGATTGCCCCTTTGCTCGATGTTGTACGAAGCGCTGACGGCTGGATCGTTTCCACGCAGTTTACTTTGGTACCCGGAAAAAAAGGCGCGCCTTTTATCTCGGCACATCTGAAAAAATTAAGGCCGTTTCTCACGCAGGGTGATTTCAAGCCCGGTGGTTGGGGGCATAGTTTGGTCGATGAGCTTCAGCCTGCGGATATTACGATCGAAAAAGTAGCCTATTCGGCGTTTTATCAATCGCGCTTGGAGTTTGCGCTTAATCGCGCTGGGATCACAACCTTAATGGTCTGTGGAATTGTTACCAATGGCGGCGTCGCATCAACGGTGCGAGAGGCGCATGTGCGTGATTTCCAAACCATTATATTAGAGGATGGTTGTGCCGCCTTTAGTGCCGAAACCCATGATATCTCGATTGCATCACTAGCCACGGTTGGGGATGTGATCTCTATACGGGATGCCATAAATTTATTTGCAGGATGAAAACCAGTGCCCGGCATTATCAGAAGAAACGAGTTTCCATCTGATATAGATGTTGATTGCCTTATCGTTGGCGGCGGCGCCGCCGGTCTGACGGCGGCTCTTGCCGCGCATGAGGCGGGCGCGACGGTTCTGATCGCCGAGCGTGAAACGCGCCTGTCCGGTTCAACCGCGCTGTCATCTGGGCTGATTCCCGCAGCTGGGACCCGCGCGCAACAGGCCCAACGGATCGATGACAGCGAAGATATTTTCTGTGCTGATATTTTGCACAAAAACCGTGACAGCGTGGATCCAATTTATGTGCAACAAATCGTTCAGCAAATTTCTAAAACGATTGATTGGCTCTCTGAGAGCTATAATATTCCGTTCCATGTATTGGATAACTTTCTTTATCCGGGGCATAGCAATCACAGGATGCATGCAGTGCCTGAAACCACTGGTATTGGTCTTATAAACCGGCTTGAATCTGCCGTGGCTGCTAAAGGTATTTTTGTGGTAACCGATGCGCTCATCACCGATCTTATTGTGAATCAAAATGATATGGCGTTGGGCGCTTTATGCCAACGGCCCAATAAGGATGTTGAACATATCGCGGCGTCATCCGTGATTTTGGCCTGTAACGGGTATGGTGGCAATCCTGATTTGATTGCAAAGCATATTCCTGAAATGAAAGATGCATTGTATTTTGGTCATCCTGGAAATCAGGGGGAAGCGATCATTTGGGGCGCAGCTTTGGGGGCTGAGCTTGCGCATCTGTCAGGGTATCAGGGCCATGGCTCGGTTGCGCATCCGCATGGCATTTTGGTGACATGGGCTTTGATGATGGAAGGTGGAATTCAAATCAACAAGAATGGCCTGCGCTTTTCAAATGAACATCAAGGCTATTCCGAGCAAGCGGTATCGGTAATTGGACAACCTGATCAAGTCGCATTTAACATTTTTGACCAGCGGCTTTTGGACTTGGGGCGGGGCTTTGATGATTTTGTGAAGGCTGAAGAAAATGGCGCGGTTCTGCGCGCCGAGAGCTGCGATGCACTTGCAGAAATGCTGGCAATAGATCGGGCGGCGCTGGAGCATACATTGAGGGAATGCCAAGATTATGCTTCACAAGAAATTCTTGATCCCTTCGGGCGTAGTTTTAAACCCGAAAAAATGCTTAAGCCGCCCTTTTACGCGGTTAAAGTGACTGGGGCGCTTTTTCATACGCAAGGCGGGTTGAAGGTGAATGCGCGCGCTCAGATTCAAAAGCCAAATGGTGCAGCGTTTGAAAATATCTTTGCCTGTGGCGGAGCCGCTTGTGGCGTGTCAGGCCCGGATGTTTCCGGCTATTTGTCGGGCAATGGGTTGTTAACCGCGTTGAGCCTTGGTGAGATTGCAGGGCGCTTTGCAGGAGGCCGCGTTTAAAAACTTAACTGTTACCATCGGAACGGATCTCCAACTAGCATATGTGTATTCGCGGATCTCGAAGAGAGTACGCATTTGAAGATTATCTATCTTTTTCAAGTTTTAGCGTCGCGTTTCGCCCTTAAAAACAATTGCAAAAAAATTCAAAACCAGTCAGTTTTACATCTTACATTTTTATGCAAGGGGTGCAAAAATGAAAATTATTTGGTTGGGCCATGCATCTTTTAAAATAGAGATCGCGCAGCAGGTCTTATTGATTGATCCGTGGCTCACTGGCAACCCCATTTTGCCGGAAGAAAAGCATGCAGAGGCGATTCAGGGCGCCACTCACATTTTGCTAACGCATGCACATTTCGATCATATCTGCGATACGCTGCCGATCGCGAAGGATAAAAATATACCCATTGTCGGGCAAGTTGATCTGATCAGTCATTGGGTGAAAACCGAAGCAATCGAAGGTATCGGGTTTAATAAGGGTGGCACCGTGATGTTGGGAGATGTTGCTGTAACGATGGTGCATGCGGTGCACAGTTCAACAATTTCTGGGCAAGATGGGCCTCGTTGTGTTGGAAGCGAATGTGGATTTATGATCTCTGGCGAAGGGCACACGATTTATATTTCTGGTGATACGGATGTGATGGCCGATATGCAGATATTTAATGATCTTCATGCCCCTGATATCGGTATCTTATCGGCGGGGGGGCATTTCACTATGGATATGAAGCGCGCAGGCTATGCAGCTGCAAAATTTTTTGATTTTGAAACTATTATTCCCTGTCATTACAAAACGTTCCCACTCCTTGAGCAATCTGCGGATAATTTGATTAAGGCGGTTCCAAATGCGCGGGTGATTGAGCCCGAACTATTGGTTCCTATTCATATTTAAAGTCCCCGCTGCTGGGAAACGACTTGTTTTCATGTAGGTATCGAATTCTTCGATTTCCCTATTCTGATACTGGTGGTTTGAACGAAAACATTCACTGGTTAAATAAAAGTAAACGGCGGCAATGTCCGCATAGCAGACCTTATTGCAGCGCACAGCGAACGGCAGTTATGCGGACAAAGCTGCCATTGCCCGGTTCAATTTGAATGTCCGCAATTGACTGCAGACATTCCGAACTTTGACGCTAGTTTGCCAGCGAATTTTTCAACTCATCAAGTAAAAGGCCTTAATTTTGCCCTTTCTGCCAGTCGGGTAATGGATCAAATCCCAATTGCAGCAAGACATGCGGGACATCCACAAATACCCAGTTTTCGACGAGAAGGCTATCTTCCCGCCGCCACCAGTCGCAGACCCGCATAAAAACCCTTTTATTTGTGGGACCTTGTCCCAAGAATG
>JADHOV010000012.1 GCA_016778765.1 Paracoccaceae bacterium | reverse complement strand
GTTTCGGTGCAGAATGTTTTGGATTATTTCGCTGAAACGTTAAATCCGGATCTTGTGGTCAATGGTCTCTTTTAGGAGAATGCAATGAAGGTTGGTTTGATTGGATCAGGGTTTATGGGCAAAGCGCATGCGTTTGGCTTTGCCACCGCAGAGCGGGTTTTTGATCTGCCCGTCAGCTTTGAAATGGATATTCTGGCGGATGCCACGCTTGACTTGGCAGAAGCCGCGCGCGCGACCTTTGGGTTTCAGCGGGCCACCGAGAATTGGCGCGATTTGATCAGCGACCCATCGATTGATATCGTGGATATTACGGCTCCCAACGCGCTTCATAAAGAAATGGCATTGGCCGCGATCGCTGCGGGAAAACACGTCTATTGCGAAAAGCCGTTGGCACCCTTGGCCTGCGACGCGTTGGAAATGGCGGAAGCTGCAGAGGCTGCAGGCGTTAAAACGCAAGTGGGGTTTAATTACCTAATGAATCCGATGCTTCGCTTGGCCCGTGAGATGATTCTAGCTGGCGAATTGGGTGAAATTTATTCGTACCGCGGCGTCCATGCCGAAGATTATATGTCGGATCCCGCTGGCCCCTATACGTTTCGTCATGATCCTGCCGGGGGCGGCGCCTTAGCGGATATTGGCAGTCACGCCTTGGCAACGGCTGAGTTTCTTTTGGGCCCGATCGCGCAAGTGATGGGCAATAGCCATATTTTGATTCCTGAACGCCGCGATGCCGCGGGGCAAAGGCGCAAAATCGAAGTGGATGATGTAACGCATGCATTTTTGCGCTTTGACAGCGGTATCACTGGCAGTGTTGAGGCAAATTGGTGCGCGACAGGGCGCAGCATGCAGCATGACTTTGAAGTTTATGGTTCAAAAGGTGCGCTGCATTTCAGCCAGGAGCGGTTCAACGAGCTACATTTTTACAATGGCAATGACAAACCTGGACAACGTGGGTTTCGGCGCATCGAAGCAGGGCCGGCGCATCCCCCTTATGGGCAGTTTTGCGTCGCACCCGGGCATCAGATCGGGTTTAATGATTTGAAGGCGATTGAAATTGCCGGATATGCCGAGGCGCTTGCCGGTCAAGCCGCCGAGCCGTTCAACTTTCGCGCCGGTTGGCGGGTGCAACGCCTCGTGGAGGCGATTCAGCAGGCCGCAACGCAGCAACAATGGATTGATACAGCGCCTTAAGCGCCGGATTAAGGCAAAATGAAAGGCAGGAAAGCCATGAGCAAATTGCATATCAAACCCACGGGACACCTTGGGAAGGTGTTTGATGTCACGCCCGAATCTGCGGGATGGTCCTATGTGGGCTTTGGGCTTTATCACTTAACAGCCGGGGATAAGGTGGCCGAACAAACCGCGGGCAATGAAGCCATTCTTGTTGTGGTTGAAGGCAAGGTTTCTCTGAAAGCTTGTGGGCAGGATTTTGGCGAAATGGGGGATCGGATGTCGGTGTTTGAACGCACGCCGCCGCACGCGCTTTATGTGCCCCAAAACGAGGAGTGGAGTGCAGTTGCAAGCACAGATTGCGTGCTGGCTATATGCACCGCGCCGGGCACCGGCACCTATCCTGCCGCCCGCTTGGGCCCCGAGGGGATCGATACCATGCCGCGCGGGGCTGGGGCCAATACCCGCTATGTGAACAATATTGCCATGGAAGGGCGCGATGTGGCCAGCAGCCTTTTGGTGACCGAAGTCTTCACGCCGCAGGGCAATTGGTCATCTTACCCCTCGCATCGCCATGATGTCGATAATTTTCCGGAAATCACCTATCTTGAGGAAACCTATTATCACCGGTTAAACCCGTCTCAGGGGTTTGGTGTGCAGCGCGTTTATACCGAAGATGGCAGTTTAGACGAAACCATGGCGGTAAAAGACGGGGATGTGGTTTTGGTGCCCAAAGGCCACCATCCTTGCGGTGCGCCCTATGGCTATGAGATGTATTACCTGAATGTGATGGCGGGCCCGCTGCGCAAGTGGCGTTTTCAAAATGATCCGGATCATGATTGGATTTATCAGCGCGATTCGGCGAAATAGGAAGCTTATATGTCTGCTCAAATACCTCAGAAATTCGGATCTATGCCCCGCCGTTTGCGTTTGGGTATGGTGGGCGGCGGCGCGGGTCTTATCGGAGAGGTGCATGCCAATGGAGCGCGGCTGTCAAACCGATGGGAGCTGGTTGCCGGGGCGCTTTCGTCCAACGCAGAGCGCGCAAAAGCCGCTGGCAAGGCGTGGTTTTTGGCAGCAGATCGCTGTTATGAAAGCTATCAAGAGATGGCTCGTGTAGAAGCGCAACGCGCAGATGGCATTGATGCGGTAGCGATCGTAACGCCCAATCACTTGCACGCACCCGTGGCTTTGGAATTCATGGCGCGGGACATCGATGTGATCAGCGATAAGCCCGTAACCGCGCGGCTCGATGAGTTGGGGCCCTTAGTCGCCGCGCAAGAAAAGTCAAAAGTGTTTTTCGGGATAACTTATGCCTATGCCAGCCATCCTATGCTGCGCCAAGCGCGCGAGATGGTGCGGGCGGGTGAGCTGGGCGATTTGCGGCAAATTCACGTAGAATATTTTCAGGATTGGGCGATAGATTTAACCGATCAGGCGGAAGAGATCCCCTGGCGCTTGGATCCAGCGCAAACGGGCAGCAGCTTTACGGTTGCCGATATTGGCACCCATGCCGAGCATTTGGCCTGCTTTGCCAGCGGTCTGCAGATCGAGGCGTTGCGCGCTGATTTTCATGTGACCGGCGCGGTAAAGTCGCTGGAAGATACCGCCTTTATGCAATTGCGTTTTGAAGGCGGGGTGCCAGGAACTTTGATGGTCAGCCAAGCGATGGCGGGCAGCCAATGCGGGTTGCGCTTGCGTCTTTGCGGTTCTAAGGCCAGCCTTGACTGGTGTCAGGAAACCCCTGAAAGCTTGTCCTACCGGGCGGTTGGCCAGCCAGAAAAAATATTAACCCGCGGCCATGGGGCAGGCATTTATCCGCCCGTTGAAAATCTGCTGCGCATGCCCCGTGGCCACCCCGAAGCACTGAGCGATGCTTGGGCCAATTTATATTTGGAATTTGCGATCGCAATTGATGCGCGTCGCCGCGGTGTGACCTTGCCGGAAAACCTAATTGCGCCGCCAAGTTTATTGGATGGCAAACGCGGTATGGAATTTGTGGAAGCCGCCGTGCACTCGGCTCAAACCGGCGCTTGGGTTTCTTTTTAGGCTTTGAGCAGCGCCCTCTATTGCGTGCCTTTGTGCCTGCCCTCATGGTGCATCATTCGGCGGCTTCAATCAGCCAGTCGCGGGTCAGCGCTGCCTTTTCTGAAAGGGGGCGTAAGTTGGACCAGACCAGATAAAACCCCATGCCTGTATGCCAGGCCCATTCTGAGTGCGCTTCCAACAGATCGGCGTTGATCAATGCCCGCGTAACGTGTCGCCAGCCAAAGGCAAAGCCTTCGCCGGCCATCGCTGCTTGCAGCACCAAAGCATAATCATTCAAACGTAACCCGCCGGTTAATGTTGGAATTTGGATATTGAAGGCGGCAAAATATTGCGCCCAACCGGGCCGTTCACGGATCGGCTCTTCTAGGTGAATAAGCGGTTGCATGGCCAGCTCTGAAAGGCGTTTCAGGGGCTGAGCCGCCTGCATCACGCTGGGGGCTGCAATTGGGAAAATAACTTCCTGCGCCAGCAAATAGCTGCTGCAACCAGCCCAGTTTCCATTGCCACGGCGTATCGCCAGACTGATCCCTTCCCCATCGATATCGGGCTCGCGATCCGAGGTTTGCAAGCGTAGATCGATCAACGGATGGGCCTGATGAAACGCACTAAGCTGGGGTACCATCCAATAATTTGCAAAAGCGGTTGAGGCGCTCAGCGTCACGTAATTGCGTTGACCTTGGGCGCTTAGATTGCGCGCGCTCTCTAAAATACGCTCAAATCCGGCAGCGACATCACGAAACAAATGTTCGCCCGCGGGGGTCAATGTGACCTGCCGATGCTGTCGGTGAAATAAGGTGACGCCTAAGGCTGCCTCGAGTTGCCGGATCGCGGTGCTAATCGCAGGTTGAGAGACGTTCAGCTCAGATCCGGCCTTGGTAAATGATCGACAACGCGCGGCGGATTCAAACACCAGTAAATGGCGGGGTGAGGCGGTAAGTTTCCAGAGCTCTTGCATAATTTCAAATTATCCAAATCATTACATTTTTCAACCATCACAGCGCTTCTTTTTAATTCTATATTTCTTGAAGCTATATAAAGGATCGCAGAATGGCCCGCCGCACCCGTTTTAAGAATCGGCGTGATGACGCCGCGGTCGCTTCGGTTGCGGCCGCCTATGTGAAACGGGATTTGCCGTTTTTTGATCCCTTAAATCCGGATGTGGTGGCCGGCTTAGAAACCCAGGTGGATTGGATATTGCAAGAGGTGGGGATTGCGTTTCGCGATGATCCCAAGGCGCTTGAGATTTGGCGCAAAGCAGGGGTTACGCCGGAGGGGGATCTGATCAAGGCGCCTGCAGATTGGATCCGCGCGCTATGCCGCAAAGCGCCAAGCGAGTTTACCCAGCGGGCGCGCAACCCGGAACGCTCGGTGCGTATTGGCGGCGCGCATCAGGTGTTTGCCCCGATTTATGGCGCGCCATTCGTGCGTGATCTGAAACAGGGCCGCCGCTATGGTGATTTGGACAGTTTTACAAAGCTGGTCAAATTGGTGCAGATGCTTCCAAGCTTGCATCATTCTGGATTGGTAATCGTTGAGCCTTGCGATGAGCCTGTCAGCAAGCGGCATTTGGACATGGTCTATGCGCATATGCGATACACCGACAAACCGCATTTGGGCGCGATTACCGAGCAAAGCCGGGCCCAAGACAGCCTGGATATGGCAGAAATTCTGCACGGAAAAGACGCGATGGACACGCAATGTGTGATCCTAGGTAATGTAAACACCAATTCGCCGCTTTTGGTGGATAAGGTGGTCAGCGAAGCCATTCGTACCTATTGCGGACGCGGGCAGGGCATTATCGTTGTGCCGTTTATCTTATCGGGTGCTATGGGGCCCGTCTCTACGGCGGCTTCGATCGCGCAGGCAATGGCGGAGGCGATGATCTGTTGTGCCTTCAGCCAATTGGTGCGCGAAGGGGCGCCGTTTGTTCTGGGTAATTTTTTATCCTCGATGTCGCTAAAATCGGGTGCCCCTACTTTTGGCATGCCAGAGCCCGTGCTTTCAAATTATGTGATTGGGCAAATGGCGCGGCGGCTTGGTTTGCCGTTGCGCTGCGGGGGATCGCTGACAGCAAGCAAGATAGAGGATGCGCAAGCCGCCTATGAAAGCGCTGACAGTATGCATTCTACAATGCTTGCTGGCGCGCATTTTGTGCTGCATGCGGCCGGATGGATGGAAGGCGGGCTGTGCACTGGGTTTGAAAAGCTGGTGATGGATGCGGATCGTTTGGGCGCTTACCAGAAATTTTTAAAAGGTCTGGATATCTCTACAGAAGCTTTTGCACGCGATGCTTACTCTGAAGTAAAGCCTGGTGGGCATTTCTTGGGCTCGGCGCATACGATGCGCAATTATCAGACCGCGTTTTACGAACCAGCTTTAAGCAATAGTGAAAATGTGGAAAGCTGGGAAGATGGTGGATCGCTTGATATGCGACAACGCGCCCATGAACGTTGGACGAATTTGCTAGACCAGTATGAGGCGCCACCGCTTGATCCAGCGATTGATGAGGCGCTGCAAGAGTTTGTTGCCCGGCGTAAGTCAGAATTGCCAGACGCTTGGTATTAAGCCGCCAGAGTTCCAATAAAGGAGTTTTCATCAATGCCCGATATTCAAACACCAGACAAGCCTCGCGACAAAAAACTGCCCAGTCACGCCAAGGTGGTGGTGATTGGCGGCGGGGTTGTCGGCTGCTCGATTTTGTTTCATCTGGCAAAATTCGGCTGGAAAGATGTGGTATTGCTTGAACGCAACGAGCTGACATCGGGGTCAAGCTGGCATGCTGCGGGGCAGATTCATACGATTTCCAGCGATCCCAATATCAGCCGCCTGCAAAGTTATACAATTGACCTTTATAAAGAAATTGAAGAACTCTCCGGGCATTCTGTTGGGCTTCATATCACGGGCGGGTTTTATCTGGCATCGAATAAAACCTGGTATGATTATCTGAAACGCGAGCGCTCGAAAGCGCGTTATATGGGGCTTAATCAAGAATTTATCAGCCCCAAAGAAGTGGCTGAACGGCATCCATTGATCGATCCTAGCCATTATCTTGCCGCGCTTTGGGATGATCAGGATGGGGATCTGGATCCCTCTGGCGCGACTTATGCCTTTGCAAAAGCCGCCCGCGTTTATGGCGCGCAATATTTCACGCATACGCCGGCCACTGCCACCGCGCAGCGCGCTGATGGCAGCTGGGATGTACGCACGCTCAAAGGGGTGATCAATGCCGAGCATATCGTCAATTGCGGGGGGCTCTGGGCGCGCGAAGTGGGGCATATGCAAGGCGTGCATTTGCCGGTGCAACCGATGGAACATCATTATTTGCTCACCGAAAAAATTGATGCGGTGGCCAATCATCCGACGCGTTTGCCCTGTGGTATAGATTATGAAGCGAATATTTATTTTCGTCAGGAACGCCAAGGCATGCTGCTGGGCACCTATGAGCCAAAAGGGACCCCTTGGAAAGTGGCTGGCACGCCTTGGGAGTTTGGCCATGAGCTGTTGCAACCGGATTTAGAGCGGATCGCGGATCGGCTTGAATTGGGTTTTGAGCGTATTCCTGCTTTGGGGCAAGTGGGCATTAAGGATGCGATCAATGGCCCCTTTACCTTTGGTCCGGATGGCAACCCGATGATTGGCCCCGTGCCCGGGATGCGCAATTATTGGGTTGCGGTTGGGGTGATGGCGGGTTTCTGCCAAGGCGGCGGCGTTGGGTTAAGCTTGGCTGAATGGATGATTGATGGCGAGCCTTCGATCGATGTCTGGGCGATGGATGTGGCGCGGTTTGGCGAATTTGCGACGCCCGATTGGGGTACTGTAAAATCAACCGAAAATTATGAACGCCGGTTTGTGATGACCTTTCCCAATGAGACCTTGCCAAAGGGGCGCGTTCAAAAAACCACAGCGCTGCATGACCGGCTCGTGGCCAAAGGGGCACGGATGGATCAAAGCTTTGGGCTGGAACATGCCTTGTGGTTCGCCAATAGCCCCGAGGATGCGCATGAAGATCCCAGCTTTGAGCGCAATCGCAGCCATGCTTATGTGGCGCGCGAAGTGGCGGCGGTGCGCAATGCTGTAGGGGGAATAGAGATAGCTAATTTTGCTAAGCATGCGTTTAAAGGCGCTGGTGCACGGGCCTATCTGAATCAGATTTTGGCGGGGCATATCCCGCAACCCGGGCGATTATCATTAACTCCAATGCTCACCCCGAAGGGCAGGTTATATGGGGATTTGACGATCGCCTGCCTTGCGGAAGATCACTTTATGCTGGTTGGCTCGGGCAGCATGCAAGAGGCCCATCGGCGTTGGTTCGAAGCTTCGTTGCCAAGCGACGTGGCATATTCCAACGTAAGCGATTTATGGCATGGAATTGCGCTGAGCGGTCCTAAATCTCGTGATTTATTGGCTCGGATTTGCCGCGATGACGTGTCGGGCTTGGCCTTGAAATTTCGCGATACGCGGCACTGTTTCGTGGGCGGAGTGCCGGTGATCTTAAACCGCATCAGCTTTAGCGGTGAGCTGGGGTTTGAAATCTATTGCCGCCCGCATTATCTGCTGCGCCTCGCGCAGGCGATTGAAGAGGCCGGGGCTGATCTTGGGTATCAATGGTATGGCGCGCGGGCGCTTATGTCGTTGCGGTTGGAAAAGGGCTGGGGTGCCTGGGGGCTGGATTATCGCCCCGATTTTAATGTGGTTGAAAGCGGCCTTGATGGATTTGTGAATTGGAAGAAAGAATTTGTGGGCAAGTCAGCGGCTGCGGACCAAAAAGCCTCGGGTGCCCGGCGCAAATTGGTCAGTTTGGTGGTGGATGTTGACGGCATTGATGTCAGCAATGATGAAGCGATTTTGAAAAATGGCAGGGCGATCGGCTATGTCAGCTCTGGCGGATATGCCCATCACGCGCAAAAATCGATGGCAATGGGCTATGTAGAGATTGCCCATTCAGCGCCTGGCAACCAACTCGACATTGAAATTCTTGGGAAAACTTATCAAGCTGAGGTTTTGGGGGCGCCAATTTACGATCCAAATAGCGATAAGATGCGCGGCTAAATCTTAGGTATAAATTAAAAAAGGGGCCGCGCGGCCCCTTTTCTGGCTTAGACGGTCCAGTCAGAGACGGCCTTAATCTCAAGAAAATCTTCAATCCCCCAAGTGCCGGCTTCCCGGCCATTTCCGGATTGTTTCATTCCCCCGAATGGTGCACCCGCGCCGCGCGGCTTGCCATTCATTTCCACCATGCCCGAGCGCAATTTTCGCGCCATCCGATTGGCTTTTTGCGGATCTTGCGTTTGTACATAATTGGTCAGCCCATAGGTGGTATCATTGGCCATTTCGATCGCCTCTTCTTCGGTATCAAAGGGGATGATTGATAAGACCGGTCCAAAAATCTCTTCGCGGGCAATCTCCATATCATTGCGCACATCTGCAAAAACGGTCGGACGTATGAAATACCCCCGATCAAAACCATCGGGGCGGCCGGGCCCACCGGCCACGAGGCGCGCGCCTTCGTCTATCCCCTTTTGGATCAGCGTTTGAATTTTGTTAAATTGCACTTCATTGACCACAGGGCCGATATGACGGCCTTCTTCATTGGCGGGGCCAATTGAAATACTATCGGCAGTGCTGATTGCGGTTTCAACGGCTTGCTCATAGATATCGCGCTGCACCATCATCCGGGTTGGGGCATTACAGGATTGGCCTGTATTGTTCATGCAATGCAAGACACCGCGCTTAACGGCTTTTTCATCCGCATCCGAAAACACAATATTGGCGCCTTTGCCGCCCAATTCCAGATGCACGCGTTTGAGCGTATCGGCCGCATTTTTGGAGATGATTATTCCGGCACGGGCTGAGCCGGTGAAGCTGACCATATCAACGTCTTTATGCACAGATAATTGGGTGCCCACGCCCACGCCATCTCCATTTATCAAATTAAAAACGCCGGCAGGGAAGCCTGCCGCATCCATACATTCTGCGAAAATCAGCGCGTTCAGTGGGCTTTCTTCTGAGGGTTTTAAAACCATCGTACAGCCTGCAATTGCCGCAGCGCCCACTTTAAGTGCGATTTGGTTGAGCGGCCAATTCCAAGGCGTGATCAAGGCACAGACACCAACCGCTTCGTGAATGATCCGATCATTTGGGGCGTGATCGCTTAGCGCGTGATCAAATTGAAAGCTTTTGGCGGCGCGGATAAAGTTTTTCAAATGGCCAGAACCGGCACCAACTTGGCTGCTGCGGGCCATATCAATCGGCGCACCCATCTCCATGCTGGTGGCTTGTGCGAGATCTTCAACGCGGGTGAGATAGATATCTAACAGCTTTTCAACCAAGGCAATACGCGTTGCAACGGGGGTGTCCATCCATGCGGGCAAGGCGGCTTTGGCGGCACTGACCGCGGCGTCGGTATCGGCCTGCCCACCAAGCGAGATAACGGCGCATGGCGCTTCGGTGGTCGGGTTGATCACGTCATGGTCTTGGCCATCAAGCGGGTTTGTCCAAGCTCCATTGATATAGAATTGACGCTTTTCGATCATTGCAGATCTCCTATTCGAATAAATACATGCCAAAGCTTTGGCTTTGCGCAACTGTTTCAGGCCCGATTGAGATTAGCAAGAGCTGGCGTGTGAGGGAAGTCATATTACTCGGATTGCCCAGCTTTATAGCATGTGACAAACCATCTCTTGGCGCAGCTATTTTGACGCGCTGGGCCTGCGTTATTACGCTTACCGCAGGCAGCCGGTTTTGGCTCAAGACCTGATCGGGCGGTAGATTTTTCCGTGAATATGCGTATAAATTTTTGGGCGTTAAGCCAGTTTAATCTGGCAGGCGTGAATTGCTTATATACCGCTCTCATCAAGCTTTAATGCTGTGGGTTCAGGCCTAAACACTAGCCAGGTGGGAAAGCTGTTTTGGGCCCGGCGTATAGCCAGGCCCAAAGACAAACATTATCCTGCAGACTCGTCTTTCTTTTCTTCAACGATTTCTGCGCCGGTTTCTTGATCGACCATTTTCATCGCTAAGCGAACTTTGCCGCGATCATCAAAGCCGAGCAGTTTGACTTTGACATCTTGGCCTTCTTTGAGAACATCTGACGGATGGTTCAAGCGGCGGTTTTCGATCTGGCTTACATGTACCAAACCATCTCGCTTGCCAAAGAAGTTCACAAAAGCTCCGAAATCAACGATTTTTACCACTTTGCCATCGTAAATCTTACCCACTTCGGGCTCGGCAACGATTGAGTAGATCATATCATAGGCTTTCTTGATCGACTCCCCGTCTGGAGAGGCGATTTTGATCACCCCTTCATCATTGATATCGACTTTTGCCCCCGAGACTTCCACGATTTCGCGGATTACTTTACCACCCGATCCGATGACTTCACGGATTTTATCCGTTGGAACGGTCATCGTTTCAATCCGCGGCGCGTGAACGCTGAACTCAGCGGCTTCGGTCAGAGATTTGGACATTTCATCAAGGATATGCAGCCGGCCCTCTTTGGCCTGCGCCAAAGCCTGTTTCATGATTTCAGGCGTGATACCGGCGACTTTGATGTCCATTTGCAATGAGGTGATCCCCTTGGCGGTTCCCGCCACTTTGAAATCCATATCGCCAAGATGATCTTCATCGCCCAAGATATCGGTTAAGATTGCAAAATCTCCGCTTTCTTCCAAGATCAGACCCATCGCAACGCCGGCAACCGGGGCTTTCAAAGGAACTCCGGCATCCATCATTGACAAAGAGCCGCCACAGACGGAGGCCATGGAAGAGGATCCGTTTGATTCAGTGATTTCTGAGACAACACGCACGGTATAAGGAAAGTCGGTTGCCGCAGGCAAAACCGCCTGTAGCGCGCGCCATGCTAATTTTCCATGGCCAATTTCGCGACGACCAGGAGGGCCCACGCGGCCCGCTTCACCAACCGAATAGGGGGGGAAGTTATAATGCAAAAGGAAGTTGCTGCGGGAGTTTCCGTGCAACGCATCGATGATCTGCTCATCATCGCCCGTGCCAAGCGTGGTCACCACCAGGCCTTGGGTTTCGCCGCGGGTAAACAAGGCAGAGCCGTGGGTGCGTGGCAGCATGCCGGTTTCGCAGATAATTTCGCGCACATCGCTTGTGCCGCGCCCGTCGATACGTTTGCCTGTTTTTACCACGTCGCCGCGTAAAATGCCGGCTTCCAGCTTTTTCATCGCTGATCCGAGATTGGCATCGGCCAATTGCTCGTCGCTAAGCGCCGCCATGATAGTTGCACGCGCGGCCGAGACTGCGGCGGTGCGCTCTTGCTTATCGCTTAATGCAAAGGCGGCGCGCATGTCTGTGTCACCTGCCGCTTTGATCGCTTCATAAAGATCAGCGTAATCGGGAGCTTCAAAATGGAACGGCTCTTTCGCCGCATCTTCTGCTAAATCGATGATCAAATCGATCACGGGTTGGATTTGCGCATGGGCAAATGTCACCGCGTTGAGCATCTCTTCTTCGGTCAGCTCATAAGCCTCTGATTCCACCATCATCACGGCGTCTTTGGTGCCGGCGACAACCAGATCCAAACGCTGATCTGGGTTGTTACGCAGATGATCCATATCATCCACGGTCGGGTTTAAAACATACTCACCATCGCTATATCCCACCCGGCATCCGGCGATCGGCCCCATGAATGGCGCACCAGAGAGTGTCAGCGCAGCAGAGGCCGCGATCATTGCAACAATATCGGGATCGTTCACTAAATCATGGCTAAGAACGGTACACATCACCAAGACTTCATTTTTGAAGCCATCTACAAAGAGGGGGCGAATTGGCCGATCAATCAAGCGCGCAGTCAAAGTTTCTTTTTCAGAAGGGCGCGCTTCGCGCTTGAAAAAGCCGCCTGGGATTTTACCCGCTGCGTAATATTTTTCTTGGTAATGCACGGTCAGCGGGAAGAAATCTTGCCCCGGTTTTTGCGCTTTTGCGAAGGTCACATTGGCCATCACTGAGGTTTCGCCGAGCGTGGCAATCACAGTGCCATCGGCTTGACGGGCCACTTTGCCCGTTTCGAGTGTCAGGCGTTCCTCGCCCCATTCGATTGATTTCGTCGTTACATTAAACATCTATGTTTCCTAATTAGGCCGATTGGCCATTTGCGTAGAGGGCGAATTCCCCCTGACCCCAATATCTTATATGTCGGGCGCTGGAGTCCGGGCGCCGGATTTCAGATAAAGGGCGTTTAGCCTAATTATGCAGTGATGGAAAGAGCTGGCAAAGCGGTTTGCTTGGCACCAAGATTGCACGATTAGGAGGCGCTTATCTTTGCCCTTATTATAGAAAAATGGCGCCTCAGAATTGAGTCGCCATTTGAAAATATCGTATCGAGAGCTTAGGTTTAGCGGCGGATACCCAAACGCTTGATAAGGTCTTGATAACGGCTTTCGTCTTTTGCTTTCACGTAATCCAGCAATTTGCGGCGCAAGGCGACCATCTTGAGCAACCCGCGGCGTGAATGGTTATCTTTTTTGTGGCTTTTAAAATGCTCGGTCAATGTCGTGATCCGAGATGTTAAAATGGCAACTTGCACTTCGGGTGATCCAGTATCGCCCTCTTTGGTGGCGAAGTCTTTCATCACTTTTGCTTTTTCTTCTGCAGTAATCGACATCGGGGTCTCCTTTGGTTAAGGGTTGATGGCGCAGGCCGGGATGTCGTCCAGCAGGGCCCGTGGAGTTCAGCCAAGCAGCGCTTGACTAAACCGGCGCTTTAATAGGTTTTGCTGCAAATGAAAAGCGAAAATTAGGCGTTTGCAGGATCATGGCGTAAAATAATATGAGCCGCAGTCAGTTTTTCATCCGATAAAACCGATAGAATTGGGTTTTGATTGAGCCAAACCAAGGCGTGGCCAGCATTATTTTGGCTGATTTCTATAATTGGATCGGTTTGCCGCTGGTCGTTTATCCATATTTCGATATGGTCTTGGCTTGGGTTGAAACCGCTGATTTCGGTGAGATCTTCGGGCCCAGTTGCAGCTGTGATGATTTGAAATAGATCCTGACCGGATCCGCCATGCAAGCTGTCAGCTCCGCCGCTTTGTAAAACATCATTTCCGGCGCCACCATTCAGAAAATCGGCAGTGGCTCGGGCTTCTTGCCCGATTAAAACATCATCTCCCGGGCCTCCAAACAGGCTATCGCTGCCCGCGCCACCCTCTAATCTGTCATCCCCATAGCCGCCCAGAAGCGCATCATTTCCCGCATCGCCCTGCAGATTATCATCGCCTTCGCCGCCTGAAAGCGTATCTTGTCCAGCTGCGCCAAAAAGCTGATCATCCCCCAAACCGCCAAAAAGCCTATCCGCGCCCGCACCGCCGTTCAATATGTCATCCTCAGCATCTCCGCGCAGCTGGTCGTTGTGATCACCTCCCCAAAGGTGATCATTGCCTGCGCCGCCGATCAAAATATCAACACCAGCTCCGCCAGAAAGGTGATCATGGCCCGCATAGCCGTTGATCTGATCCGGGCCAATTGTGCCGGTAAGGTGATTGTCGGCGGCGTTGCCAGATTCTATGCTGCCCGCTGCGTCTGAACCTGCTACAAAGCGGTCTTCCTGCGTTTCGCGCGCGTCAACGCCATTATCCTCAAGGTCCTCTTTGTCGTCAAAGCGGCCATCGTCATCGCTGTCGATCATGACCACCAGACCGCTTAGCATCAACGCGCTGAAAATTCCTGCCAAGAAAAACATACTGCCCCTGTGGCCCCTGAAGCTGCCCCGCGGGTATATTGTGCGGATTGGGGATGACGGATGCAATCTGAGAGTGAAACCTTGGTTAATGATTACTTTCTATCTTCTGGATCAATTGCGCCGTCCAATCGCCCACTATCGGAATAAACGCAAATTACGAGAGGGTTTGCACAAGCATGTAAACCAAAAAGCTTGCGCCTAGCGCCGAGTCTAATCCGAAGGCCGTACTGCGCAAAAAGCAAGTCCAAATTTATTGACCAATGGTGATGTTCAGGCGCAAAAATGGATGGTTTGAAGGTCGTCTATGGCCTGTGTGAGATGTTTTATTTCAGGATCTTTATGCGGCTTTTACGTGCTCCAAAGTTCCGGTTGTTGCGCGTAGCTTAAATAGAGCGGGTGTTTTGGGTGGCCGGCTTTGGTCAATCCCAAATGATAGATTGGCATTTTTAATGTCCACAATAAAGTTTTGACAGCGGGTCCGCGCTGCAAATGCGCCCCATGCGTGCCCCAAGCTGCAATTATGTGATCGGCCCAAACGCAGCCATTCAGGATTGCCGCATCATTTTCTGGCCCAATCGGGTTGGCGGCGGTGCGCATCTTTTTGGGATCTGTATCGCGCCAGGCAAAAATATTCGTCACACAAAACCCACCAAACCCCAGTGCTCGGGCGCGTTGCTCACAGCGCTCAACGGTGGGATCGTTTTGAAGTTCCGTTGCTGTAGATGGGTTGAGCATAATAAAATTTACTTTTGGCGCGCTGTCTTGCCAGGTTCTGGTCAGGCTGTAGCGATAACGCTCGCAGGGTGAATAAATGGCCTGTGAAAATGCGTCACCTTTTTGGTGCTGTCGTTTGATCATAGGTATTTTTGGCTGTTGTTTTTGGTATTTGCAAGCTTCTGCAGGCTGTTTTACGCCCGCTTTGCAATTTGTGCTCGGGCCCCAGTGTTGCGGTTCGCCATTTACCGATCTGGCAGAAAAACGCGGCTTGGATAGAGCATACCGGCTTGATAATGCCCGATGGCGACAGGCTCATCCTCAAAGCCGGCCCAACATAAATCGCCATATTGAAGATTTTGCGCGATCACCAGTCCGGGGTTGCCATTGCGTAATTTGGCTGCTGATTCTGCGGTGCAGCGGGCTTCGCTTACGTCGCTGAGCCCCGCTTTTAGCGGCAGTAATTTGTGATCTAGCTCGGGGGTTTTTGCAAGCGCTTCGAGCTGCTCGATGCTCACGGCCTGATCCAGATCGAAGGGCCCAGACCAGATCCGTCGCAATTGAACCACATGCCCAAAGCATCCCAGTTTTTGGCCCAGATCGCGCGCGATCGCGCGCACATAGCCACCTTTGCCACAGGTGAGCTCTAGCACCACATGGTCTGCATCGGGGCGGTCAATCAACAAAAGCGAGTCAACGAAGAGCGGGCGTGCCGCAAGCGCGATATCCGCCCCCGAACGCGCCAGTTTATAGGCGCGCTGGCCATCGATTTTCACCGCTGAGAATTTTGGTGGCACTTGTTCAATATCGCCAATAAAAGACAGCAAGGCGTTTTTGATATCGGCGTCGCTGGGCCGCGCATCGCTTTGGCGCGTTAGTTCCCCCTCGCCATCATCCGTATTGGTTGCCTGGCCCAATCTGACCGTGAATTCATAGGCTTTCAAAGCATCTGTGATATAAGGAACGGTTTTTGTTGCCTCGCCAAAGGCCAGCGCCAAAAGCCCCGTTGCTTCTGGGTCCAAAGTGCCCGCATGGCCGGCTTTCTTGGCCCCGAGCGCCCATTTGGCTTTATTGACGACAGCGGCAGATGTTATCCCTACAGGTTTGTCGATAATCAACCATCCTGATACGTTGCGGCCTTTGCGCTGCCTTGCCATCTTGTGATCCATTTTCTTTCAGGTGCTGCTCAGTAACGAGGCCTTGAATGCGGGTCAATCCGCTTGTTTTAGCCTGCTGAGACGGAACAGCCTTCCTTGCAAGCTGAGCAAACCCAAAATGATCAAGGCCGAACCAATAAAATGCGCGCTTTGCAAGCTTTCCTGCAAAAATACCATTCCCATCCCGATTGCTGAGGGTGGAATTAAAAGGGTGACCAGAGACACATTTGTAGCCCCTGCGCGTTCCAAAATTTTGAAAAACAGCAAATATGCAAATGCGGTTGACAGCACGGCCAAACCAATAATGGCCAGGATCGCGGCGTTGCTCGGCAGTGCAAATCTCCAAGGCGTATCAATCATCAGCGCCAAGGGCATCAAAACAAACGATGAGGCGGTGACCTGCCCCAAAGCGGTCTGCAGGGGGCTGATTTTCGCCGCGGCAAAGCGCCGTCCAAACACGTTAGCTAATGCGTAGGAAAGTGTTGCGCCCAGCACCGCCAGTTGCGCGCCTAGGCTTTGTGATAAGCCTTTAAAAGCATCTGGTCCAACCATAACAATCACCCCAAGTAAGCCCAACAGAACGCCAAAGAGCTTTTGCCTCGAAAATCGCTCATCGTCCAGAAACACAGCCGCGATAAGAACGGTCCATAAGGGGGTTGTGGCGTTTAAAATGGCAGCAAGGCCGGCGCCAATGGTTTGTTGTCCGAAAACGATCAATCCAAAGGGGATGACATTATTCAGCAGACCCATGCCTAGAAAAGCCCGCCAAACTGCCCAGTCGCGCGGCAACTGATTGTGACGCATGAGCACGATGCCCCAGAGCACAAGCGCAGCCAGACTGACCCTGAGGGCGATTATAGTCAAGACGGGCAATTCCTGTACCGCGATGCCAACGCATAAAAAGGATCCTCCCCAAAGCAGAGATAAAAGTACCAGTAGTCCCGAATCCATTGGCCCTAATCGCATGAGGCTGATCCTTTTTTTATTATTGCCCCGGTTTGTCTTCACGTTCGGAGGAGGGCAACCCAGATCCTGCGCAATCCGTTTTTACAACAGAGGGGAACTTGCTTGCTCATCCTCAAACCGGCTCAGTTTTAAATCGGGCCTCTGGACAACTTACGGCTTTTTTGAGCTGCAGCTTACAAAGCAGATTTACGGGCAAGGCGATGGCGCGATGTGACAGCGGTATCAGACGGATAGGCAGATATATTTCATTTCCAGATAATCTTCGATGCCATGATGGCTGCCCTCGCGCCCAAGCCCTGATTGCTTGACGCCGCCAAACGGTGCCACCTCAGTGGAAATTATACCCGTGTTAACGCCCACAATCCCATATTCTAAAGCCTCGGCCACTTTGTAAACACGGCTCAGATCTTTGGCATAAAAATACGAGGCAAGGCCAAAAATTGTATCATTGGCCAGAGCTATTACTTCGTCTTCATCTTCAAACTTGAACAAAGGCGCAAAGGGGCCAAAGGTTTCTTCTTGGGCGACTTTCATGTCTTTTGTGGCGCCTGTAATGATGGTGGGGGTTAGAAAATACCCAGCGCCCTGCAGCGTTTGCCCGCCCATTTTTATCGTGCCGCCTTTGACAGTTGCATCGGCAATATGGTCTTGCACTTTTATGATGGCTTTCTGGTTAATCAACGGGCCCAAAGCGGTACCCTCTTCCAGCCCGTCACCCACTTTGAGCGCGGCCACGGCTGTTGCCAGCTTCTCGGCAAAGGCGTCATAAACGCCCGCCTGCACGTAGATTCTATTCGCACAAACGCAGGTTTGGCCATTATTGCGAAATTTGCACATGATCGCGCCGGCCACTGCGGCGTCCAGATCGGCATCATCAAATACAATAAATGGTGCGTTGCCCCCCAATTCCATAGAACATTTCATCACGCTGTCTGCGGCTTGACGCAGCAAGCTTCGACCCACTGGGGTGGATCCGGTAAAGGTGAGTTTGCGCACGATCGGATTTTCACAAAATTCTTTGCCAATCTCGGCGGCCTGCGTGGCGGGGAGGATTGACAACACACCTTTGGGCAGGCCTGCGCGCTCGGCTAAAACCCCCATGACCAGCGCCGAGAGAGGCGTTTCAGAGGCGGGCCGCGCTACAAATGCGCATCCTGCTGCCAAGGCGGGCGCCGCTTTGCGGGTGATCATCGCGTTGGGAAAGTTCCAAGGCGTGATTGAGGCGGCAACGCCAATCGGCTGCTTCAGCACCATGATGCGTTTATCAGGTTGGTGGCCGGGGATGGTTTCGCCATAAATGCGTTTGGCCTCTTCGGCAAAAAATTCGATGAAGGAAGCGCCATAGGCGATTTCGCCTTTGGCTTCTGCCAATGGCTTGCCTTGTTCGGCCGTCAGGATCAGCGCCAAATCATCCGTATGTTCCACCATTAAATCATACCAGCGCCGTAAAATAACGCTGCGCTCTTTGGCGGTGCGGGCAGCCCAAAGCTTTTGCGCCTTATCTGCTGCAGCGATGGCCTGGGCCGTTTGGGCCCGGCTGATATCAGCCACCTTCGCAATCACATCGCCGCGGGCGGGGTTCACAACCTCAAAGCGGGCTTCATTATCTCCGTCCACCCATTCTCCGGCCAGATAGGCTTGCGTTACCAAGAGGCTGGGATCTTTTAACAGGCTGGCCAGGTTGGTGTGGGTGTCTAACATATGCTTTTCTCCAAATAACGCTTCATAAGCCAAAGCAACTCTGTCAAACTTTGTCCAGTGGACAAAATGAAAAAGCTCAATGCGTTTAGACAATGATTATGCCAATGCGCCATTTATTCCCGGGGCAGAGGGTTTTATAGAAAGATGGAAATCGCAGGCTGCAGCGTTTCGCGTGGACATGTTGGCCCGCGATGCGGCCCAGCTTGACATTGCTTATGGTCAAAGCGAGCGCCAACGCTTTGATCTGTTCTTACCAGAGAATCCGCCCAAAGGTCTATTCGTTTTCGTTCATGGCGGTTATTGGCTGAGGTTTGACAAAAGCGACTGGTCGCATTTCGCGCAGGGACCTTTGGCGCATGGATGGGCGGTGGCGATGCCTTCCTATGATCTATGCCCGCGCGTTTCGATCGCGCAGATTACCCGCCAGATATCGCAGGCGATCATGCAAAGCGCCGCGCGCATTGCGGGGCCACTGATTTTGGCGGGCCACTCGGCGGGTGGGCATCTTGTTGCGCGGATGGCATGCGCCGATGGGCTGCCGCAGGCGCTGCATGAACGGATAAAACGGGTTTTGGCAATTTCGCCCTTGGCGGATTTACGGCCATTGATCGAAACCTCGATGAACGCCCAATTTAAGCTGGACAGCGCGTCTGCGCGGGATGAAAGCCCGGTTTTTGCCCCGAAGCCAGATCTCGATGTGCGGATTTGGGTGGGCGGAGCAGAACGCCCGGTTTTTTTGCAGCAAGCCGCATGGCTGGGCAGCGCTTGGCAGGTGGTGCCTGTGATACCGCCTGAATGCCACCATTTTGATGTTATTGATGCGTTAAAAGATCCTAAGAATGACCGGTTGCTCGACGTGCTTGCCTAGGCCCGTTACAGCGTTGAACGGGCGATCACTATGCTGCTGGTGTGGGCTGGTCTCAGGCGCTGAAGGGCGCAGCTTACAAAGCATTTACCGCAGGGTTAGGGCCTTTTTAACAGGCTGTCCGCCAAGGCTGGTAACGCGCTAAACTGGTCAATATGATGGGCGTTCTGGAAAAACGCGGCCGAGGCGTTTCGGTATCCACCGGTGAAAAAGATAAATGGAATTTGCGCCTGTTGCGCGGTTTCATAATCCACTTCGCTGTCACCAATATAAAGTGCGGCGCTAGCGCCCAATCGTGCAACGCAATGCTGCAGCGGCGCCGGGTTTGGCTTTTTAACGGGCAAGCTGTCGCCACCCACGACCACCTCAAAAAACCTTTCTAAGTTGAAATCCCGCAGAATTTGTTGGGCGGGTTCGGCGGGCTTATTGGTGCAAATTGCGAGGCGATGCCCCCGCGCGGTCAAAATTTCAAGCATTTCGATCACCCCTTCATAGGGTTGGCTCAGCGCGCTGGGGGCCTGATTGTAAAGCAAGAGGGTTTTTTCATAGAGCGCGCTGTGCCGGTCCTGCGGCAGCTGCACCGCGCGCAGAACGCGTTCCACCAATTTGGGCATTCCATTGCCGATAAAAGAAATTACGGTTGCCAAATCCAGCGCGCCGATGCCTTCCTCTGCCAGCATTTTATTCACGGCCGCCTGTATATCCGGCGCGCTATCAATCAGCGTACCGTCAAGATCGAAAATCAGCGCGTTCATTCTGGTTTCCATTTGATTGAGCAGCCAATGGAGGCCATTTGCACTTCGGGCCCATGGCCAGTTTTTACCATTTGTTGCATGGCTTCAAAAAGGTCTCGGCGTAGATCGGTGGCTCCGGCGGTTCTTCCCGATGCATCTAGCCGGCCCCGATATTGAAGCCCGCCGGCGGCGTTAAAGCCGAAGAAATCCGGTGTACAGGCCGCGCCGTAAGCTTTTGCAACGCTTTGCGTTTCATCATAAAGATACGGAAATGAAAACCCGTGCTCCTTGGCCAATTTGACCATATTTTCAAAACTATCAGCAGGATAGGCTGCGGCATCATTGGCGTTGATCGCCGCCACTCCAATGCCGATAGATTGTAGATCGCGCGCGTCTCTTTGTATTCTGTCCAAGACACTCAACACATAAGGGCAGTGATTGCACATAAAAATGATCAAGCAGCCTTTTGGACCGCTGATATCGTTTCGGGATAGCATCCGCCCATCCGTTGCAGGAAGCTGAAAATCTGGCGCGGGCCAGTTAAAGTCGCAAACGGGGGGAAGACTTGGCACGGTTTATCCTTTTGCAGCCGCGCGTATGGCGCGGATATTGTGACCATAGGGGTCAGGGTTTGCAACCGATCCGCCTTTAAACACGGCAGATCCCGCTACCAAGACATCTGCGCCAGCGGCCGAAACGAGCGGTGCGGTTTCGGGTGTGACCCCGCCATCGATCTGGATATGTATTGGGCGATCCGCGATCATAGCGCGCAATTCTTTGGTTTTTTCAACTTGCGAATGGATAAATTTCTGCCCGCCAAATCCGGGGTTCACGGTCATAACGCAGATCAAATCCACCATATCGAGCAGATGCGTGATGGCGCTTGCGGGTGTGCCCGGGTTTAAGGCGATGCCCGCTTTGCATCCCGCGGCGCGAATGGCTTGCATGGTGCGGTGGCTATGCGGGCCCGCTTCCACATGCGCGGTGATAATATCGGCGCCTGCATCGGCATAGGCTTGAATAAAAGCGTCTACCGGCGCAATCATCAAATGCACATCCATAACGGTTTTGATATGCTTGCGGATGGCGGCGCAGAGCGGTGGCCCAAATGTGAGGTTTGGTACAAAATGCCCATCCATCACGTCTACATGTACCCAATCGCACCCTTGTGCCTCGATCGCCTGAATTTCGTGGCCAAAATCGGCAAAATCCGCTGAGAGTATTGAGGGGGCGATTTTAATCGAACGATCAAAGCTCATTGTGGTTCTTTCAGGCTATGGCGAATGCTGGGGTTCGTGCATGCGCGCTTTTTAAGTTTGCGGTCTGTCGATCCGCGTTGGCATACGCTGGGGCAGCGCCGCGGTCCGATGGGATTACTCCGTCTGTAAACATCCGCGTGGGCTGACGCAAGCCGGACGCTTATGCGGTGGGTTTCGCGCGACAGCCTTTGGCATTTTTGCAACCGCAGAGGGCAGTAAAGTGCCAAGCTTGTGGTTTTTGGACTGGCAGGCACAGCCAGAAGGATGGGCCGGCTTAGCCTGTGGCTGTGCAGGGTGCGATTGTTTCCAACCCCAGTATTATATCGGATATCCTTTGTTCTTTTTTATAAAATTTAAAAAATTAAGGATTGCTTTCAGTTTAAGTGAAGCCCAACTTAACGGCTGCTGCCGATACTGGCTTTGCACTATTTCAAAAGCAGCTTACGCTAGCGGGTATTGTAAAAACAGTCACATATAATTTTTCAGCCTTTATTCGGTGATTTGAAATTTTGTTGGAAATATATGGCGGTAGAATATGCTTTTTATAGACGGGGTTCCAAGAATCTTGTCAGACGCAAAATATTTATCTACCGTTCATCGAGATAAAATTTTGTAGAATAGCTTAAATGCAACGTCTGAATGGCCTTACTTTTCGTCAATTACGAGCGCTGGAGGCCGTTGCCGAAACCGGGTCGATCACGCGTGCCGCCGATATTTTGAACCTTACCCCTCCGGCGGTGCACACGCAGTTGAAGACTTTAGAAGAGAATTTTAACTGCTTGATGTTTGATCGAAGAAATTCTGAAGGGTTCCAGCTGACCTCAGAGGGCGATGCTTTGCTGCGCGCGCAACGCCAATCCTATCAGGCTTTGGTGATGGCGGTACGCGAAATTGACGCGCTGCGCAAAGGCTTGGCGGGGGCTGTTGTACTGGGTGTGGTCAGCACTGGGAAATATTTTGCGCCGCAATTGGTGGCTGAAATCAAACGCGCTCATCCCGATATTGACGTGATGCTTAAAGTTGGAAATCGCGATCAAATTATCGCGGCTTTGCAAGAAAATGCGGTTGATATGGCGATTATGGGGCGGCCACCCAAAGCGCCTTCAACCGCTGAGGTGGTGCTGGGGGATCATCCGCATGTTATCATTCTGCCGCCCGATCATGCTTTGGCAAACCGAAATCACGTGGCCCCCGAGGAAATTCTGTCGCATCCTATTTTAACGCGTGAGCAAGGATCAGGAACACGGATCTTAGCCAATCGTTATCTTGATCGTATTGCGCCGGGGCAAGTCTATCAGACCATCGAAATGGATTCGAATGAAACGATCAAGCAAGCGGTGATTGCGGGTTTGGGGATCTCCTTAATTTCGGCGCATACGGTGATTGAAGAATTACGCAGCGGCCGGTTGGTGACGCTACGCGGCAATGATTTTCCGATCATGCGCAAATGGTATTTGTTATTGCCCAAAGATGTCGTGCAAACGGGGGCAGTGCGGATGATTTCTGATTTTATAACCGCCGAACAGGGGCGGTTTTTACCAAACCTTCCCGAGTAAGATGAGTTTTGAAATTTTGACTTGATTTTCAGGCAGTTTTCGGGGAATGCAGGACAAGGTGCGGGCGATGGCGTCGCCCCGTTTGGGCAATTCTGCACAGGCGAACCTATCTTACAGTCCTGAACGCCGGGACCTTCTTTTGAAACGTCAATGGAGGGTCAAAAAAATGACTGAACGTTCCGAATATTATCACTTTTACAATGGTGAGAAAGCGGCTTTGCCTTTCTCGGACGCCGAATATGAGGCGCGATTGCGCGGCTTGCGCGCTGCCATGCAACAGCATGGGGTTTCGGCCGCTCTGCTTACATCGATGCAAGCCATCGCGTATTACTCAGGGTTTTTATATTGTGCTTTTGGCCGCCCCTATGGATTGGTTGTGACTGCAGATAGCAGTTTCACGATTTCGGCGGGAATCGATGGCGGTCAGCCTTGGCGCCGCTGCTATGGAGAAAATATCACCTATACGGATTGGCAGCGCAATAATTTTTGGGCGGCGGTGGTGTCCGTTACCGGGAGACAGGCGGTGATCGGCTATGAAGCAGATCATTTGACTTTGGCGCAGCATGATAGGTTACATACCTGTTTAGAGCCCTCAAATTTGGTGGATCTTGCGCCGGCAAGCATGAGGCAGCGCATGCTCAAATCAGAGGCTGAAATTGCTTTAATTCGCGCCGGAGCAGAAATTGCGGCTATTGGAGGCTATGCTATTCGCGCCGCGATTAAAGATCAGGCGCGCGAATTGGATATTGCCATGGCGGGTCGAGATGCCATGGAGCTCGCAATCGCAGAACGGTTTCCCGAGGCTGAATATCGCGATACTTGGGTCTGGTTTCAATCGGGTTTGAACACCGATGGCGCGCATAACCCAGTCACGGCGCGGAAAGTTCAACCGGGCGATATTTTGTCGCTTAATACATTTCCTATGATTTCGGCCTATTACACGGCGCTTGAGCGGACCTTGTTTTTGGGTGAGGTTGATCCCGCGAGCTTAAAGATTTGGCAAGCCAATATAGAGGCGCATGAATTGGGTATGGGTTTGTTAAAGCCCGGCATGCGTTGTTCGCAGATAACGGGGCGCATAAACCAATTCTTTGAAGAACAGGGCCTATTACAATATCGCAGTTTTGGATATGGCCATTCTTTTGGCGTGCTGTCGCATTATTATGGCCGCGAGGCAGGGTTGGAATTACGCGAAGATATCGACACTGTTCTGGCGCCGGGCATGGTGATTTCGATGGAGCCGATGTTGACAATCCCAGACGGGCAAGCCGGGGCCGGTGGCTACCGGGAACATGATATTTTGGTGATTACAGAAGAGGGCGCCGAGAACATCACCGGTTATCCCTATGGGCCCAAATTTAATGTGATTGCGTAACAATCCTGCGTTGGGGCCTGTTTACCAGCGCTCCAACGCTTTTTTGAGCGTTTGCGTTGTAATTTTAACCATCATATGGTTGCTATAGGGGTGCATTTTTAAAGGTTTGGGCTTAGATTAAACCCGTCAGTATTTTTTAGGCGGTGCATATGCGGTTTTTGGTAAGAAGTTTTCAGGCAATTTTGGTAATGATCGGCATCGGGGTCTTGCATTATACGCTGCCCCAAAATGATGTTGTTCGTATAAATGACACCTATGAAAAGTGGATTGATTTTGGCCGTACGGGGCTATTTTGGGCGCGCCATAGTGGCGAGGATGGCCGCCCGCAATCGAACCGGGATGTGTTTTTTATAGAGAGTTTTGATGCGCAGGATCGACCGATCGTGTTTCGCAATGAGGATACTGGATGGGGTTGGCCGTTTTATTTCAAATTTGACACGTCAAATTTGCAGGCCGAGGCGTCAAATCTGCGCAGTGCAAAATCAAGCGCGCAGGTGCAATGGGTGAAAATCCGGCATTATGGCTGGCGCAATACGTTTTTGTCTATCTATCCAAATGCGGTGTCCCTTAAACCGGTATCTGGCCCGGATGAAACATCATTTCCATGGTTCAATACCGTTTTTTTGACGCTTCTGGGATTGGCTTTTTGGGCTCTTCGGGTGCGGTGGCTTCGGTTTTATGCCAGCCGCTTATCTCCCATTTTTGACGCGGTAGACGAGCGGCTTTCGAATTTTTGGGCTTGGGTGTGCAGCTTTCGAAAAACATAATCAAACCGGCGGGCTTTATGCTTATCCACGCTCTTGTTCATGCTCATAGCGCTGTTGCGCAATCGTTTCATTGCGCTCTGATATTTTTAAATCTTGCAGGGCAGTTTCGATATATTCCATATGAACCTCAACCGCGGCGCGCGAGGCCTCGGGGTCACGAGCCTGCAACGCGGTATTGATCGCGCGATGTTGCTCTAAGATTTCGCCGCGCGTGACGCGTCGCTTGAACATCATTTGGCGGTTGTAAAACACACCTTCTTGCAACAGGTCATACATGGACCGCATCATATGCAGCATAATAACATTATGGCTGGCCTCGATGATCGATAGGTGAAATTCGGCATCGAGTCGAGCTTCATCGGTTGGGTTCCGTTTGTGATGCGCCGCCTGCATTTTATCAAAAATGGTTTGGATCACGCGCAAATCTGTATCAGAGGCGAATTTGGCGGCGCGCTCTGCGGCCAACCCCTCAAGATCACGGCGAAAACCAATATAATCAAACACGGCTTCTTCATGGCTGCTGAACAGGCTGACAAGGGCTGGTGAAAACGAGTTGCCCAGCACATTTGCGATATAAATGCCTGCGCCGGCTTTTGACGTGAGCAAGCCGCGCTCTTGCAAGTGCGCAATCGCTTCACGCAGCGATGGCCGTGAAACTGCAAAACGCTCGGATAATTCGCGCTCGGAAGGCAATCGTTCCCCAGGACGCAAAATGCCGCGCAGGATCAACTGCTCAATTTGGCGGGTCACAGCATGGGACAGCTTTTCAGAAGTTACCTTTTGAAATGGCAAAATGCATCCTCTATCCGGGTGTTTGTCTAGTGTAGCGCCTTATATATGCCATTTTTTTCTGCAAGCAAATGTCAGATTTAATTAAGTTATAAGTGTTGTTTTGTTTAAATATTGGTGCGTTTTTCTTATTTTTTTAATGTCTTGTGATGATGGAACCTAGCGTTTCAGGGTATGCCTACGCAGACCGTGCGCCATAAGAATATGAAATTTGATATTCGAGTACGCGGGCAAATGATCGAGGCGCTGCGTCTTAACTCAATGGGTTTTCCCTCTACAAGGCAGGTTAGGCCGATTGCTTTGCAGGCGATGCGCCAGGTGGTGGGCTGCGAGGATGTGGCCATCATCTGGGCCGATCCTTCGGTTGCTTTGGGGTTTCATGCCTGTGATGTTTAAGGCAGTATTTTTTGCATAAAAACCGAGCTGCTTTGCCTTTTGTAATCCCCAAATGGCCCGCAAAGCGTGAATCCTGCTTGCGTGTAGAGGCGCTGGGCATGCGAAAGCAAATCGCCGGTTTCCAGCATCAATTTTGGCAGCTTAAGTTGTCGCGCTTGGGCTTCAAGCCGGTCAAGTATCGCTTTGGCGACGCCAGCCCTGCGGGCTTTGGGATCGGTAAACATCGATTTTATCTCACCATAATCTGGCCTGATAGCCAGCGCGCCGCAGCCGATATAGCGCCCTTTCTGGCGGGCGGCAAAGAACCGAATATAAGGTGAGCGCAACTCTTCAATTGATAAAAAGTGATTTTCATCGCTTGCGAAAAGCTCCTGCATTAAGGCATGGCTTTGCTGTAGCAATTGGGTGATTTCAGGGTGTCGGGGATCCGCGATGGCGATGGAGATTGACGTCATTGCTTGACTATAAACCCTGTCTTGGCCAAAGCGCCAGCCCCTATGGTGTGGATGTCAATTCTACGATATCTAGACATTAACCAAAGTAAGCACACGAGATACAGTGGTGATCTGTTGACTCTGCTCTGCGTCAAAGGCACGATTTAGACCAGAGAATCAAAGGCGGGTGCGGGTGCGTTTTTCCAAACTGCGACTGACAGGTTTCAAAAGTTTTGTTGATCCAACTGAATTGTTGATTTCAGATGGATTGACTGGTGTTGTGGGCCCAAACGGGTGCGGTAAATCAAATTTGCTTGAAGCGTTGCGCTGGGTGATGGGTGAAAACCGCCCCACGGCGATGCGCGGCGGCGGTATGAATGATGTGATTTTCGCGGGGGCTGCCACGCGCCCGGCGCGCAATTTTGCCGAAGTTACGTTACATTTGGACAATGCTGAACGCTTGGCACCCGCCGCGTTCAACGAGGTGGATGTGTTGGATGTTGTGCGCCGCATCACGCGCGATGCGGGCAGCGCCTATAAGGTGTCGGGAAAAGACGTACGGGCCCGCGACGTGCAAATGCTGTTTGCCGATGCCTCAACAGGGGCTCATTCTCCAGCGCTGGTGCGACAAGGGCAAATTGCCGAATTGATCAACGCTAAGCCCAAAAACCGCCGCCGTGTGTTAGAAGAGGCAGCGGGCATTTCCGGATTATATCAGCGCCGCCATGAGGCCGAGCTGAAGCTGAATGCTGCGGAAAGCAATTTGGGGCGGGTGGATGATGTGCTCGAGCAGCTTGCCAGTCAATTGGCCCAGCTGGCCCGGCAGGCCAAACATGCGGCGCGCTATCGCGCGATTGCGAAAGATTTGCGCAGCGCAGAAGGTTTGTTGTTGTTTCGGCGCTGGAAAGAAGCCGATGAGCTGTGCCAGAGCACAGCCCAAGCTTTGCAGGCGCAAATATTGGCGGCCTCGAAAGCGGAAGGTATGGCGCGCAGCAATGGTCAGTTGAGATCGGAAGCTGAAGAAGCCTTGCCGCCAGTGCGCGAGGAAGAAGCGATTGCGGCGGCTTTGCTGCAGAGGTTGCAAGTTCAGCGCGAGACATTGAGCGCGCAAGAAAGTGATGCGCAGCAAAAGATCGAGACGCTGGGTGGCCGTTCGCTGCAGCTGGCTCAAGACATCACCCGCGAAGAGGCTCTGAATCGTGACGCATCGGAGATGATTGATCGTTTGGAGTGGGAAACGGAAGAATTGTCGAAAGCGGCCTTGGGCCAAGACGATAAATTGTCGACTGCGACGCAAGAGTCGCAGGATGCCTCTGCTGTGTTGCAAGCGCGGGAAGCAGATCTTTCGCAATTAACCGAAGATGTGGCCCGTTTGTCGGCGCGCCACCAATCTGCGCATCGTTTGTTGCAAGACAGCGAGAAAACCCTGCAGCGCAGCCGCGATGAGGCTGAAAAAGCCAAACAGGCTTTGCAGCATTCTGAGCAACAGGCGGTTGAGGCGGCCGAAGCGTTTGACGTTGATCAAAGCCTGGCCGCGCAGGCGCAGGCGCAAGCAGAGCAATGTGAGCAGGCGCTTGAACGGGTCGAAACGGCGCGCTCTGACACGCAGGCGCGCGAGGCCGAGGCGCGTGCCCAACGATCGCGTGCAGAGGGTGAACACACGGCATTGGAAGCTGAAGTGACCGCTCTGGCCAAGCTTTTGGCGCGCGGATCTCAAGAGGGCGGGCAGTTGCTTGATCGCTTGCAGGTGGAACAAGGGTTTGAAAAAGCCCTTGGAGCGGCTTTGGCAGATGATTTAAGGGCGGCAGAGGTTGAGGGTGAAGATGCCCTGTCAGGATGGCGGTTCTTGCCCGATTACCCCGTTGCGCAACCGCTGCCCAACGGCATAACCCCCTTAAGTAATCATGTCTCTACGCCCGATGCGTTGGGGCGGCGGATGACGCAGATCGGTTTGGTGGATGGGGATGAGGGCGCGCGCTTGCAAGCGGCTTTGCAGCCCGGCCAACGTTTGGTCAGTTTGGAAGGGGACCTATGGCGCTGGGATGGCTATTGTATCTGGTCAGAAGATGCGTCATCGACTGCGGCGCTGCATCTTGAGCAAGTGAACAGGTTGGAAGAGCTCAAGCAGAAAATGGCTCAGACAGAGGCCGAATTGCACGCCGCGCGCGCGGCCCATGATCTGTTATCGGGGGAGCTTACCGAGTGGGCAGGTAAAGACCAGCGCGCGCGCGAAGCGCGCCGTCAAGCAGATCGCGAGGTGATTGAAACAAATCGCGCGCTCAGCAATTCCGAAGCGAAGTTAAATTTGGCAAAAGGCCGGGTGGAAAACCTGACATTGGCCGTTGCGCGCCATGCAGAGGAAAGCTTAGGCGCTGAGGCGCAACGCGCCGAGGCGCAGATGGCGGTTGACGCATTAGAAGATATCCAATCGTTGAAAGACCGCGTTGAAGATATCAAGCTCACCGTGGAAGCGGCGCGCATTACCATGTTGTCGAAGCGCTCAGAACAAGATGAGTTGCGCCGCGCTGGCGAAGCGCGGATTCGCCGTAAACAACAGGTCACCAAAGAGCTTAGCGGGTGGCGATTGCGGCTTGAAACCGCCGATCAAAGACGAGTTGAGTTGCTGGAACGCAAATCGCAGACAGAGGCAGATTTGGCAGAGGCGGCGCTGGTGCCCGATGCTTTGGCACGCAAACGGGAAGAGCTGAGCAGCGCCATTGCGCAGGCTGAAACGCGGCGCAAAGCTGCGGGCGATAATTTGGCAACAGGCGAAGCGGCTTTGCGCAATGCAATTGCGCAAGAGCGGGATTCCGAACGGGCCGCGTCCGAGGCGCGGGAGGCGCGTGCCGGCGCAGAGGCGCGTGCAGAGGCCGCGCAAGAAACAAAAGCGACCGCCGCGCAGCGCATCGAGGATGAGTTGCAAACCACCCCGCAAGAATTGCTGAACTCTTTATCAACGGATGCGGATCGCATGCCGCATGCGGATGAAATAGAAGCGGAAGTGAATCGGTTGAAACGCCAACGCGAAGCGTTGGGGGCCGTGAACCTGCGCGCAGAAGAAGATGCTAAAGAGGTTGAGAGCGAGCATAAAAGCTTAAGCGAAGAAAAAGCCGATTTGGAAGCAGCGATTCACACGCTGCGCAATGGCATCGCGGGCTTGAATCGCGAGGGGCGCGAGCGGCTTTTGACCGCGTTTGAGCAGGTGAACAGCAATTTTGGGCTTTTGTTTAAGCACTTATTTGGCGGCGGCGAGGCCAATTTGGTTTTGGTGGAAAGCGATGATCCGCTTGAGGCAGGGCTGGAGATTATGTGCCAACCCCCCGGGAAAAAACTGAGCACCTTGTCTTTATTGTCGGGCGGAGAGCAAACGCTCACTGCGATGGCGCTCATTTTTGCCGTTTTCTTGGCCAATCCTGCGCCGATTTGTGTGCTTGATGAGGTGGATGCCCCGCTTGATGATGCCAACGTCACGCGCTTTTGTGATCTGTTAGATGAAATGTGCCGCCGCACAGATACGCGGTTTTTAATCATCACGCATCACGCGGTCACCATGGCGCGGATGGATCGTTTATTTGGCGTCACAATGCAGGAACAAGGGGTCAGCCAGTTGGTGTCGGTGGATTTGAAAAAAGCCGAAAGCTTGGTGGCGTAAGCTTTCCAGCGGATAATGGTTCACCGGATTTTGCAACGCGCTTGGGGGGCTTGAGTTTGCCATGACTTAAAGCGCGTTTAACAGCGCCCATGTTGGCCAAGCATCTGCAGGCAGCCCCAACCCGCTTTGAACCTCTTGCACGGCGCGGCGCGTTTGAGCGCCCAGAATGCCATCAAGTTTGCCGACATCATAGCCCAGATCGCGCAGAGCGCTTTGCAAGCTTTTCATTTCCGCTCTGTTCAACCCGGGATCTTCAAGTTCGAACCCATAGCGCGGGCTGCCTTCGAGCAAGGTGGCAAAATAAGCAGCCGTGGTCACGTACACAAAGCTTTGGTTCCATTCGAAATACACATGAAAATTCGGATAAGCGATAAAGGCGGGTCCAAACCGGCCTTGGGGCAAAATAATGGAGCTTTCCAGATCAGCTGGATAGAGCGGCTGGTTGGCCCCTTGGACCCCCAAAGCCGCCCAGTTGGAAACTGGTTTTTGGGTATCCAGCCCGGTCAGGCTCCAATCCATATCAAAGGGTAAAATCACCTCTTGCAGCCAAGGCTGCGCAGCTCTCCAGCCCATATTTGACAACATTTTTGCGCCAGACATCAAAGCATCGGCAGGCGAGGATCTCAGATCAACAAGCCCATCCCCATCCCCATCAACGCCATTGTCCAAAATATCTTGGGGCAGCATTTGCACCATGCCGACTTCGCCCGCCCAAGCCCCTTGCGTTGTTTCTGGGTTAAACTCATCCCTTAAAAACAGCTCTAACGCGGCAAAGATTTGCGGCCGAAATAGCTCTGGTCGCCGGCAATCATGAGCCAAGGTGACCAAAGCATTGCGCGTATTAAAATTGCCCTGAAACGCGCCGAAATCGGTTTCAAAGGCCCAAAATGCCAATAAAACCCCTGGGGGAATGCCGTAGAGATCTTCAATCTGATCAAAAATATACTTATGTGTCGTCGCATTTTTTTGCCCATGTGCCATCCTGTGATCGCTGATTAATTTTCCAGAGAATTCGATAAAGGGCAGCTGGAAAATGGCCTGTGCCCGATCGGCTTTTAGCACCTTTGGACTGTGTTCAACCGTTTTGAAAAATGCATTGACCTGCGCGACTGGCGCCCCTTTGGTTTGCGCTTCGCGCTTTAATTGCACAACAAAATCGGCAAAATCACCACCACAGGATTGTGCATATATTGGGCTGCTAAAGAGCAGAGGCAGGCTGAGTATCGCAGCGCTTGCAAGGCGGGTGAATGTCCAATTGATAAAGCGCATTACGGCCTCCTTTTCACTCGCGGATTGATCCCTGATTAACGGAAAGTTGCTTACAAGATTGCACTTATCACCACCAACGCCAAGAGCGCGGCCCAGCTTTTCCAAAGAATATCAACCGAGCGTTCAATTTCATAAGCATCCGGATGGCGGCTGCCGCTTGGATGGATCCAGGCAAAATCTGTGAGGCGCCCGTGATAGCTGCGGGGGCCGGCCAAGGCCACGTTGAGCGCAAATGCCATTGCAGCTTCGGGCCAACCGGCGTTTGGAGAGGCATGGGTTTTGGCATTTTCTGATAGTTTTCTCAGGCCGCTCCAATGCCCAGAGACCAGCAGTATAATCCCAGCGCTGAGCCGTGCGGGAATAAAATTCAGCACGTCATCAAAGCGCGCTGCGGCCCACCCAAATTCTTGCAGCTCTTTGGTTTTATACCCAATCATACTATCGGCCGTGTTGGTGAATTTATACAGTAACATTCCTGGAAGCCCGCCGATTAAAAAGTAAAATGCTGGAGCCACCACCCCATCTGAGAAATTCTCAGCACCGGATTCAATTCCAGCGCGGGCAATTTGGGCAACATTCATCTGCGAGGTATCGCGCCCCACGATCCTGCTGATCGCGTTGCGGCCTTGGGTCAGGGAAAGGCGCAGGGCTTTGGCCACCGCGATCACATGTTGAACCAAGGATTTATGCGCAAGCAAGCTGGCGGCAATCAACGTCTCAAAGATTGGGCCCAGGAGGCTGAGTAGAAAGCCAAGGCCAATTGCGATACTGAGCCCAAGCAAAAGGAGAGCAATGCCTTTTTGTTTGCGATTGGCACCGGAGTTAAGGCGTTTTGAGCCGGCGGAAATAAAATTGCCCATCAAAATGGCCGGATGACGCACCCGCGACCACAGCCACTCCGGCTCGCCAAGAACTGCATCAAGGATCAGCGCAAAAAACAAAAGCCAAGCCATTATGACAGTGCCTTTTCGATCCGCGCCCAGTGGGATTGGGTCGGTAGGCCCAGCCGCAGAAAGCTTTTAGAATAGGGAAAGATGCGGCTCCAAATATGGTGCTGCCCAAGCTTGGCTTGCCAGGCCTTGGCATCGCGCAGCTCATAGAGGCGAAACAGGCTACAGCCTCCGCGCAATTTCGCGCCTTTGGCGAGCATCAATTTGTCTAGCCGGGCGGCGTCTGCCTGCAGGCGCCTGCGGGTGTTCTGAGCCCAGGTTGGATCAGACAGCGCTGCAGCTCCCATGCGTAAGGCGGGCCCAGACACGGCCCAGGGTCCAAGCCGGTTTTCGAGCTGTTCTAAAACGGGATCGGATCCTATTGCAAAGCCCAAGCGCAGCCCAGCAAGGCCCCAAAACTTGCCAAAGCTTTTTAAGATTATGCGCCCGGGTTTTCCCGCTTCAGCGATCAAACTGTCTTGCGGGGCTACGTCGCAAAAGCTTTCATCAATGATGCAAATAGGCCGCGTTAACTCTTTCGCGCGCCACAATCGGCCATCGGGGTTATTTGGATGCACCACGACCTGCGCCGCCTGGGCGCTATCGGAAACGCGCCATCCGGCGGCGGTAAAGGCGGCTTGATGCTCATTATAGGTTGGGTGCGCGATCGCCACTTGGCTGGGTGGCAGCAAACTGGGCAAGGCCGCGATCGCCGCGGATGCGCCCGCGGTGGCAACCACATGCGCGGTGTTTGGAATCGACCAAAATTCGCGTGCGGCCGCGATCAGGTTATTATGGGCGGATGTACTGGGTAATCTTTGAAAATCATCTGCTGAAAAAGGTATAACAGGATAAGGCACGGGGTTAATCCCGGTTGACAAATCGATCCAATCTTCTGGCAGCCCCCCATAAAGCGCGCAAGCGGTTTCAAGCTGTCCGCCATGATCCCTTAGCTGTGTTTTTCCTGTTGAGTCAAACATATTTCATCCGTCTTTATGCGCAGCACTAGAAGTCTATTCGGCGATTGGTTTCAAGTTCTTTCAAAATGATTAACATTTTATGCGATCATTAACCTTTTGTTATCACTTTTTGCGTTGATAATCGATCAATTCCTTTCTTTTTCTGGTGTCGGTGCGGGGGTCTTATGAGGGTGCTTATTGTTGAAAGTCATTTTGAATTGGGGTGCCTTTGGGAGCGCGCCCTGCAGCGCAGCGGTGCGGATGTGTGTTTTGCGCGATCACAACCTGAGGCGGTCAAAGCGCTAATGCAAGATGATTTTGACATTATAGTTTTAGATCTAGTGCTGAAAAACGGCAGCGCTTTCGCCATTTCAGATTTTGCCAATTATCGCCGACCTAAAGCGCGTGTGGTTTTTGTGACCAATACAAGTTTCTTTTCGGATGGCTCGATTTTTCAGCATTGTTCGAACGCTTGCGCCTATTTGCAAAGCGAAACGCCGCCAGATGATCTAGTGGCGATGGTCGAGCATTATGCAGAGCGCGCATAGAAAAGTGGCGCGGCTTGGCGGGTATCCCCGGCTGTTTGTCAAAGCCCTCGCTCGGCCGGTATTGGCGGGCTGTTTTTCTAGATAAGCTGCGATTCGCTGTGGTATTTTACAGGCGCAGAACCTGTGCAATTTCTTCAAGAGTTAGCCGCATACATTTTTTTAAAATGATATTTTGTTGTATTTGCGCCATAGTTACCCGGCACGTTTCACACTTACCTTTAAAAGCAAATTTTTTAACCGTGGCGGAAATTTGGCGCAATAAAACGAGAGTTGGCGTGGCGCCTGCAGGCATCCACAAGATCTTGTAGGCTTTCACAATGGTGCTGGGGCCGCTTGCGCGGCGTTGCAAAGGCTAAGCGCATTTTCTGATTGGCAGAAGCGTTTGGCATCTGGAAATTATTATTACGCCGGGATCTTGAAAATTTGCAGTGCCGCGCAAGATTTGTTTTTGAGACGATATAGGAAGAGCCGATGAGCACATTTTTATCGCGAGACGTACAGCAGGGCCTTGATCGGGCACGGGCGGATGAATTCAAGCGTAAAAGCCGTTTTCGGGTTCAGTTTGACGGTGAGATTTATCCCATCTTGAAGCTTTGGGAGACAGGCTTTGTCATCTCTGCCGAGGGAGCGCCGCCTATGCGTGGCTTGGTTGATGTGTTTAACGGCGCTACACATGTCTATCAATGTTTGATTGTTGCCTCGCAAGAAGAGTACGGCGAAGTCCATTTCGAATTTAAACGGAACACGGTGGCGTTAGATCGCCCGCCTTTGGATTTCGAGCAACGTCACGATGCCCCCGTGGCTTTGCTGAACTGAGCTTTACTGCAAGTCGCAAAAGGCGGTTTGTAATCGCCTGACGGCCTCTTCGATTTGTTGTTTGGGAAGGGCTAAGTTGAATCTTAAAAAATAATTGCCGCCAGTGCCGAACGTGGCCCCGTGATTGGCCGCAATTTTAGCGCCTTTCTCGACGCGGGTAGAAATTTCTTGCGGTGTCATGCCGGTATCTGTGAAATCTATCCAAGATAGATAGGTGGCTTCAAGCTGCATCGCCTTGGCGCCAGGAATCGCGTTTAGCCCCGTTTCAAATATGGCCCGGTTTTCATTTAAATAGCGCATTAAACCATCAATCCATAAAGCCCCGTCAGGGCTATAGGCTGCTGTGGCCATCACGATGCCAAAACTATTTGGGCTGAGCGCGAGCGCGCGCATTCTCGCCCCAAATCTTGCCCGCAAATTGCGATCCTCGATAATCACATTGCCGGTGTGGCATCCGGCAATATTAAACGATTTAGTGGTCGCGGTCATCATCACCAGCCGGTCGCGGATACTGGCATCGACCAAAGGCATCGCGATATGCTTGTTACCCGGATAGATCAGATCATGGTGGATTTCATCCGATACAATAATAAGGTCATGGCGTTTTGCAAAATCGGCAATGCCTTGTAATTCGGCTTTGTTCCAAACCCGGCCTCCGGGGTTTTGCGGCGAGCATAGAACCAGCATTTTCTCTGTTCCGGTAAGCAGGCTGTCATACCGTTCGAAATCAAATTCATAGCGGCCTTGGTTATTTACCATTGGGCATTCTGTAATCGCTCGGCCACTGGCTTTTATAATCCGGTAAAAGCTGTGATAGACAGGGGAGAAAAGAACCACGCTATCGCTGGCCTCGGTAAAGCTTTCAACGCACATTGCGATGCCATTGCCCAAGCCATGGGTGGTGAAAATCCAATCGGGGTTAACCTGCCAGTTATGGCGGGTCTCCATCCACCAACAGATTGCCTTGTGATAGTGATCAAGCGCGCCATAATAGCCGTAAATACCGTGAGCGGCCATGTCTCGCACGGCCTGCTGCACGCAAGCGGGGGGACGGAAATCGCCATCGGCAACCCACATGGCCAACCCATCTGCTGGCGAAACGCCGTATTTGGCCTCCATATTATCCCATTTGTCACAGTTTGAACCGCGCCGGTCTATCTGCTCGTCGAAATGCATCCAACTCTCCCAAAGTTGCGTATCAACCCTATCGTATTGCGGCTTAGGCGCAAGAGCCGTTGCAACCACTTTGGGTTTGTCTTACATCTCGCGCATGATCAGACCTATTCTTTTTCACCCCGATCCACGTTTGAAAAAAGCCTGCTCCGATGTTGTGGATATTACGGATGCGGTGCGAGGCTTGGCAGAGGATATGTTGGAAACGATGTATGATGCGCCTGGCATTGGCTTGGCCGCGCCGCAAATCGGCGTGTTAGAGCGGATTGTGGTTTTGGATTGTGTCAAGGAAGACGGCGCGGCGCCAGATCCAAAAATTATGATAAACCCGCAGATTATTGCCCAATCGGACGAGACAAATATATATGAAGAAGGGTGTTTATCGATCCCCGAACATTTTGCCGAAGTGACGCGGCCCAGGGAAGTTGAAGTGCTCTGGTTTGACCAAAATGGGGCGGAGCATAAAGCGGGGTTTGACGGTCTTTGGGCCACCTGCGTTCAGCATGAAATTGATCATTTGAATGGCAAGCTTTTTATCGATTATTTAGGCGCGATCAAACGTCAGATGATCACGCGTAAAATGCAGAAATATAAGCGTGAGATCGCGCGCGGCAAGGCCGAATAAGCATGGGTGTGCGGCGCTGTTTGGCTTGGCCCGATCCGCGCCTGCGGCGACCTGCCGAGGCTATTTCAGAGATCACAGAAGATATTCATGCCCTTTGGATAGATATGATCGATACAATGGAGGCCATGCCCGGGGTCGGTTTGGCGGCGCCGCAAATTGGCAAAATGCTGCGCCTGGCTGTGATTGACGCCTCAGAGGCGCGCGGGCAAGCCATTTGTATGGCAAATCCGCAAGTGCTTCATGCGTCGGTCGAGCTACGCAGCCATGAAGAGGCCAGCCCGAATTTACCAGGGGTTAGCGCGAAGATTAAACGACCACGTGCAATCACCGCGCGCTTTTTAGATTCGCAAGGTGCCCTGCAGATCAAAGATTTCGTTGGCTTATGGGCCATCTCTTTGCAGCATCAAATAGATCATTTGAATGGAAAAATGTATTTTGACCATCTGTCGAAAACGCGGCGCGATATGTTGCTTCGCAAAGCAAGGAAACTGTCATGAGGTTGATTTTTATGGGCAGCCCGGCGTTTTCCGTACCGGTCTTAGAGGCGTTGGTTGCCGGAGGGCATGAGATCGTTGCGGTGTATACACAGCCGCCCAGGCCGGCAGGGCGGGGCAAAAAACAACGCCCTTGTGCTGTGCATGCGCGCGCGCTTGCGTTAAAGCTTGACGTGCGTCATCCGGCCTCGCTGAAACAGGCTGAGGAGCAAGCTGCTTTTTCTGCGTTGCGGGCGGATGCGGCGGTAGTGGTGGCTTATGGGCTGTTGCTGCCGCAAGCGCTGCTGGATGCGCCAAGGCATGGATGTTTGAATATTCACGCCTCTTTATTGCCGCGTTGGCGCGGAGCCGCGCCCATCCATCGGGCAATTATGGCGGGTGATCGCGAGACCGGCATCTGCATTATGCAAATGGAAGCTGGCCTCGATACCGGGCCGGTTTTATATCGAGAAACGATTTCAATCGCGTCAGATGAGACAACCGCCGCGCTGCAGGAACGTTTGTCTGATCTTGGCGCACGGGCAATTGTGCAGAGTTTGCAGGATTTGTCTCAGTTGCAAGCACGGCCACAATCTTCAATTGGCGTTTGCTACGCGCATAAAATTGACAAAAGCGAAGCGCAGATTGATTGGTCTTTGCCGGCAGAAATTTTAGATCGCCAAATCCGCGGCTTATCGCCCTTTCCGGGTGCTTGGGCGATGCTGCGCGGTGAGCGTGTGAAGTTTTTAGGATCAGCGCTGATGTCAGCTGAGCCGCCATTGGCCGCTGCGGGCACTGTTCTTGATGATGATCTTGGCATTGCCTGTGGGTCTGGTGCGCTGCGGATTACGCGGCTGCAGAGGGCTGGGAAATCTGCGCAATCATCCGCTGATTTTTTGCGCGGAACGCCAGTTATTGCCGGTGAGCAGCTGGTCTAGAGCCTAAAAATCGACCGCCAAGCCTTTTTTCTCCCAATCTCCATAGCGTACGGGTTCCGGCCCATCGCGTCCACCCAGCTCTTTTGGAAGAGGGGTGCTTTTGGCGGCTTGGCGGCGCGCTTCGGCTTCGGCCAAGGCACGGATCGCGGCGGCGGGCAGATCTTCGCGGTCTTGAGTCACTCGGGGCTTTCCTCTTTGTGGTGAGATAGATATACGCTCGGCTCTGACAAAAGCAAGGATGTGACGATGGTAAAACCTCACCTTTCGCCAAGGGCGGCCGCCGTGCAGCTGCTGAATGGGGTCTTGCTTGAGGGCAAATTGATTGCAGAATTACTTGCCGAAAATATATTAGCGCCGCTGGCGCCTGAGGCGCGCGCGCGCGCGCAGCGCTTGGCGCTGGAGACGCTGCGCGGGCTAGAGCGCGCCGACCGTTTGCTGGCCAAACATATCCGCAAAAACCCGCCGCTTGGCGTGCGTAATATCCTGCGTCTGGCGGTTGTCGAGCTCTGCCGAGGGGGAGATGCGCATGGGATCGTGAATGAAGCCGTTGCGCTTGCGGGCTACAGTAAACGCACAGCCTCGTTTAAAGGTTTGATAAATGCGGTGTTGCGCAAATTGGCGCAAACTGGCCAGGAAGATTGGCAGAAGTTGCGCGTGCCGCGGCTGCCCTCTTGGCTGCGTCAGCCTTTGGTTGAGGCCTATGGGTCCTCGGCGATGGGGGCAATTGAACAGGCGCATTTCAAGCCGGTTCCGATCGATATAACGCTGAAAGATCCCGCGCGCGCTTCCGATTGGGCCGCGCAGTTGAATGGCACTGTGTTGCCAGGTGGCAGCATCCGCCTTAGCGCAGAGGGGGCGCTGACCGCCCGCCCCGGATTTGCCAGTGGAGATTGGTGGGTGCAAGATGCAGCTGCGGCTCTGCCAGTGCGCTTGCTTGGCGATTTATCGGGTCAAAAGGCTTTGGATCTTTGCGCCGCCCCAGGTGGTAAAACCATGCAGCTTAGCGCTGCTGGCGCCAGCACCACGGCGCTTGATATTTCGCAATCCCGATTGCAGCGCTTGCATGAAAATTTAGACAGAACGGGTCTAAAGGCTGATATCATTGTGGCGGATGCGCGGGCGCATAGGACTACCGGTTATGATGTGGTTGTGTTGGACGCGCCATGTTCGGCCACCGGAACCATCCGGCGCCATCCTGATCTGCCCTTCGCCAAAGATGGGGCACAGTTTTCAGCGCTTTTTGACCTTCAAGCACTGTTATTGGACCACGCTTTGGAGCGGATGGCGGCAAAGGGGCGGTTGGTTTATTGCACGTGTTCGCTGCTGCCGGATGAGGGTGAAGCGCAGATCGAGAACGCGTTACAAAAGCATTCGGGCCTGCGCGTGGATCACAGCGCATTGGACAAGGATTTTATCGCACAAGAGTGGCGGGTTGCAGAATTAGGGCTGCGGTTGCGACCCGATTTTTGGGTAGAGCATGGCGGTATGGATGGCTTTTTCATCACAGTGTTGCGCTGGGCGTAACACGCGGATTTGCCGCGTGACTTGTCAGAGCGCGTTTTCTATGCTGCACATGGGCCAATGCAAGCGCCAAGGGGCATAGAATATGGCGGCGTCTGACAATTTTTCTTCACGCTATAGGCGTTTGGTCGACAGGCTAACCGCGCGCTGGATTGGCCTAAGATCATTTCCAGTGACCGACTTAATTGAGGTCGAGCCACGTTCGATTGGCAGCCCCGAATTGGGCCGGCAAATTCTGTCGGGTCAATTTGTTTTGCAGGGTCATCAGGTGGATTTGCAGCAAAATGCTTTGTGGGATCTGAGCCTGTCTGACCAGGCGGCGATCTTGGATCTTCATGGATCGGTTTGGCTGGATCATTTGGCAGCATTGGGAGGCCGTAAAAGCGGGGCGACGGCGCAGACGTGGGTGGATCTGTGGATCGATCGCTTTGGGCGCGGCGGTGGCCCTGGATGGCGGGCCGATATCGCCGGTCGGCGGGTTTTGCGTTGGTTACATCACAGCGTGATGCTGCTTGATGGCGCGGATCCAAGCCGACGGGCGGATTTTTTAGAGGCTCTTGCCAAGCAAGCTGTGTTCATCTCGAAAAGATGGCCCTCTGTATCGCCGGGTTTGCCGCGCTTTGAAGCCTTGGCGGGTTTGATTTCCGCAGCGCTTGCGATCAAGTTTTTGCACCCTTTGGTGGCGCCGGCAACGCGGGCTTTGGCGCATGAATGCCGCGTTCAAATTGACGCCACCGGCAGTATTTTTTCGCGCAATCCCGAAGAGCTTTTGGATATTTTTTCGCTTTTAAGCTGGACGGCAGCGGCGTTGCGCGCCGCCGGTTGGACCCCCGCCGATTTGCATTTGGATGCGATCCAACGGATCGCTCCGACATTGCGTATGCTGCGCCATAAAGACGGCGGATTGGCTCGCTTCCATGGGGGTGGCCGCGGATTTTCGGGGCGGCTTGATCAAGCCTTGGCAGCCTCGGGCAGCCGGGGGTTTCCCCAAAGCGGTTTGGCAATGGGCTTTGCCCGGTTAAGCGCGGGCGGCAGCAGCGTGTTGATCGATGCCGGGGCTTTGCCGCAGGGGCGGGCTTCGATCAACGCGCATGCCTCAAGTTTGGCCTTCGAGCTCACTTCTGGGCGCCATCCGGTGATCGTGAATTGCGGGTCGGGGCGGCGCTTTGGCGAAGATTGGCGCAGAATTGGGCGCGGCACCGCATCGCATTCTACCCTTGTTATCGAAGATTTTGTCAGCGCTGAACTGGGCCCGCGTTTATGGTTTTCCGGCCAGCGCCGCGATGCTTTGGTAAATGGGCCGTCTGAATTTCCAAGCGCGTTATCAATATCGACAGCGGGGCAAAAATTTGAAGGTGGCCATAATGGGTTTCTCGCAAAAACAGGCCTAACCCATGCCCGAACGCTCACTTTATCGCCAGATGGGGATTTGCTCAGTGGTGAAGAGGTTTTGATCGCGGTTACTGCGCGCGATAAGTTGCTGTTTGAGCAATCTATTCGGCGCCAAGGCTTGCAAGGGTTTTCCTGCAAGCTTCGGTTTCATTTGCATCCCGATATTGTTGTCAGAATCCATCCCACGGGAGGGCAGGCGGTGCTGATATTGCCAAATTCTGAAACCTGGTCTTTAAGCACTGACGCGACGGTTAAGCTGGCTTTGGAAAGCAGCGTGTATCTTGAGCGCCAGGCTTTACAGCCGCGGGCCACAAAACAGGTGGTTTTATCTCAGAGCGCAATAAGCTATGCGACACGCATCAAATGGGTTCTTACCAGAACTCGCCCCCCTGAACAATTAAGGCGTGAGCGCGACCGTGAGATGCGTTACGCCATCCAGACATAAAGTGGAAAAATATATATGACCGATTTGTTTCCCGTTCGCCGCGCTTTGATTTCCGTTTCTGATAAAACCGGCTTGGTTGAGCTTGCGCATGTTTTGGCGGCTAGCGGTATCGAACTCCTTTCAACCGGCGGCAGCGCAAAAGCGTTACGGGATGCGGGGCTTGAGGTGCGGGATGTCGCAGAGGTGACAGGGTTTCCCGAGATGATGGATGGCCGGGTGAAAACTTTGCATCCAAATGTGCATGGCGGGTTGCTGGCATTGCGCGATAATGCTGATCATGTTGCGGCGATGCAAGCGCATGGGATCGGCGGGATTGATTTATTGATTGTCAATTTATACCCGTTTGAAGAAACCGTTGCTGGGGGCGGTGATTACGCGACCTGCGTTGAGAATATCGATATTGGGGGTCCAGCCATGATCCGGGCTGCCGCCAAGAACCATGGCTTTGTGACAACCGTGGTGGATGCGCAGGATTATGAGGCGCTTTTGGCTGAGTTGGACGCGCAAGATAGACAAACATCCTATGCGTTTCGCCAAAAAATGGCGCAACGGGCCTATGCACATACGGCCGGATATGACGCCGCAGTCTCCACTTGGATGGCACGGGCTTTGGGAGAACCGGCGCCAAGCCGCCACAGCCTATCGGGCCGTTTGGCGCAAAGGTTGCGGTATGGTGAAAACCCGCATCAATCGGCCAGCTTTTACGTGGATGGCAGCGGCAGGCCGGGCGTTGCAAGCGCAATCCAGCATCAAGGGAAAGAATTATCCTATAATAATATTAATGACACGGATGCGGCTTTCGAATTGGTGAGCGAGTTTGCGCCAGAAGACGGTGCCGCTTGCGCCATTATCAAACATGCCAACCCCTGCGGTGTGGCGCGTGGTGCTGATTTAAGCGCCGCTTATCGGGCTGCTTTTGATTGTGATCGGACCAGTGCATTTGGTGGTATCGTGGCGTTTAACCAAGCTTTGGATGCGCGCACTGCGCAAGAAATAACCGGTATTTTCACTGAAGTGGTGATCGCGCCAGATGCGACGGCGGAAGCGAAGGAGATCTTTGCCGCCAAGAAAAATCTTAGGCTTTTGACAACGGGTGCCTTGGCAGATCCGGCAACCGCCGCGCAGCTTATTCGGCAAGTGTCAGGGGGGTTCTTATTGCAAGACAAAGACAATGGGTTGCGTCTGCAACAGGATCTATCGGTGGTCACCAAACGTGCGCCGAGTGAACAGGAAATGGTGGATCTTCTGTTCGCGTGGAAAGTTGCCAAACATGTGAAGTCAAACGCGATCGTCTATGTGAAAGAGGGCGCAACGGTTGGCGTGGGTGCAGGGCAGATGAGCCGGGTTGACAGCTGCCGTATTGCCGCGCGCAAAGCGCAGGATATGGCCGAGCTGCTCGGGTTAGAAGCGCCTTTAACGCAAGGCTCGGTTGTGGCCTCTGATGCCTTTTTTCCTTTTGCAGATGGGTTGCTAACCGCTGCAGAGGCGGGTGCAACGGCGGTTATACAACCTGGCGGATCTATGCGCGATGAGGATGTGATTGCAGCGGCTGATGCGGCCGGATTGGCGATGGTGTTTACCGGCATGCGGCATTTTAGGCATTGAACATGACTAAGCTCATGGCTCTCACCGCCGTTATAGGTTTTGCGGTTGATCAGATCAGCAAGCTCTATGTGGTGTTTTGGCTTGACCTCATAAACCTGCAAGAGATTGATGTTTTCGCGCCCTTTTTGAATTTCCGAATGGCATGGAATTATGGGGTTAATTTTGGTCTGTTTTCGGGCCAATCTGAGATTCAAAGAATTGCGCTGATTTTGATTGCGCTGGGGATTTCTGCCGTCGTAGCGTTCTGGGCTATCCGGCATGGCAGCGGGCGGTTAACGCCAGTGGCGGCGGGGCTTTTAATTGGCGGCGCGCTTGGCAATGCCCTAGACCGGATGATCTATGGTGCAGTAGTCGATTTTTTAAACATGTCGTGTTGCGGTATCGAAAACCCTTTTGTTTTCAACCTCGCAGATGTGGCGATTTTTCTGGGTGCCATCGGGCTGATGTTTGCGCCGCAACCGCAAGATCCGACTATAGCCGATCGTAATAAAAACGGATAAAAGACAAGAGGAGTGGATTAGATGAGGGTGATAGAAATGTTTCGGGTGGCGGGTGTTGCGGGTGTGATCGGTTTTGTGCTGATGGGCTGTAGTTCGAGCGGTTCGATATCCGATCAATACGGGGCGGTCAGTATTGAACCGATAGAGGCAGGTTTGGCACCAAACAAACCCCTCGAGCAGCCCAGCAATTTGGATGCGCTGCCGGAGCCCACGCCAGGGGGAAGCAATCTCGGTGATCCAGAGCCGCGCCCTGTTATCGAGGCTGCAGCGCAGGAGCAGGAAGTAGAAGCCAAGACGTATAAACCCGGCGAGCCGCGCCCAATATCTGAATTGATGGATGCTTTGAACGCAGGTCTTAAAGATATGGAGCAGCGGATAAATGACAGGTTGAGTTCGAATTAAAGCGGTTCAGAGATAGGCTCCGTTTTGATTTCAAAACATTGTGTTCTGCCTTGCCTATTGCAACCTGACGCTTATCTGTTTCACAAAGATTAGGAGAAAGTGATGTCTCATTTCAGGCGTGGCTGGTTAGCTCTGTTGTGCGTTTTGGTGCCGTTTGTGGTGGGCGCTCAAACCGAAAAAGTCAGCAATTTCAGGTTGGAAAACGGTTTGGATGTGGTGGTGATCGAGGATCATCGCGCGCCGGTGGTGGTGCATATGCTGTGGTATCGCGCCGGCTCTGCTGATGAGATTCCAGGCTCATCCGGCGTGGCGCATTTTCTCGAACATCTCTTGTTTAAAAAAACCAACCTTTTGGCCTCAGGAGAGTTTTCGCGGATCGTTGCGGAAAATGGTGGTAGTGATAATGCCTTTACCAGCGCCGATTATACCGCTTATTTTCAACGCGTGGCCAGTGACCGTTTGCCGCTTATGATGCAGCTAGAAGCAGATCGCATGGTGAATTTGCAGCTTGATGAAGCCGATATTATTACCGAGCGTGATGTGATTATTGAAGAGCGGAACCAGCGCACTGAAAGCAGCCCCGGCGCTTTGTTTTCCGAGCAGCGCATGGCAGCACAATATATGCAGCATCCCTATGGCAGGCCGATCATTGGCTGGCGGCATGAAATGGAAGGTTTGGGCCTACAAGACGCACTAACTTATTATCGGCAGTTTTATGCGCCCAACAATGCCGTTTTGATTGTGGCCGGCGATGTTGATCCCACCCGCGTGAAACAACTTGCGCAAGAAACTTATGGAAAAATTGCGCCGAACCCCGATTTGAAAAACCGCCAGAGGGTGACAGAACCCCCTCAAACGGCCGCGCGGCGGATGGTTTTTTACGATCTGAGGGTGGCGCAGCCTTATGTCATTCGGACCTATCTTGCGCCAGAACGCAACAGTGGTGCCCAACGCTCTGCGGCGGCACTTAAACTGTTAAGCGATCTTCTGGGGGGTGGCCAAACGTCATGGTTTAGTCAAAGGCTGCAATTTGAAACTCAAACGGCCGTCTATACCAGCGCCTTTTATGGTGGCACCTCTTTGGATCAAACCACTTTTGGGTTGGTGATAATGCCCTCTGAGGGGGTTGGTTTGCAAGAGGCTGAAGCTGCTTTGGACAAAGCGATTGCCGATTTTATCGATCAGGGTATCGATATAGAACAATTAGAACGCTTGAAAAAACAATTTCGCGCCGCAGAAATTTACGCGCAAGACAGCGTGCAAGGCTTGGCAAATGCCTATGGCCGGGCCTTATCATCCGGTTTAACGCTTGAGGATATCCGCGCTTGGCCTGACATCGTCCAATCGATCCAGCCAGATGAAATTTTAGCGGCCGCGCGTGAAGTCTTTGACAAGCGCAAATCTGTCACAGGTTGGTTGTTAAAAGCCGAGGAGACCACGCAATGAGATGCGTTCTGTTTTTTTTAATGGCCGGCTTCGCAACGCTGTGCCAAGCGGCCACGGATATTCAGGTGGTCACATCGCCTAATGGCCATAAAGCATGGTTGGTGGAAGAGCGTGGTATTCCTTTTGTCGCGCTTGAACTACTGTTTGATGGTGGGGCGTCTATTGAGCCTGCTGAACAGCGCGGGGGCGTCAATCTTATGATGGCGTTGCTTGAGGAAGGTGCCGCCAATATGGATGCGCAGGCTTTCACCAAAGCGAAGGAAAACCTTGCCGCCTCTTTCTCTTATCAAACCTATCCAGATTCAGTTTCGGTTTCGGCGCGGTTTCTAACCGAAAGCCAAGATCAATCTGTGGGTCTTTTGCGGCAAACATTGCTGGGGCCACGGTTTGATATAGATGCGATAGAGCGGGTGCGGGCGCAGATTATTGCGGGGTTAAAATCTGATGCCAAAGACCCGGCTGAAATCGCACGGGCAGCGTTTAATCAAGAGGCCTTTGGACTTTCGCACCCTTATGGAAGCGATTTAAGCGGGCGCATCAGCACCGTAGAGGCGCTTACCCGCGATCACATTGTGCAGGCGCATCAAAATGCGCTTGTGCTGGATCGGATCCGCATTTCTGCGGTTGGGGATATTGGCGCAGAGGATCTGGGCCTGCTGCTGGATGCGCTGCTTAAAGATATACCGGCCCAAAGCGCTTGGCCTTTGCCAAAAGCTGCCGAGCTTGCGCTGGCGACGGGTGTTGAAATTGTTCCCTTCCCAACCCCCCAATCGGTTGCGCTGTTTGGGCATCTGGGCCTCGATCGCGATCACCCTGATTTTTTTGCGGCTTACATTCTAAACCACATCTTTGGCGGCAGCGGGTTTGAAAGCCGTTTGATGCAGGCGTTGCGCGAAGAGCGCGGGTTAACCTATGGGGTGTCCACGTATTTGGCGTCTCGGAAATATGCAGATTTATTGCTGGGCCAGTTTGCATCTGCCAATGACCGCATGGCCGAAGCAGTGGATATCTTGCGCGAGGAATGGGATGAAATCGCCCGTAATGGTATTTCTGAAACAGAGCTGCAATTGGCGCAGACCTATCTTACAGGCGCCTATCCGTTGCGTTTTGATGGCAATGCGCAGATCGCTCAAATTTTGGTTGGCATGCAACAACAGGGGTTGCAACCGAGCTATTTGCAAAACCGCAATAAAAAGGTGATGGAAGTGACGTTGCAACAGGCAAACCGCGTTGCCAAAGAATTGTTTCGCCCCGAATTATTGCGCATGTTCATTGTCGGTGAACCGGACGACCTTTAGCCGGTAAAGGGTTCAAAGCAGGCTATATAAACGGTGATCTGCGATTGCCATGCGTCTTTGTGCAATTGAAATTTGTCGCCTTGCGTCAGAATACGTTGTGATTTTGAAGCGTATCATCATAAAAGGTCGCAGATTGCTGCGTGAAACAGGCTGGATCTTGAGATAGGCTCTGGGTTAGACAGGTCATGGTTTACAATGGTTTTCAGGCCTGATTGCAGCGCGTATAAGGAATAAAAATGGTATCTCCCTCATATTATAAACCTTCGGGTGGGCTTGCGCCGCAAAGCCAGTTGATCACTGGGCGCGCTGTTTTTAACACGGCTTATGCTGTGATCCCTGGCGGAACCAACAGCGATATTGTCACCAGTTTTCTACCCTTTTGGACGGGTATGCGGATGTGGGTTTTGGCGCGGCCTCTTTCTGGGTTTGCGGAAACATTCAGCCAATCGATTGTTGAGTTAACCCCCGGGGGCGGCAGCGAGCGGCCGGAAACGGATGCCAGTGCTCAGGCGGTGCTTTTCGTTGTATCGGGCAGCATCACCTTGAGCCTATCTGGCGATACGCATGTTTTGTCTCCAGGCGGTTACGCTTATATTCCGGCAGGCTCTGAATGGTCGTTGGTGAATGCGGAAGCAGAGGCTGCGGTTTTCCATTGGATCAGAAAAACCTATCAAGCTGTCGAGGGGTTAGAGGCGCCAGAGGCGTTTGTCAGTAATGAGGCAGATTTTGCGCCGATAGAAATGCCCGGTACGAATGGCGCTTGGGCCACCACGCGGTTTGTTGACCCGGCAGATATGCGCCATGATATGCATGTTAATATTGTCACGCTGCAGGCGGGCGCGGTGATCCCGTTTGCCGAAACCCATGTTATGGAACATGGGCTATACGTTTTAGAAGGCAAAGGCGTATACCGCCTGAATCAGGATTGGGTGGAAGTAGAGGCAGGTGATTTTCTGTGGCTGCGCGCGTTTTGCCCACAGGCCTGTTATGCTGGGGGGCCGGGTCCGTTTCGGTATTTGCTCTATAAGGATGTGAATCGGCAAATGCCGTTATCATAAGAAGGGTGTGCCGGATGTAAGCTGTTGTGTTTTGCGCTTTTTTCTTTGTAAAATACGCAAATTTTAAGGCATAGCCACCTATCCGATGCCACTATGTTCTTATTTTTATCCCCTATATTTAAAGCGATTTACGTAAAGCTGCCTTGGCAATACCACCCTGCATTGCGGGCGCCACCATGGGCAAAAAACACCCAGAGCTGATCACCCTCTGCGCAGTTGATACGCCAGTAATCTCGCACGCCACTGCGCCAATTTGGATCATCCAGCCACCATTCCGGCGCAATCCGCTCTGGTCCCTGTTGCATCGCTGTGGTTAAAACCCGGTTTCGCCAGCGGAAGCTTGGTGGCACATCGGGTATTTGTTTGGCGCTTACCGGTTCTGGTGACCATAACAGTTTTGGCCTTGGGCGATCCGGCCTCGGCCAATCCGGCGCTGGTTTTGACCAAGCTGCGGCAAAGACCACAGCTGTTTTTTCGGCAATATGGCTTTCTGCAGGGTGCAGGCGGGTTACGTGATCTAAGCCGATCCGCGTTCCCAGCCGCCCAATCAGATCGTTGAGATCGGTGTCAGCCCCCGTGGGCGTGGTGTTGTGATGCGTTTGTTGGAGGGGCGCTGGGGTGGTGCGGAGCCTGATGGGTTCGGTTTGGCTGGCCTCAAGCCGTAACATATCAATGCCAAACCCCATATCAATCGTCTCAAGTTTAAGCAGAAGAAGCGGACGGATACGCGCGATTGTATGGCACGCTTGTGCCAATTGAATCCGAATATAAGAAAGAGTTTGATCGGTTTGAAACACTTGTAAGTCAATTTGCCGTGCGCCTTGTCCAGCGGCGCGTAGTTTGTCGCAAAGCCGCGGTAAAAGGCGATCTAAGGCGGCGCGTAAATCTTCAGCCAGACCAATCGGCTCTGGCAAGCTCATGCGCACGCCAAAATGGGGTGGTTTGCGTTGAGCGGATAGGGGTTCAGGAACGCGCCCTAAAGCTTGATCCAATCGCAGCATAAGTTCCTTACCAAAGCGGCGCGCCAAAGCGGCGCGGGGTTGCCCGCTTAGATCACCGATTTGGCGCAAACCCACGCGGTGCAGATTATGGATTGTAGAGCTTTCTAGGCGCAGCGCGGCCACAGGTAAGGCCGCTAAGGCGCTATGGCTGCCCCCAAGAGGGGCGATTTGCGCTTTTGGTTGTGGATTGCCTGTTGGCACCAGCGCTTGCGCCTGCCTTCGCGGCTGTGAAAAGCGCTGCTTGGGTAATTTTACGCGCGTGGCTCTGGCCTCTTGAGTGAGGGCATCCACATTACGATCCGATTGGTCATGGCTTGGGTGATAATGCGCCAAAGCCCAAGCCGCGCCTATCGTATCGGCCAAACCAAGGCGGGTACTCAGCTGAAAATCTTCGCATTCGCTTGCAATCTGTTTTACAAAGCCATCCTCGCCGCCAAAAAGATGCGCGCAGCCTGTGATATCCATGCAGAGGCCATCATCGGCAGCGGTGGTGACCCAAGGGCTAAATTTTTCCGCCCAGCGGCATAAAGCCAATAAAAATTGGCGTTCGCCGGGTAGGTTGCGCATGCGGGTGATCAGTTTGGGGCAGAGTGCTTGGGCATCGCGCAAAGATTGACCAGAGTATAATCCAGCAAGGCTGGCGCTGTGTGAAAGCGAAGAGAGCCGCTGTGCCTGCCCGCTCTCTTGCAGGATCGCAAAGGGTAAATCAGCCAGATCATTTTCTAAGCGTAAGAAACGCTCGGCCCCCAATCTGGGAAACCAAAGGGATAAGAAACGGCGCTGTGTCATAGGACGGGTACATTAATTTTGTTCACTTTTTGTTCTATATCGGAGATCTGTGGGATGAGTCGAGTCTGTCTTTATGGCATTTTTATAAAATCATACTGAGGGTTTATTTTTTCCAGTTTGGTTCTATCTAAAACACACAAGATGTTCTGGTTATAAGGAATTCATCATGAAATCACGTATCCATTTGTTTTCTTTCCTAGCGGTCATCGGCTTGGGCCTCACCCCTGCATTTGCGCATGAGGGGGTTAAAAACCCTGCGGTGAAAGCTCGGATGATTTTGATGAAAGAGGTCAAAACATCTTTTGGCCAAATTGGGCAGATGGCGAAAGGCGCGGTGGCGTTTGATGCGCAGGATGCGCAAGCGGCAAAGGCGCGTTTGTTAAAAGCCTCGCAAGCTGTTGTAGATAAGTTTCAGGCGAATGAAACAGATCCATTGTCACAAGCCGCGCCAGCTATTTGGAAGAATTGGGATGATTTTGTTGCCAAATCCACCGCTTTTGAGGCCGCTATTGAGGTGCTTGACGTGTCAGATTTGGCCGCCTTACGGGGCGGTATGCGGGCTATAGGCGGTGGATGTATGGCGTGCCATAAAGCCTATAAAACCGATTAAAAGCAGGCCTTTCAGAGGTTTGAAAATGGCATTAAGGTGCCTGATTAATACGTTGCAGTTTGCTCGAAAATACGGCATCGTTTTCAAAAAACTGGGAGGATGATCATGCGTACACGGGCGGCAGTTGCAGTTGCGGCGGGACAACCACTGGAAGTGATGGAGGTAAACCTTGACGGTCCGAAGGCGGGCGAGGTTCTGGTTGAGATAAAAGCAACGGGCATTTGCCATACGGATGAGTTTACGCTGTCAGGCGCAGATCCAGAGGGAATGTTTCCTGCGATTTTAGGCCATGAAGGGGCCGGCGTGGTTTTGGAATGCGGCCCGGGTGTGACCAGTTTGAAGCCGGGGGATCATGTGATCCCGCTTTACACGCCGGAATGTCGAACCTGTGAATATTGTCTGAACCCGAAAACCAACCTGTGTCAGGCCATTCGCGAAACCCAAGGTCGTGGAGTGATGCCCGATGGCACCAGCCGGTTCTCTATGCTCGATGGCACCCCAATACTGCATTATATGGGGTGCTCTACTTTTGCCAACCACACGGTCTTGCCTGAAATTGCGCTGGCCAAAATCAACCCGGATGCGCCATTTGATAAAGTTTGTTACATTGGTTGCGGGGTCACCACGGGCCTTGGCGCGGTGATGAACACTGCCAAGGTTGAAATTGGCAGCAGGGCGATTGTGTTTGGTTTGGGGGGCATTGGCCTGAACGTGATCCAAGGCTTGCGCATGGCCGGTGCAGATCAGATTGTTGGCGTTGATCTGAACCCGGATAAGCGCGATATGGCAGCGCGGTTTGGCATGACCGATTTCGTCAATCCTTCAGAGGTTGAGGGTGATTTGGTGCCCCATCTTGTGGCTCTGACCAAAGGCGGCGCAGATTACACGTTTGATGCCACTGGCAATGTGCAAGTGATGCGCACAGCCCTAGAGGCCGCGCATAAGGGCTGGGGGGAAAGCATCATCATTGGCGTTGCGCCAGCGGGGGCTGAAATTTCAACGCGGCCGTTTCAACTGGTGACGGGGCGTGTCTGGCGCGGCACAGCTTTTGGCGGTGCACGCGGGCGTACCGATGTGCCTAAGATTGTTGATTGGTATATGGATGGCAAAGTGGAAATTGATCCGATGATCACGCATGTTTTGGATCTTGAGGATATCAACAAAGCCTTTGATTTGATGCATTCAGGCGAAAGTATAAGATCGGTCGTGGTGTTTTAAGCTATCGCTGAGGGAGGCGATTATTGCCTTAAGGCGAGTTCCACTGCTTAACTAATGCCACAAACTCGGCTATTCACATAGTGTATGTGATTTCTGTTGCAGAGTGCGATGTTACCTGTGGATCAAGTTGGTCAAACCGATATCAAGCAAGATAGCCTATCTGCCAAAAAGTTTGACCGCCATTTTTTAAAAGCCGAAACGTGATCATTGCCGGTGAGTTAAACCATATGAGTGCAAAAAGGGCAGTGGAACATATGCTGGCACTTTCTGAGAAAAGCGATGATCCTATAAACCTGATCATTAGCTCGCCCGGAGGGCATGTTGAAGCGGGGAATATGCTGCATGATATGGTTAAATTCATTAAACCAAAAGTGCGCTTTATTGGCCACGGCTGGGGCGCCAGCGCCGGCGCCCTAATCTTCATTGGTGCGGCATTGAAAAACCGCTAGTGCCTGCCCAATACGCGTTTCTTGCTGCATCAACCCAGCGACGGCATTGGGAAGCAAGCCAGTGACATGAAAATTCAAGCGGAACAAAGACGTCAAATGCGGTCTCGATTTGAATTCTTGTTCGCGGCTGCAACAGGCCAAACGCCGCAGAAAATTGCACAAGATACCAAACGCGATTTCTGGCTGACAGTTGAGGCCGCAATCAGCTATGGGTTAGTTGGACAGATAGTCTCTAGCTATGGTGCATTAGAATGATGGAAAAGATAAAGATTACCCCTGCGACATCGGCAGATGAAGAACGCATTTGGGCGCTGTTACAGCCGGTGTTCAGCGCGGGTGACACCTATGCGGTTGACCCATTGATCGATCGCGATGCCGCGATCGCCTATTGGATGGAAGCGGATAAAACCGCCTTTATCCTTCGTGTTGAAGGGCAAGCCGTTGGAACCTATTATATACGTCCAAACCAGCCGGGGGGCGGCGCGCATATATGCAATTGCGGCTTTATCACGGCGCCTTCGGCGCGCGGAAAAGGGGTTGCGCGTCGCATGCTCGACCATGCGTTGATTGAGGCCAAGCAGCAGGGGTATCGGGCGATGCAGTTCAATTTTGTTTTGGCCAGCAATCAGCGCGCGCTGGCCATTTGGCAGCGCAATGGGTTTGCAACGATCGGTCGGATTCCGCAGGCGTTTTTGCATCCAAAACAGGGCTATGTGGATGCGCTGATCCTGCACAGATCTTTGTAAGAAAACCGCAACTGCGATACATTATCTTATACTTTTCTTGTAATTTGCGGCGCCTTTTTGGATGTATAACAGCCGTTGACAGCGCGCCGTTTACGGGATCAAGATGGCCGTAAGGATAAAAATTATATGCGGTTTTTCGTTCATAGGCGTCGGTTTGCGGATTTATCAGAGCAGGAAATATTGGCGCTTGCAATTTCCTCTGAAGAAGATGATGCGCGAATTTACAGTGGTTTTGCGCAGCAATTGCGGGCTGAGTATCCGGATAGTGCGGCTTTGTTTGATGATATGGCCGACGAAGAAGATGCGCATCGTCAGCAATTGATTGCGCTTCATGAAACGCGGTTTGGGGCTTTTATTCCGCTGATCCGGCGCGAGCATGTCGCGGGGTTCTATGCCCGTCAACCGATTTGGCTTATGGCCAATTTGGGGATCGAAAAAATTCGCGCGGAAGCAGAAGCGATGGAGCGCAAGGCCGAGGATTTTTATCGGAAGGCAGCGGCGCGCAGCTCTGACGCTGCCAGCCGAAAATTGCTAGGCGATTTGGCGGCCAGCGAAGCCCGCCACAAAGCGCGCGCAGAAGGTCTGTCGCAAAATTTAACCTACTCAGGGGCTGCTCAAGAAGAAGGGTTTCAAGCCAAGCGCCAGTTCATCCTAACTTGGGTACAGCCAGGCTTGGCGGGTTTAATGGACGGATCTGTCTCGACGCTTGCGCCAATCTTTGCCACGGCCTTTGCCACCCAGAACTCGCATACCACGTTTTTGGTAGGGTTGGCGGCTGCGCTGGGCGCGGGGGTTTCAATGGCTTTTACCGAAGCCGCTTCGGATGATGGGGCATTATCGGGGCGCGGCTCACCTTTGAAACGTGGTTTTGCCGCGGGCGTGATGACAACGATCGGCGGGTTGGGGCATGCGCTGCCCTATTTGATCGCGGATATTTGGACTGCGAATTTGATCGCCTTTATCGTGGTGTTTATCGAATTATGGGCGATTGCCTGGATCCAAAACCGGTATATGCAAACGCCGTTTTTTCGTGCGGCGTTTCAAGTTGTGCTTGGCGGATCCTTGGTGTTTGCGATCGGAATTGTGATTGGCAGCGGATGAAACGGCTGCGCGGCCTGACGGGGCGGCGACCGGCTGCATAAGATAGTAATTGACGCGCCGTACCTGCCTGATACAGCCTTGCATTATGATTGATATCTTGCTCAAAACGTTGCCGTTTTTCGCCGTAATTGGCCTGGGTTATTTAGCCGGGCGTCGGGGTTTTTTCACTCCCGAAGCTACAGGTTATCTGACAAAGTTTGTCTTTTACTTTGCGCTTTCGGCGTTTTTATTCCGCTTTTCGGCAACGCTGCCTTTCAGCGCGCTCTTGCGCCCAGATTTTATCTTTGCCTATTTAAGCGCATCGGCTTTGGTCTATGGGTTTGCCTTGCTGGTGGCTTTGGGCCGCAAGGTTCCTCTAGACGAAGCTGCGATCGAGGCGCATTGCGCGGTGATTGGCAATGTCGGATTTTTGGGGGTGCCGATGCTGGCCTTGCTGATGGGCCCGGAAGCGATTGGCTTTGTGGTCATGGTGCTCGCGGTTGATTTGATATTATTTGGATCTTTAATCGTGATGTTGATCGTTGGCTCGCGCGAAGGCCAAGTGCGGTTTGCTACGCTTTGGGCGCTTGTTTTAGGATTGCTGAAAAATCCGATGATCATGTCGATTTCTGCGGGGTTTATTTGGTCGGGTCTTGGTATCCCCATCGTGGCGCCGTTGGATGAGTTTCTGTCGATGCTGGGATCTGCGGCAACACCGGGTGCGTTATTTGCGATTGGCGCGTCTTTGGCCTTTAAATCGGCCGAGCGTCTGCAAGTGGCCGCTTGGATTTCATTTTTGAAATTGGTCATGCATCCTGCAGCGGTGGCCATATCGGCGCTTTTTATTTTCCAAGTCGAGTCTTATGCCGCTTCGGTGATGGTGGCGGCCGCAACCCTGCCTGTGGCGGGCAATGTCTATATTTTGGCGCAGCATTACGCGGTTGCGCCGGTGCGCGTTTCCGCTTCGATCTTGATTTCGACATTTTTCAGCATTTTAACGTTGCCAGCTGTGATCGCTTGTTTCAATTCATGATTGGCGCTGTCGCAGTGTATGCTTGCACCTTGCGCCCAAGCAGCGATACCATCACCCCAAAAGGAAACCTGGATGACTGCCCTTTATATTGATGCCGATGCGTGCCCGGTAAAAAATGAAGCAGAGCGGGTTGCAACGCGCCACAACCTGCGCATGTTTGTGGTGAGCAATGGCGGATTGCGCCCCTCTGCCAATCCATTGATCGAGACGGTGATTGTTGCGGATGGTCCAGATATCGCGGATATGTGGATCGCTGAACGCGCGAAACGCGGCGATGTGGTGGTGACCGCCGATATTCCGCTCGCGTCGAAATGCGTGGCGAACGGGGCTTTGGTTTTAAAGCATAATGGAGAAGCTTTGACCGAGGCCAATATTGGCAATGTACTGGCCACGCGCGATTTAATGGCCGATCTGCGGGCCGCAGACCCTTTTCGCCAAGGTGGCGGAAAAGCTTTTTCCAAAACGGATCGGGCGCGGTTTTTAGACCGGTTGGAAACCACATTGCGCAGGGCAAAAACGCTAAGTTAAAGCGGGTTTTTAGCGCGGTCACAGCAGTTATATACCTAAATTTTCTTGTTGTTTCTTTTATGAGTTCTTAAGGTTTCGCCGCAGCCTTATAACGCATAATGGCGCATATTATGACCATGTATTCGGAGAGAATTTCTGATGAGCGCAATCAATATTTCTTTTGATCAGGGCGATCCGCTGCTGGATTGGCTAGGCCTGACGGCGGTGTTTGAGGCCGGTCATAAACGTCCAAAAGCCAAAATTGCCGATACGTTTTTATATCGCGGAAAAGACACTTTGTTATCGCGGGCGGCCTGGATCGATGGGTTGGGGATTGCCGTAAAAGCCGCAACGATCTTTCCTGATAACCCAAGCTTTGGCCGTCCGATGGTTAATGGCGGGGTAAATCTGTTTTCAGATGAAACCGGTGCGTTGGAAGCGATTATTGATTTCCATCTTGTGACCAAATGGAAAACCGCGGCGGACAGTCTTTGGGCGGCCAAGCGCTTGGCACGCCCGGAGAGCAAACATATTTTGATTATCGGTGCCGGCACGGTTGCCTCAAATTTGTTAGACGCCTATCGGGCGGGGTTTCCAAACGCGCAATTTAGCATTTGGAACCGCAGCCCAGAGCGGGCCCAATCCTTGGCCAAAACGCGCCCCGATGCGCGGGCGGTGACAGATTTAAAAGCTGCGATTGGCAGCGCGGATATTATTTGTACATCGACCATGAGCACGAGCCCTGTGCTGCTGGGGGCTTGGCTGCAAGAGGGGCAGCATGTCGATCTGATTGGGGCTTATCGCCCAGATATGCGCGAGGCGGATGATCAAGCGCTTCAGCGCGCGCGGGTTTTCGTGGATAGTTTTGACACCACGCTCGATCATATAGGAGAGCTGAAAATTCCATTGGCTTCCGGGGCGCTGAGCCGGGCTGATGTGCAAGCCGATTATTATTCAGAACGCGGATTTCAGCGCGGGTCCGAGCGCGACATAACGCTGTTTAAAAATGGTGGTGGCGCGCATTTGGATTTGATGACAGCGCGGTATATCCTGCAGCAATGGAGCGCCGCCGCGTGATCTGCGGTATTTTTCTGCTCGTTTTGCTGCTCTTGGCGCCATTTCTAAAAGAATGGCGGCGTTTGCCGATGGATGCGCGCGCGCGCGCAGATGCGCCGGGGCGGTTTGCGCCCTTATCGCACGGGGCAACCCATTACCAGCTTTTGGGGCCGTCAGGCGGGCCCTTAGCCATTTGTGTTCACGGGCTTAGCACACCGAGTTTCGTGTTTGAGGCGCTGGCGGCTTTTCTGATTGGACGCGGTTATCGTGTGTTGCTTTATGATCATTACGGGCGCGGCTATTCGGATCGTCCAAAGGGCCGTCAGGATGCGCGGTTTTTCGCGTCGCATTTAACCGAGCTTTTGGATCATTTGGATCTTAAAGAGAGTTTTGACCTTTATGGTTACTCTATGGGGGGCTCAATCGCGGCGGCGTATGCGGCGCAAAACCCGTCATCCGTAAAGCAGCTTATCCTGCTGGCGCCGGCGGGTATGGGGCATAAGCTTGGCAATCTTTTCGGGTGGGCCAGCCGGTTTTGGGGGCTGGGCGATTGGCTGGTTTATGCGCGCTATCCCCGGCTGCATTTGGCGGGAAGCGAAGCTGAGCGCGCGATCAGCTCAAGCGTTTCTTTTTTAATCGAGCGCCAACAAAAAGAATTGCAATACCGCGGGTTCATCCCTGCGATTCTATCTTCCACACGGGGTATTTTGTCCCAAAAAATGGCGGTAGAGCACAGCGCGATCCAACGCCATGGGATCCGCGTTTTGGCGATTTGGGGGGGGCAGGATCATGTGATCCCCGTTGCGTTGAAAGGATGTTTGCAAGGCTGGAATCCGCAGGCCCGCCAATTTGTAATCTTGGATGCGGGTCATGCTCTGCCTTATTCGCATACCGAGCAGGTTACCGCGCTTTTGGAGGCCGAATTGCACGTGATCCCCCGCGTTTCACCGTAAAGGCCATCGCTTGGCACGCCCGGTTAATTTGCCCCAAGCATCACAGTTGGTTTTTCGCGGATCGGCAGATGCACCAGCGCGCTGAACAGCCCGACACCAACGCCAATCCACCACACTAATGTGTAGCTGCCATTGACGTCAAACATTCGCCCGCCCAACCAGATTCCGATAAAGCTGCCAAGCTGGTGCGAGAAGAACACAATACCGTACAGCGTGCCCATATAGCGCAGTCCAAAAATATAGGCGACAAGCCCGCTTGTAAGCGGCACGGTGGCCAGCCAAAGCATGCCCATAAGCGCGGAAAAGATGAGCACGCTGAGAGGCGTAATGGGAAAGCTTATAAAGCCAAACGTTACCAATGCGCGAGCCAGATAAACAGCTGCTAATAGGTTTTTCTTGGAATAGCGATTGCCCAAATATCCGGCTGTTAAAGTGCCGGCTATATTTGTCAGTCCAATCACGGATAGGGCAGCTGCGCCAAGCGTCGAGGTTGAGGTAATCCCCAGCGAATAGAGGAAACCACCTGGGGTAATTGCGCCGCATGCTTCGGTGATAAAGGCGGGGAAATGGGCTGTCATAAACCCCAATTGATAGCCGCAGCTAAAAAAGCCCAAAAAGATCAAGATATAATTCGAATCTTGCATGGCGCGTCCTACGATCGCGCTGAGCGAGGCTTCTTCTTCTGCTGTTCGCGCGCGCGGGGCAACCCGCATCATTGGCAGTAAGAGAAGCGTGGCTAAAATGATGCCTGCAAAAAGAAGAAATACAGTTTGCCATGGCATTGCCGATAGAAGCAATTGCGCCAAGAGCGGGCCAACCACCTGCCCTGCGCTGCCCGCAGCCGTTGCGATGGCCAATGACATCGAGCGGTGCTCATCGCTGCTGGCGCGCCCGATAATGGCAAGGATCACGCCAAATCCGGTGCCCGCAACCCCAAAGCCAACCAGAACCTCATAAACCTGATGCGCCTCGGGCAAGGTGGCAAAAGCCGAAAGCACCAGCCCAGCTGCATAGACCAAAGCGCCTAAAATAATGGCTTTTCGATCGCCAAGTTTATCGGCGATTGCCCCAAAGATCGGCTGCCCAATGCCCCAAGCGAGGTTCTGGATCGCCAGTGCCAGTGAAAATTCCTCGCGTGCCCAGCCAAATTCGTTTGCGATTGGAATTTGAAACACCCCAAAGGACGCTCTGATCGCAAAATTTATCAGAAGAATAATGCTGCCCATGATCAAAATAGGCGTGATCAGGCGATGTGTCTGAGACATTTGGTTAACCCTTTGAACGCGCGTCAGATCCCTTGGCCTACCTAAGCTAGCCTCAGGGCGTAGATTTACAAGCCGTTCGTGATTTTGCGCGCGGCGGTTGGTGCCAATGTCTTTAAATCAAGATCGGTTCATAGTAAGCCCGCCTTATGGGCAGAGTATCACAGCGCTATCGCGAAAACGTCATATCCGGAGCAATCAGCGCTGATCCAGCGCAGCAGGCACTCTTGCCAAAGCTTGATGCTTTGCTTGAGGCGCTTGAGCGGCCTGTGAGGCGTGGGTTTTTTGGCCGAACCAAAGCGAGCGCGGTTAAAGGGCTGTATATTTGGGGCGGCGTGGGGGGCGGCAAATCCTATTTGATGGATTTATTCGCAAACAGCTTGGCCGTGGCGGTGCGGCGGGTACATTTCCATGCCTTTATGCAAGAGGTTCAGGCTGCCTTGCATCTCGCGCGCCAAACGAATGCGAAAGACGCATTGCTACCGGTTTGTCAGGTGATTGCGAAAGATATTCGCGTGTTGGCATTGGATGAGATGCAGATCAAAGACATTGCCGATGCGATGATCGTGGGCCGGTTGTTTGAATTGTTGTTAGACCAGGGCGTGACGGTCATAACCACGTCAAACCGCGTGCCCGAGGATCTTTATAAAAACGGGTTAAATCGACAACTTTTCTTACCTTTCATCGCATTGATCCGAGAGCGGTTCGCGATTCACGACATGGCCAGTGAAATCGATTTTCGGCAAAATCGGATCGCAGGGCGATCGGTTTATTTTACGCCTTTGGGGCGGGAAGCCCGCGCCGAGTTAGATATGCTTTGGCGTGAATTTTCCGGTGAGGATAGCCAAACCCTGACCTTGGTGGTTAAGGGCCGCGATTTGGTGGTGCCTGCCTATATCAATGGTGTTGGGCGGTTTGATTTTTATGATCTATGCGGCGCTATGTTAGGCCCTGCAGATTACTTGGTGCTTGCCGATAATCTTCGGGTTTTGTTCCTAGACGATATTCCCCAATTGGGGCGCAATAATTTCAATGAGGCAAAGCGTTTTGTGACCTTGATCGATGCGCTTTATGAAGCAAAGGTGCGCCTGGTCTGTTCTGCGGCGGCGCGGCCCGAAATGCTTTATCTTGAGGGGGAGGGCAGCTTTGAATTCGAACGCACCGCCAGCCGTTTACGCGAAATGCAAGCCGCGGACTGGGCGCAAGATAGAGCATGATCTTTGGCGCTAAACGCGCCAGCCTAACCGTTTTGCCTGAGGATCATCCCCGCCAAATAGAGCGACCCGCAGATGACGATGCGGGCTTGGGGCGTTTGCACGCTGATCGCGTGTAAAGCGGCGTCGACGGTTTGCGCAGAGTGCGCATCAAATCCGACAGCGGCGGCATTGCGGGCCGTGTCATCTGCGCTGAGCGTATTTACTTCATTTGGAATTGAAACCGAAAACAGCGTTTCGCTGACCGCGCGTAAAGGCGCCAGATACCCGCTGATATCTTTCGTGTTCAGCATTCCGCAGATCAAATAAGTGGGCCGCTTGGGCAAGCTTGCTAAAAATTGGGCAAGCGCGTCCCCAGCGGCCGGATTATGCCCCCCATCCAGCCAAAGCTCGGCCCCCGGGGCCAGCGCGGGTAAGGGCCCTTCGCGCAGCCGTTGTAGGCGCGCCGGCCATTGCGCTTGCGTGATAGCGGCCTCGCAGGCGCTTTCTTTCAGTCCTAAATGCCGCAAGGCGGCCAGGGCGGTGCCTGCGTTTTGAATTTGATGCGCGCCAGGAAGATTGGGCAGCGGCAAATCAAGCAAGCCGCATTCATCTTGAAAAATCAACCGCCCGCGCTCTTCGCTGACATGCCAATGCTGACCATAAACCTGCACCGGCGCGTGCAACCGCTGGGCGTGGGCTTCGATGACCTCAAGCGCCGCCTCTTGCTGCGGCCCGATAATGACGGGTACGCCTGATTTTATGATACCGGCTTTTTCCGCTGCGATTTCGGGCAGCGTGTCGCCCAAAAACTGCTGGTGATCGATCGAAATTGGCGTGATAATGCTGAGCTTGGGTTTCGCGATCACATTGGTTGCATCCAGCCGCCCCCCCAAGCCGACCTCTAACAGCGTGAAATCAGCGGCGCATTCGGCCATCGCCTTCAGCGCGGCGCAGGTAGTGATTTCAAAATAGGTGATCGGATCAGCGCCATTGGTTTGATAACAGTCTTCAAGACGCTGGCTGAGTTCGGGTTCGCTGATCAGTGCGCCGGCCAAGCGGATCCGTTCGTGAAAACGGGCAAGATGCGGCGAGGTATAGGCATGCACGCGCTTTTCTGCAGCTTCCAATCCGGCACGGATCATCGCCAGCGTGCTGCCCTTGCCGTTGGTGCCCGCGATATGAACCACCGGTGGCAGCTGCTCTTGTGGATTCCCCAAGCGATCGAGTAACCGCCAAACCCGATCGAGCGTCAGATCAATCACTTTAGGATGTAGCGCCATCATTCGGGTTAAAATGGCGTCAGAATGATCAATCGTCATTTTTTCTTGGGCTTTGCCGCGGTGCTTTTTTCCTCAAGCTGCGGGTCCGTTGGTTTGGGCAAATCGCCTTTAATGGCCGGGCTCAACCTCAGCAACAGGCGTACAATTGTGATCAACTCATCGCGCATTTCAGTGCGCGCCGTCACGCGATCCAACATGCCGTGATCGAGCAGATATTCAGCCCTCTGAAATCCTTCCGGCAGCTTTTCACGAATGGTTTGTTCGATCACGCGCGGGCCAGCAAAACAAATCAAGGCGTTTGGTTCAGCAATTTGAACATCCCCCAACATCGCATAAGATGCGGTCACCCCACCCGTTGTGGGATGCGTGAGTACCACAATATATGGCAACCCTGCTTCCTTGAGCATCTGAATGGCCACGGTGCTGCGCGGCATTTGCATCAAGCTAAGAATACCTTCTTGCATGCGCGCGCCGCCCGCAGAAGAAAATAGGATAAGCGGACGGTTCAATTTCACCGCGCGCTCGGCGGCTGCAATGATCGCATTGCCAACATACATGCCCATCGAGCCGCCCATAAAAGAAAAATCTTGCGCCGCGGCAATGATGGGCGTGCGCCCGATTTCGCCCTCGGCCACCAGCATTGCTTCTTCTTCGCCGGTATTTTTTTGGGCCGCTTTCATACGGTCAGGGTATTTTTTCTGATCCCTAAAATTCAGCGGATCGGCGATGGGTTCTGGCACGGGTACATCCACGAAAATGCCGCCATCAAACAGGCTTTCAAATCGGGCCCGCGGGCTGATCCCCATATGATGCCCGCATTGGGTGCAAACGTTCAGATTCTCGCTCAACTCGCGGTGAAACAGCATGCTGCCGCAGTCAGTGCATTTGGTCCAGAGGTTCTCGGGCACTTCGCGCCGCGAGAAAATTGAGTTTATGCGTGGGCGGACATAGTTTGTGATCCAATTCATGCCTGACGTCCTGCTGTTTTTTGTTTTTCTTGAAATAAGCTGGCTTGCGGTAAATTGCAATCAGCGAAGCGCAAAAGCGGTTCTAAAAGCACATTGTTTTTCATGCGCAGGCAGCATGTGTTATGCCGGCAAAAACGTTGATCCTGGATAAAGACAAATCTGCCCTGCCATTGAATTGGGGGAATGCCATCCTAAGGCGGGCGGTTTTCTACAACAAAGGCCTGCCCGCGCTTTTGATTGATCCAACGCAACCAGATCAGAAATGCCAGACCTTCGAATAGCGTGAAGATCAAAAAGCTTAAAGCGGCTTGCGCCCCTTTTGGATCGAGCTGTATCATGAAGAGCGACATGCCATCTAAATGCCCTTCAAGCCCAAAGATCAGCATTAACGCGTTTACTCCAAAATGAAGGCCAAGGGCCGCCCCTAAATTACCCGTTTTTAGCGTGACAAGGCATAAAATTATACCTGCCACGCTTGTGTGTAACATGTAAAAAAAAGCATTCACGCCAAAAATAGGAAAATCAAAATGCAACATGCCAAAGAGGAATGAGGGCAGAAAAATTGACCACCAGAAGCGCCCGCCTCTGGCGCGGATATGCTGTAGTAAATAGCCACGAAACAGCATTTCTTCTGCCCCGATCTGCACAAAAATCAGAGCAGATATGGGGATAACCCATCGGAGCCAAAGCGTTGCGGTAATATTGGGGTTTGCTTGGCTCGAGGGGTCAAAGAAATACCAGGAAACAATAGAGATGCTGGTTTCGCTGATGATGGCCGTGGCAAAGGCGAGGCCAGCACCAATAAGAAAATGCTGCCAATTGATCTTATAGGTGGGCCCATAAAGCGCATGCAGAGAGTGGCGATGCAGCCAGCGGCACACCAGCGCGATGCCCAGCCAAATGAAGAAAAAAGAAAATAAGAGAGCGGCTAAATCTGCAGGTGTGCTGCCCAGCCCTTCAAGCCGTATCTGTGCCAGGCGATCAAGCACTATAAACCAACCAAAGCTAGAAGAGACATAGATGATTACGATCAGAAAAAGGCCCAAACATATGCGCCAGATCTGCGATCTATTGCCAAAAACAGAGGGGTGGAACAGCCTGTCTGACAATCAAGTTCCCCTTATTGATAACAGCAGCGATACATTGCTTGAGAGGTGGGGTATCTACCAGCTGGTTTCAATAGGCTTTGCTGACTTTGGGTGGCCTTATGCCTTTCCACCCTGCAAAAAACCGCCTTAACGGCCGCATAATTTAAAGGCTGTCGCCGGTTTTCGTTTTGAAAGCGCTGAGCCATTTCAGCACTTTGTAATGTTGATTTTTTATCTGACAGAAGAAAGCGACTTGTTTCGCCTTTTGGGCTTTTGTATGACCAATCAACGCATAAGGGAGAGAGACCGTGAGTAAATTCGATAAATCTAAGCTACCAAGCCGTCATGTTACTGAAGGTCCCTCTCGGGCACCGCATCGGTCCTATTATTATGCGATGGGCATGACGGAAGAAGAAATTCATCAACCACTGATCGGTGTTGCCACCTGCTGGAACGAAGCGGCACCCTGCAATATCGCGCTAAACCGTCAGGCACAATCTGCCAAAATGGGCGTCAAACAAGCGCTGGGTACACCGCGTGAATTCACCACCATCACGGTTACCGATGGGATTGCGATGGGCCATGAGGGGATGCGCAGCTCGCTGGCCAGCCGTGAAGCCATCGCCGATACGGTTGAATTGACGATGCGCGGGCATTGCTATGATGCGCTGGTTGGTTTGGCCGGTTGCGATAAATCTCTGCCTGGAATGATGATGGCGATGGTGCGCTTGAACGTTCCTTCTGTGTTTTTATACGGTGGCTCTATTCTACCGGGACGTTTGGATGGCAAAGATGTCACAGTGCAGGATGTTTTCGAAGCCGTGGGTCAACATCAGGCGGGCAATCTAAGCACCTGCGATCTTGAAAAGCTGGAAGCTGTAGCCTGCCCCTCGGCAGGGGCCTGTGGTGGGCAATTTACGGCCAATACGATGGCCTGTGTGTCTGAGGCTATTGGTCTTGCGCTGATGAACTCATCCGGTGCTCCCGCCCCGTATGAAAGCCGCGATCAATACGCAGAAGCCTCGGGCCGCGCCGTGATGAACTTGCTTGAAAAGAATATTCGGGCGCGCGATGTGGTAACGTTGAAATCGCTTGAAAACGCCGCGCGGGTTGTCGCATGCACTGGAGGCTCGACCAATGCTGGGCTGCATTTGCCAGCGATTGCACATGAGGCCGGCATTGATTTTTATCTTGAAGATGTGTGCGAGATTTTCCGCGACACACCCTATTTTGTGGATCTTAAGCCGGGCGGAAAATATGTTGCAAAAGATCTTTACGAGGTGGGCGGCGTGCCGGTTGTGATGAAAGAATTGCGCAAAGCCGGTTTGTTGCACGAAGATTGTCTTACCGCATCTGGCAATAGCATGGGGGAAGATTTGGATAAAATCACCCGCGAAGCTGATGGGCGGGTGATTTATCCAATAGCCACTCCGCTGACAAAAACCGGTGGTGTTGTTGGTTTGAAGGGCAATTTGGCGCCCGAAGGCGCGATTGTGAAAGTTGCGGGCATGTCCGAAGAGGCTCAGGTTTTCACCGGGCCTGCGCGCGTATTTGAATGCGAGCAGGATGCGTTTGAGGCTGTTCAAAACCGAACCTATCAGGAAGGCGACGTGTTTGTGATCCGCAATGAAGGGCCTGCTGGCGGCCCGGGCATGCGCGAAATGCTGGCCACAACGGCGGCGCTTTCAGGGCAAGGGATGGGCAAGAAAGTGGCGCTGATCACTGACGGGCGCTTTTCTGGCGCAACGCGGGGTTTTTGCGTTGGGCATGTCGGCCCAGAAGCCGCGCATGGAGGTCCGATCGCTTTGCTGAAAGATGGCGATATGATCACGCTGAACGCGTTGAAGGGTGAAATCAGCGTTGCGCTTGACGAGGCAGAGCTGGCCGAGCGCAAGGCCCAATGGACGGGCCCGCGCGATACAATTTATGCCGCAGGTGCGCTTTGGAAATATTCGCAATTGGTCGGAGAAATTTACAAAGGCGCGGTGACCCATCCCGGTGGCAAAGCCGAAAAACACGCGTATATGGATCTGTGAAGATGAATATGGCCCCCTGGCGTTTTGGTCAGCGGGCCATTTTCTGTTTTATGACGGCGCTGTATGGCTGCGCTGGGCCTCCATCGCTTCTTAACACGCAATATGAAGGGTTGATATCGCAGCAAAATTTTCCCTCGGGCGCTATTATTCGGCCGCCAAAGGGCTATTGTGTCAATCCAGATCTCGGCCAGAGCACAGAAACAGCAGAATTTGTGACGCTGCAGGCTTGCTCAGAACGCGACGGTCTGCTGGCCTATGGTGTGATTACAGTGTCATTGGTGGCGGATCAGGATATCAGCCTCGCCGATGCAACCCAGCAGTTCAAGGCGACAAACCCGAATGCACATGTGTCAACAATCTATGCCGATAAGCGGCAGATTTTTGTTCAAAACACATCGCATGCAGCCCAATCTGTTTCCGGGCTGCAAAACAGTTTGTGGCAAGGCGTTGAATTGCGCGATAACCACATGCTGATTGCCACGCTTCACATGCCAGCAGATACGATGTTTACAAAAAATATGGCGCGTATGCTTCTGTCACGCAGCTTGCAAGGCGTTTCTGTGCACCCTGTCGGCTCAAAAAGGCGGCCCAGTGTAAAACCAAATACCTCTGGCGTGCCGCGTCCAAAAGCCCGCCCTGTTGGATAGGCTTATTTAGGGGCGCAAGCCTGCAAAAGATAAATTGCTTGAATGTGATTTATTGCTATACTTGCCTGATAGTTAATTGATTTAGAGACTGACAGTGATTTTAAAGCCGATGCGGGCGTTTCTGATCCGCAGGTATCTTCTCCATGTATTATCGCGGCCGAATTCATGGGCGCGCGCGCAAAAACCGCCGCGCATATTGGGGGTATATAAGCAGTCTAAAATTTTGCGCCATCAGCTTGAGCGGTTTGTCTCAGGTTTAGAGCTGTGGCTTCAAGCCGCGCGCAGGGGAAAAGCTGGCCGCTTTCATATTTGGGGGTGGCGTCCCGATTTTTGGTGCATAAAAATGGATATGAGCGCTGCGAATCTGGGAGGTAGAAGCATTGCTTTGGGCTCAGACATCCAATTGTTTAGCCCAGAGCATTTACCAATTGATAAATATTGGCTTGCCCAGCGAAAAGATTTAACCGCTCACACCGGGGCCGAGTATTGCATGTGTTTGGATATTTTCGATTTAAAAAGCAGTTATTTATCTTTCGCGATCCAACTGCCGACGGGCAGCCGCCGGCGCCTTATGGATACGGGGGTGTTGATTTGTAGAGCTCGTATAAATTTTGAAACCGAATTGCATACGCATCTCCGCCTCAATATTCCTGAGCTGGATAACCTGTCTTTACAGGCGGATACGCATCACCGTGAAGATGGTGAGTTTTCGTGGGAATTCAGACTGTGGCCGCTTAAATTAAGCGCAGATTCCGACGCGCCGCTTTGGATCGATCTGATTTTTGAGGCTCCGCGGTACACGCAAATTCAAATCATTGATTTCAATCTCTCTACCGAAGATGGTTATTTCGAAAGGAGTGCCGATGTCGCTTTGCATTGAGCCAACGCGCTTCGCGGAAGGCATTTGGCGGGCTTTGCTAAGCCAATCTTCTGATTTGAAAGCGCCCCCGCCCAAGATTGACGTGCTTTTGCAAGGGCGCCCGATCCGCGGCGTGCGGGTTGACGCTCTGGATATGGAAAATTGTTATGAATTATCCGTGCCAATCCCGCCCGAGGCTGTTGGGTTTGGCACTTATATGCTTTTGATTGTTGAGCAGGGCAGCTCTAAAGTTTTGTCGCGGATCGTGCTGTCGGGCGGTGATCTGAACGGCGAAGATTTTCGCGCTGAGATGGCGGAATTGCGCGCTGAAATAGATCTTCTGAAGCGGCTTTTTCGCGCATCACGCAAAAGTGATTTTTAAACCCTTTACGTTGCGTATTGCGTGACAATCAAACCATGATTTGGCACCATGACCTATTACAATCGCGAGAGGCCAAATGTCTGCTGAATATCCATCCATTTTTACCCCCTTAGATCTTGGTTTCACAACGTTGAAAAACCGTATTTTGATGGGGTCGATGCATACCAATCTTGAAGAAACGCATGACTGGGATCGTGTGGCTGAATTTTACGCTGAACGCGCAAGGGGCGGCGTGTCTTTGATGGTTACGGGTGGGATTGCGCCAAATAAAGAGGGTGGTGTGTTTCCAAACGCGGCCGGCCTTTGTTCAGAGGAAGATATCGAGAATCATAAGATCGTTACGCAGCGTGTCCATGCGGCAGGTGGCAAAATCGCCATGCAAATTTTACATGCTGGACGCTATGCTTACAGCGCTGATTGCGTGGCGCCTTCGGCGGTGAAATCGCCAATTTCGCCCTTTATTCCGCAAGAGCTTGATGAGGCGGGGATCGAAAAACAAATTTCTGATATTGCCGCTACGGCGCTCCGCGCCAAGCAGGCAGGCTATGATGGCGTGGAAATTATGGGCTCTGAGGGGTATTTTCTAAATCAGTTTTTGGTCACCCATACCAATAAACGCAGCGATCGATGGGGTGGCAGTTATGAGAACCGCATGCGCTTGCCAGTGGAAGTTGTCAAACGTGTGCGTGCCGCAGTTGGCAGCGCGTTTATCTTGATTTACCGTCTGTCGATGATTGATCTTATTCCCAACGGATCGACGCATGATGAAGTGGTGCAATTGGCGCAGGCGGTTGAAAAAGCAGGCGCTAATATCTTGAACACGGGGATCGGTTGGCATGAAGCTCGGATCCCAACCATTGCTACTTCGGTGCCGCGGGCTGCTTTCGCTTGGGTGACTAAAAAGCTGATGGGAAAAACATCGATCCCGATCATCACCAGCAATCGGATAAACACCCCAGAAGTGGCCGAAGATTTGATCTCCAGCGGGTGCGCCGATATGGTCAGCTTGGCGCGACCGTTTTTAGCGGATCCGAATTTTGTCGCTAAAGCTGCGGCTGGCAAAGCCGCCGAGATTGCCCCTTGCATCGCATGCAACCAAGCTTGTTTGGATCACACGTTCAGCGGAAAAATCAGCTCTTGTTTGGTAAATCCAAGGGCCTGCTTTGAAAAAGAATTGGCCATTAAGCCCGCAGAAAAACCAAAAAAACTAGCGATTGTGGGGGCTGGGCCGGCGGGTTTGTCCTGCGCGATGACGGCCGCGCAATGTGGGCATCATGTGACTATATTTGACAAATCCGACCGTATCGGCGGCCAGTTAAATTTGGCCAAGCAAGTTCCGGGAAAAGAAGAATTCTGGGGCCTTGTGGATTGGTTTCAAACGATGATGACCTTGCTGAAGGTGGATATGCGATTGGAACATGAGGCACGCGTGGGCGATTTTGACGGGTTTGATGAAGTGATTATCGCCACCGGGGTTAGCCCGCGTGATCCTGCGATCCCGGGGCAAACCGGGCGCAATGTGCATTCCTATATTGATGTGCTGAGCGGTAAGGCCAAGATTGGTGACAAAGCGATTGTGATAGGGGCAGGCGGCATTGGTTTTGATGTGTCAGAATATTTATTGCACGCCCCCGGAGACAGCCTGTCGGAGCGCCTGCCGGATTGGATGCGCGAATGGGGGGTTGGAGATCCTGAGGAAACGCGCGGTGGCTTGGCCGCGGATGGCCCGCAACCCGGCGCGCCGGCGCGTGCGGTGACTTTGGTGCAGCGCAAGGCTGAAAAACATGGCAAACGCCTTGGCAAAACAACCGGCTGGATCCATCGATCGGCGCTGCATATGAAAGGCGTGGAAATGATTGGCGGGGTGAATTACGAGGAAATCACCGAACAGGGGTTGCGGGTGTCTTTTGGAGCTGCGCGCGAAACCTCGCGGATGATTGAAGCGGATGATATCATTTTATGTGCGGGCCAAGAGCCCGAGCGCAGCTTAGCCGATATCTTGCTCCAGCAAGGCCGCGCTGCACATGTAATTGGCGGCGCGGATGTTGCCGCCGAATTAGACGCCAAAAGGGCCATCGATCAAGGTGTTCGCCTTGCCTTATCG
>JADHOV010000011.1 GCA_016778765.1 Paracoccaceae bacterium | reverse complement strand
AACAAAACTAAAAGGTACTAGTGAGAGAATTACTTTGTATGAAATTAAGTCAGTAAAAGGCGAGAGCCTAGTTGCTAAAAAGCACGATGCACTGGTTAAGGATGGAATAAAATGGAAACGTGCAGGTGCCAGTAAAGATCTGTCAAAGGAAAATAAAATTGAATTTGAATTGGACGGTGATGACATATTGTTGTTTAGGTTCAACGGTGATGTAAGAGCAGTCCAGAATACCTGTACTCATATGAATTTGCCTCTATCTGGCGGGGAGGTAGACGAAAACGGCCACATAACCTGCCCGTTCCATGGCACATCATATTGCACCAAAGACGGTGGTGTTCAAAAATGGTGTTATGGGCTTCCAGAGGATATGCCTCCAGAGAACGTTCAAATGATGAAATCGATGAAACAGGTGCCGCTCAATACTTTTAATGCAATAGATTACGAAGGTAACATTTGGGTAGCAAAAAACTAACAACATTTGTGCGGCACTATCATCGAAATATGAAAGTAGGGCCAATCTTCGACATTCAGATGCCTCACAATACCCGACTAGAGAGCCGAGCCTTTTGGTCTCAAGCAATTTGTAATTTTACTCAGAAGAGCCATCCTTAATCATTTGGCGACGTTTTATGATATCTTGGAGATTATAAAATAATATAGTTTCTGAAGCGTTTCCATCTCGTGCAGCTCGACCAATCTCTTGATAAAAAGCTTCCACGCTACTTGGGAGGCAGGCATGAATTACAAATCGTATATCGGGTTTATCGATGCCCATGCCCCTACCGAAGTCACAGTTCGATGCGATCCACACAGTAACTACCTATTAAGCTCGGTCTGCTAAAGCACAAACTGTTCCCAAAACTCGAGATCACCGCGTTCATCGTAGGTGGGGCTGAATTCTTGCTGACTGAAAACGGGTGAGGAATTCGTCGAATGGCAGCCTATATCAGGTCGACAATCTTTTTTCTCACCTCACTGTCGTCTTCGATATACTGCTGCGTGGCAGAAAAAGACGAGTGACCTGCCAACATTTGCACATTTCCGAGCGACCCACCCACAGTGCTAATCTTCCGAGCAGCATTTGTGATAAAGCTCCGGCGTAGCTCAGCGGTAGAGCAGTTGACTTTTAATCAGTGGGTCGCAGGTTCGAATCCTGCACGGCTCACAAATAATATCAATGACTTAGCAGTTTTATCGGGCTTTCTTTAATTGTAGCTGAGCTGTAAAGGTTTCACTTAGACGTTTCCCGGCCTCAGGGAATGCCTTCGACTAATTTTAGTAGAGACTTTCTGTGATCTCTTCGCGACAGCACAACGCGGAAATGCTCTCTTCGCCACGAAGACCGGCGAAAACAATAAGGATCTTTTCTTCAGCCGAATAAAAACGGGCTATCTTGCGACGGATGTGTTTTACCAATTTATCTGCAGCATCTTTGCTGCCAAGCGTTGATGTCAGACAATTACGCTGTTCAGCAGCTTACACTGGCCATAAATCGGATCGAGCAAGCATGTACAGCACAGGCCATCAACACGTTTTCATAGGTTTCGAAAATAATTTTTAATGGTCAGGACGAAACGATTTCGTTTGCCACGGGTGTCATTGATAACAATACGCATTAAACAAAAGTTCAAACTGTCTTGGCGTTGTTAATGCTGCTGAAATGACTGTTCGTTAAAACAGCAAACAGCTTCGTCGAGTTTTTAGATCAACGCCTTAGAACTTGGTCGGGACGGCAAGATTCGAACTTGCGACCTACGGTACCCAAAACCGTCGCGCTACCAGGCTGCGCTACGCCCCGACTGGCGTGCTTTCTAACGAGTTCTCAGAAGATTGAAAAGAGGAAAGATCGCTTCAAACATGCAATTTGGCCAGAAACTGTTAGAAACCGCCGCAACGTGGATCGGCGCCGGGTCCAATGCTGGGATGCGCGCTGCGATCCCCCTCTGACATACCATATTTTGCCGCGCTTCCAGCATGTACTTCCAAAACATATTGAATATCAGATCCCCCATCAATCAACTGGGTCGAGAACGGGGTTGCACCATGCTTGATGCGCCGAACGATGCCGCCTTGATCAATGAATAGCATATCCAAGCCAAGCGGCGTATTTTTCATCCAAAACGAAACCGATTGCGGATTTGGGTAAACAAACAGCATCCCCGATTGATCTGGTAGATCTGTCACGAACATTAAACCCCGGTTGCGTTGTTCCGGTGTTCTTGCAAGCGTCACCTTAAACGCCACTTGACCCCAACTGCCACTGATTATGAAATCTGCCTCAGGGCAGCTGGCTTGCGCGAAATTTGTAAAGGGCAGCATTGCAAAGGCGCAGAGCCATATTGCCTTATTCAGAGCTGCCCATTTCCCAAGAACACACATCAGCCGCCATTTTACCCCGCTTACCCTCCATAACGCGCAAAGCGATCGCTTCGCCAGCTTGCAAATTGGACAGGCCAGATCTGCGCAACACTTCGATATGAACAAAAATATCCTCATCATTGCCAAAAATATTGGCGAAGCCAAATCCTTTACCACCATCAAACCACTTGACCCGAGCGGCTTGCAGCGGCAACGATCTGATATCTTCAATATCGACGTCTTCAAAATCCTCTAGCGTGGACAATGAATCTAAAACCGGATCCACCGAGAGTATTTCGACCGCTTGGACGCCGCGCTCCGTGTAATGCGCCATAAACTCAATATGGGTGTTTTCTGCGATAGAGCTTTGTCCAAATTTGCGCAGCACATTGGCGTGAATCAAAATATCTTCTTCGGTCTCATCGGATATGATAAAACCAAACCCTTTAACGCGATCAAACCACTTTATGTAGCCCGACTGTTTTTCCATATTCTCGTTGTCGTCGCTCACACGCATACCCACCCGTAAAATCTACCGCGCCGCGATAAAGGAACCGTTTTTTGATAAAAAAGCAAACAATAAAAACCCAGCGCGCAGGCGACAGACCCGAAAAACGATCCGGTCAGCGCTTTACGGGTTCAATCTTTGCACCGACCAAGGCGCAGTTACCTTGTTTCGTCTCCAGACTGCGCGGTCATGCAATCGAAACGCGCCATCTGACCAAAATTCAATCTCAAGCGGCGTGATTCTAAATCCACCCCAAAAAGGTGGCCGTGCTGGGTGGTCGCCCTTTTCATCGCGGATTTCATTTACCCGTTCAATCAACGCCTCTCGAGAGGCGAGTGGCCGCGACTGCTGCGAGGCCCAAGCCCCAATGCGGCTGTCTAGGGCCCGGCTGTTATAATAGGCATCCGCGATCGGCCCATCCTCTTTTTCAACCAGACCCCGCACTCTAATTTGCCGCGCGAGGCTTTTCCAATGCAACACAAAGGCCGCCTTGCCGCTGGCCAACAACTCAGTACCCTTGGCGCTTTCATAATTGGTGTAAAAAACAAAACTATTCGCCTCTATATCTTTCAACAAAACAGTTCTTACATTCGGCATTCCGAAACGGTCCACGCTTGCTAATGCCATTGCGTTTGGATCGTTAATTTCAGCTGCTTCGGCTTCTTTTAGCCAGGATTTTGCCAGCTCAAACGGGTCAGCCTTTGTAAACCCTTCATCCAAATCTAACATTTCCGCTGCTCCTTTTTCCGATCCCTGTTTAATCCTGACTGCCCCTCAAGGCCTCTGGGCTTGATGACGGCTGTGCAATCGCCTAAACCAACGCAACACAGGTAGATCGGAGAGGCAAGATGTCACATAATCTTATGCAGGGCAAACGCGGCTTAATCATGGGGCTGGCAAATGACAAATCGATCGCTTGGGGTATTGCAAAAGCCTGCGCCGAGGCCGGTGCGGAAATGTGTTTTTCATATCAAGGAGACGCGCTAAAAAAGCGGGTAGAGCCTCTGGCAGCGCAAGTTGGCAGCGATTTCGTTGTAGAATGTGATGTTGCGGATGCAAGTTCGATCGATACCTTGTTTGAAGAGATCAAACAGCGCTGGGGCAAGCTTGACTTTATCGTGCATGCGATCGGATTTTCCGACAAAAGCGAGTTGCGCGGCCGCTATGTCGACACAAGCCTGAACAATTTCAGAATGACCATGGATATCTCTGTCTATTCCTTCACCGCAGTGGCGCAGCGGGCCGAAAAGCTGATGACGGAGGGCGGGTCAATGCTCACGCTCACCTATTACGGCGCCGAGCAAGTGATGCCGCATTATAACGTGATGGGGGTGGCCAAAGCGGCCCTTGAAGCCTCTGTAATGTATCTGGCCGAGGATCTTGGCAAAGATAATATTCGCGTCAACGCCATCTCGGCTGGCCCCATTAAAACGCTTGCAGCATCGGGTATCGGTGATTTTCGATATATAATGAAATGGAATGAGTTGAACTCACCTCTGCGCAGAAACGTAACCACAGAGGATGTCGGCAAATCAGCGCTGTATTTGTTATCAGATTTAGGGTCAGGGGTCACCGGAGAAACGCTGCACGTAGATGCAGGCTATCATATCGTGGGAATGAAGGCTGTAGATGCTCCGGATATTGATGCCGTAACGGGAAGGAAATGACCATGTCTGAACGTCTCCCCCATGAAAAAGGGTTCCATGTCAGCTGGGACCAGTTGCATCGCGACTCGCGGGCATTGGCCTGGCGGCTTGATGATCCAAAACTAACCGAAAACGGCTGGCGCGCGGTTGTCGCGATCACCCGTGGTGGCATGGCACCTGCAATGATCGTTGCGCGTGAATTGGACATTCGCGTTGTCGATACAATCAGCGTCAAATCCTATAATCACCAAAGCCAAAGCGAACCAAGGGTAATCAAAGCCCCGGATATGGACCATATCGGGGATGGCACCGGCGTTTTGGTGATCGATGATCTCGTGGATACGGGCAAAACCCTGGAAGTCGTGCGCCAACATATGCCCAAAGCGCATGTGGCAACCGTATATGCAAAGCCGCTGGGGCGGTCTCAGGTCGACACGTTTATAACAGAAGTCAGCCAAGACACTTGGATCTTTTTTCCGTGGGATATGGCCCTGCAATATGTTGAGCCGTTTCGCGGAACGGATTAGCCGCGAATGGTGGCCTCGCCCCCACCTTCAAAACCGGTTTTGGCCGGCGCAACCGCGCGCACGGCACCCGCTCCGATTAAAGCCGCAAAAGCTTGGCTGGCAGGCCATGATCCGGCACGCGGCATACCGGTATTAGACGTCTCGCAAGCCGCGCCAAGCGACCCGCCCCCTCAAAATATGCGCGATGCGATTGCGGATTTTGTGCGCCACGACCCTGAGGCGCATCTTTATGGCGCAATTTTGGGGGATGCTGAATTGCGCGTGGATTTTGCCGCGCATTGGTCACGCGCTTACAAGGCGCAGGTAAGCGCCAGCCAAGCTGCCATAACCTCTGGGTGCAACCAAGCGTTTTGCGCGGTGATCACGGCGCTTTGCTCGGCTGGGGATAATGTGCTTTTGCCCGTGCCTTGGTATTTCAACCATAAAATGTGGCTCGATGTAATGGGGGTAGAGGCAACGCCTTTGCCGACTGGGAAAAATTTGCTGCCCGATGCATCATTGGCCCGCCATTTGATCACAAAAAAAACCAAAGCCATTTGTCTGGTCAGCCCGAATAATCCCTCGGGCGTGGAATATCCTGACGCCGTGCTGAATGCATTTTATCAGCTCGCAAAAGACCATGATCTCACGCTTATTATCGATGAAACCTATAAAGATTTTCATAGCAATCCAAAGCGTCCCCACAGCCTTTTGGATGCGCCCGATTGGAAACAGCATTTGGTGCAGCTCTATTCGTTCTCAAAAGCCTACCGGATGACCGGCCACCGCGTTGGCGCCATCATTGCCAATAAAGCCTTACTGGCCGAGGTTGAAAAATACCTCGACACCACCACAATATGCGCCTCGCGCGTCGGGCAATTCGCGGCGCGCTGGGGGCTTAACCATCTTCAACCCTGGTTGGCCGACCAGCGGAAAGAGATTTTACAGCGTCAAACCTTTCTTAAGCGCAATTTTGAAACGCTTGAAAGGCAAGGCTGGGAGCTGGTGGGCTGCGGCGCATATTTTGCCTATGTAAAGCATCCCTTTGCCAGCTCGGGCGCCGATTTGGCACAAAAATTGGTGGCAGAGGCGGGCGTCTTATGCCTGCCTGGCGATATGTTTGCACCCCCGGGCACTCGCAATGCGGCGAAGCATTTACGGCTGGCATTCGCAAATATCGATCAAACCAACTTGAAAGAGATGATAATACGGCTTTCAAATCTCACCTTCCAGCTTGCCCCCGACTGCTCAGAAGCGTAGACAGGCGGGAAAATATCAAGTCTACGAGGGATCTATGGCGTCACAATCAAAATCCATTTCCAAATATTTCGTTTGGATTCTGTTGGGTCTGCTCATCATTGGCCTGGGTGGGTTTGGCGCGTCGGGGCTGTCTGGCACCATGCGCAGCGTCGGCTCTGTCGGTGATCGCGACATTTCGATTGATGAATATGCGCGGGCCTTGCGCCAAGAGTTGGCGCAAACCGCCCAACAATTTGGTCAAACGCTTACCTTTGAGCAAGCCCAATTATTTGGGCTTCCGCAACAAACGCTGAGCCGCTTGGTACTTCAAAAAGCGATTGAAGTCGAAGCCGACCGGCTTGGCCTTTCGGTTGGCGATGAAGCGGTTCTGGAACACTTGGTCAAAGTCAGTGCCTTTCGCGGTTCAGATGGCCAATTCAGCCGCGAAGCTTACACGTTTGCACTGGAGAATAATCGCCTCAGCGAAGCCGAATTTGAAGATGGCATTCGCCAGGAAACAACGCGCAACATCGTACAAGCTGCCGTGGTGACAGGCAATGTGATGCCATCAGTATTTACAGAGAAAATGATTGATTTTCTGTTAGAAACCCGCAGCTTTACCCATGTTCAACTGAACGAGGCGGACCTTGCCACGCCCCTTCAAGAGGCCACAGAGGCGCAACTGCAAGCCTATTATGACGAAAATATTGAGCGCTTCACGGTCCCGGAAAGCAAACAGCTTACCATTGCCTCTTTGGATCTTACCCAGCTTAGCGAAAAGATGACCGTGAGCGATGAGGCTGTTGCTGCTTTTTATGAAAAACAGAACGCGCTTTATAACCAGCCTGAGCGCCGGATCGTTGAAAGACTTGTGTTTTCAGATGCGCAAGGCGCCGATGCTGCCGCGGCAGCGCTGAAAAACGGAACAAACGATTTCGACGCGCTGCTCGAGCAGCGCGGCCTAAGCGCTGCAGATGTGAGCCTGGGCGCAATAGACCAAAGCTTTTTTGGGCAGGGCACCGGCGCAGCTGTTTTCAATGCAGAACTGAACACGGCCATTGGGCCGTTTTCCGATGATTTGGGCGCTGCTATGTTTCGTGTAACGGAAGTTTTGCCTGCGCAATCTACTCCGCTTGAAGACGTTGCAGATCAATTGCGCCAAGAACTGGCGCTTGAACTGGCCTCGAAAGAAGTAGACGGGGTGAGCGCGCAAGCCGAAGACCTTCTGGCCGCCGGTGCAACTTTGGAAGATCTCGCGCTAGAAACCGATCTGGTACTAAGCACTCTAAGCTATCACGCTGGTGTGGCTGAGGGCTTGGCCGCAGATCAAGCCTTTCGACAGGCTGCATTTAAAGTAAAAAGCGAGGATTTTCCCGAACTTATCCGCTTGGACAATGGTGGCTTGGCCACCTTAAGACTGGATGAAACCCAAGCACCGCGCCCCCAACCCCTACCGGAAATACGCGAAGATGCGATGAAGGCTTGGCGCGTCGAAGCTTTGCGCAAAGCACTGCTTGCGCAAGCCGATGATTTGAAATCGCAACTCGAGGCTAAGACGGTGCGCATTGAGGAAATCGGCGGAATGCTGCGTCAGGAAACCGGACTCAACCGTCAAGAGCGCCCAGCCACGACAACCGCAAATGTGATTGAACGCGCCTTCGAACTTGCGCCAGATGCGGTGGATGTTTTTGATGATGCGGGGCAGATAACGCTTATACTTGTCACAGAGATTGTGGCCGCAGATCGACAATCCGAGCTTGCCAAAGACATCATGCAAGAGATCACAGCTCAGCTTAGTGATGGCCTGTCACAAGATTTGTTTGAAGCCTATGTGGGACAAATACAGGCGCGCGCCGATGTGTCTTTAAACCAAGCGGCTCTCAATGCCGTTCATGCCAATTTTCAGTAAAGTCGTTGCTATGATAACGCCCGATCTTGATAATTTTTCGCGGCAATATGCGCTTAAGAAAAGCCAGGTTTTATTCACCCGATTGGCGGCTGACTTGGATACGCCCGTGTCTTTAAAGATGAAGCTCGCGGGGGATCAGAAAAATGCGTTCATGCTGGAATCTGTGACCGGCGGAGAAGTGCGCGGGCGTTATTCAATCATCGGTATGAAGCCGGATCTGATTTGGAAGTGCCAAGGCAGCGAAAGTTTTATCAACCGGGATGCGCGTTTCGATGATGAAGCGTTTACAGCGGTTCAAGCGCCCCCGCTAGAGGCGTTACGCGCGCTCTTGGCAGACAGCTTTATCGACCTGCCCGAGGATTTGCCACAAGCCAGCGCCGGCCTTTTTGGATATCTAGGCTATGACATGATTCGGCTGGTCGAAGATTTGCCAGACATGAATCCCGATCCGCTTGCTTTGCCAGATGCGGTTTTTTTGCGCCCAAGTCTTGTGGCGGTTTTGGATGGCGTAAAAGGCGAAGTGATTTTGGTTGCGCCGGTTTGGTATGATCCAGCGATCTCGGCAAAAGCCGCCTATGCCAAATCAGCGGAACGTATTCAGGATGCGATGCGGGATTTAGAACGCCCCTTGCCCGATCCGCGCAGCCTTGGCGCGCCACAAGAGGCGCCCAATCCAAGGTCCAACTTCAGCAAAGACGCCTATATCGCTGCGGTTGAAAAAGCCAAAGACTATATTCGCGCCGGGGATATCTTTCAAGTGGTGCCAGCCCAGCGCTGGACGCAAGATTTTGCGCTGCCACCGTTTGCGCTCTACCGGTCTTTGCGCCGCACGAACCCCTCTCCCTTCATGTTTTATTTTAATTTTGATGGCTTTCAAGTGATCGGTGCCAGCCCAGAAATCCTAGTGCGTGTCTTTGGCCGTGAGGTGACTGTGCGCCCGATCGCAGGCACCCGTCCGCGCGGCGCGACCAGCGAAGAAGATAACGCCAATGAAGCCGATCTTCTAGCTGATAAAAAAGAATTGGCCGAACATCTTATGCTGCTGGATTTAGGGCGAAATGATGTGGGTCGGGTGGCCAAATTGGGCACGGTCAAACCAACCGAGGAATTTATTATCGAGCGCTACAGCCATGTGATGCATATCGTTTCAAATGTGGTTGGAGAATTGCACGAAAATCAAGACGCGCTATCCGCCTTCTTCGCGGGTATGCCGGCGGGCACCGTATCGGGCGCTCCAAAAGTGCGTGCAATGCAAATCATCGATGAGCTTGAAACCGAAAAGCGCGGGGTATACGGAGGCGGCGTAGGCTATTTCAGCTCTGGCGGGGATATGGATATGTGCATCGCCCTGCGCACCGCCATCGTCAAAGATCAAAAACTCTACATACAAGCGGGCGGCGGCGTGGTCTATGACAGCGATCCCGAAGCCGAATATATGGAAACGGTGCATAAATCCAACGCGATCCGCCGGGCCGCGGCAGATGCGGCGATGTTTGCATCTAAACCATCCTAAAAATCACAGAAAAGCCAGCCATACTGAGAATTCTGGCCGTAGAGCGGCGCAAGACGGATCCAAAACCTGCGCTAAATCACGTGCAAAAAAGCGCCCAAGCTAGCGCATCACAACCGGAAGGCAGGCGGTGTTTCTTGCGACAAAGGTTTCGCAAAACGCCGAAGCCTCAGCCAAATCTTCAAGACCAACAACGCGCAAGCGATGAAAAATTCGCCCGTTCACTTCCGCCATTTGCACCACATGGTCCAAGCCGTTCAACTGCTCTGAAAATTTAGCCGATAGGCGCTGCCATTCCTGTTCGGCAATATCGGCACTGCGGAACGCTCCGAGCTGTGCCAGCACAGTGCCCGAAGGAATGCTCGAGAAAGTTGAAGAGGTTGAGGTCAATGCGGATGCGGTTGAATCGGGATCAGGCGTAGATGAGCGGTTTTTCAAACTCTCCTCTGGCTCAGATTGTAAAACCGCCGCCCTATCAGAACTTGCTTCGGCTTTCGCCGCAATCTCCGGTGCCGGTAAAGATACTTCGGCCTTGGGCACAGCCTTATCCGCAACAGGGGCTGCTACGCTTGATTTATCAATGCTCGGCACGGTTGACCGATCCAGCCCTGCTTGAGGTTCACTGGGCACGGGCGCGTCCAACATCATCTGGCTGGGAAAAACCGGCTGCGCAGGATCAAGATCAAAATTCAATCCAAAATCCGTGCTCGGAGGACCCGGCTGTACAAAGCCGTCGGCTGAGAGGGTCGGCTTTTCAGCGCTATCCGATAAAACTGGCAAATTGTTTTCGGTTTGTGGCAAGGTGCTCGTGCTTAAGCCTGTGAGCTTGTTTTTCGTGCTTTTAGGCACCGTTGCTGACGCGACATCCTCATTGGGAGCCACATCAGGCGCCGCGGGTTGAGGCGCTTCGGCGGGCGTTTTGGCAAGCTGCTGCGGCGCCTCTACCGGTGCAGGTAAACTGGCAGCCTGATCTTCGCGCGAACGGGTGAATTCTGATCCGGCGGGCACCTCGAACGCCTCGGCCTCTGGCATCTGGATGCGTTCATAGCTCTGAAAAACCAGCCCGACAACGATCACAATGACGGCGCTTAACGCCCCCCAGACCAGCCCACTGAAAAATCCCCGCTTCACTACTCTTGCCCTCATTGACGCCGCGATTATTTGGCGTGATATACACTTGTTTTTGCTTCCCGCCCCTTGACGGTGACACCGAAGCCTGAGCAAGTATAGATCGATCTAAGGCGTGGGGACCAGCCCCATTTAATACAAGGCAAAAGAAACGCAATGCTGCTGCTAATCGACAACTATGACAGCTTTACCTATAATCTGGTTCATTACCTTGGTGAACTTGGCGCGGATGTTCTAGTCAAACGCAACGACGCGCTGGATGTTCAAGACGCTATGGCACTGCAACCAGAAGCCATTTTATTGTCACCAGGGCCTTGCGATCCTGATCAAGCCGGGATTTGTTTGGCACTGATCGGCGCAGCCAGCGAAACCCGAACGCCTTTGATGGGCGTCTGCTTGGGGCATCAGTCAATCGGGCAAGCCTTTGGCGGCAAGGTTATAAGATGCCATGAAATCGTGCATGGAAAAATGGGAAAGATGCATCACGAAGGCGAAGGTCTTTTTAAAGATGTCCCTACCCCGTTTGAGGCAACCCGCTATCATTCATTAATCGTAGAGCGGGCCACCCTGCCCGCTTGCCTGACGGTCACGGCAGAATTAAGCGATGGCACCATCATGGGGCTGCAGCATAATAACCTACCAATCCATGGCGTGCAATTTCATCCAGAATCGATCGCCTCTGAACACGGGCATCATTTGTTGAAAAACTTTCTGAGCATTGCAGGACTGAGCTGATGAGCGATCTTATAAAACCCCTGATCTCGGCGGCTTCTGACCGCGAGTTAACAAAAAATGAAGCCGAAGACGCCTTCCAGATTTTATTTGAAGGCGCCGCAACACCGGCACAAATCGGCGGTTTTCTGATGGCGCTGCGCACGCGCGGAGAAACCGTGACCGAATTTGCGGCAGCCGCCTCGGTTATGCGCGCAAAATGCAACGCAGTGTCGGCGCCCGCCGATGCGATGGATATTGTTGGCACTGGCGGCGATGGAAAAGGCACGCTGAATATCTCAACCGCGACCGCCTTTGTTGTTGCCGGTGCGGGCGTTCCCGTGGCCAAACATGGCAATAAAAACCTTTCTTCAAAATCCGGTGCTGCAGATGCGCTGGGTGAGATGGGCGTGAATGTGATGATCAGCGCAGATAAGGCACAGGCCGCTTTGCGCGATATTGGGATCTGCTTTATGATGGCCCCGATGCATCATCCTGCGATGAAACATGTAGGGCCTGTGCGCGCGGAACTGGGCGCGCGGACGATATTTAATATTTTAGGTCCGCTAACCAACCCGGCGGGCGTAACACGCCAGCTCACCGGCGCCTATAGCGCCGATTTAATTCGGCCCATGGCGGAAACGTTAGGGGCGTTGGGTGCGCATAACGCCTGGCTGGTTCATGGCGGTGACGGCACCGACGAGCTGGCGATCAGCGCCTCCAGCCAAGTTGCAGCGCTTCATCCCGATGGCTCGGTTACGGAATTTGAAGTTCACCCAGAAGAGTTTGGACTACCGACGCACCCGTTTTCGGCGATTCTTGGCGGCGCCCCTGCAGAAAATGCGGTGGCGTTCCGCGCCCTGCTTGAGGGTGAAGCCTCCGCTTATAAAGACGCGGTTCTCCTCAATAGCGCAGCTGCATTGATTGTGGCCGGGCGCAGCACTGACAAACAAGAGGCGGTGGCAATGGCGCGCGAAAGTATCGACAGCCATGCCGCAAAAACAAAATTGACGCAGCTGGCCTCCTTCACATCGGATACCCTATGAGCACAACTATTTTAGACAGAATCAAAGCCTATAAGCTTGAAGAAATCAAAGCCGACAAAGCCAAACGCGCGCAATCAGATGTGGAAGCAGATGCCAAAACCGCAGCGCCCGTTCGCCCATTTGCGCAGCGCATTATTGAAGACAGCAAAACAGGCTATGGGCTGATTGCAGAAATCAAAAAGGCCTCGCCGTCCAAAGGATTGATACGGGCTGATTTTAGCCCAGCAGACTTGGCCCAAGCCTATGAGGCTGGCGGTGCATCCTGCCTTTCAGTTTTGACAGATAGCCCCAGTTTTCAGGGCGATAAACCCTTCCTGTCCCAAGCCCGGCAGGCCTGCGGGCTGCCGGTTTTACGCAAAGATTTTATGTATGACCCCTATCAAGTTGCCGAAGCGCGCATGTTGGGCGCGGATTGTATTTTATTGATAATGGCCTCGCTCGCGGATAGCCAGGCACAAGAGCTTGAACAGGCTGCACTTTCTTGGGGGATGGATGTTTTAATTGAAGTCCATGATGCAGAAGAATTAGAACGGGCCTTATTGTTAAACTCGCCGCTGATTGGAGTGAATAACCGCAATTTGAAAACCTTTGAAACCTCGCTGCAAACCACCAAAGACCTATCAAAACTGCTTCCAGCTGAGCGCGTTTTGATTTCTGAATCTGGGTTGAACACGCAAGATGATTTGGCCGATATGGCGCAGCATGGGGCGCGTATCTTCTTAATCGGAGAAAGCCTGATGCGGCAAACGGATGTGGCGGCGGCAACGCGCAGCCTGCTATCGGATCCAAGGTAAGCTCGGATGCCCAAACTCACCCATTTTGACAGCCGCGGAAACGCCCATATGGTTGATGTTTCGCAAAAACAAAACACCGATCGCATCGCTGTGGCAAAAGGCTGGATTAGCATGCTGCCTGAAACGCTCGATCTCATCACCCAAGGCCTTGCCAAAAAAGGCGATGTGTTGGGCGTGGCGCGTCTTGCAGGGATCATGGCCGCTAAAAAAACCGCTGAGATCATTCCCCTTTGTCATCCATTGGCAATCACGAAAATCGCTGTCGACCTGGAGGTAGATCCTGATTTGCCGGGTGTGCGCATTGAGGCAACGGTCAAAACATCAGGGCAAACCGGTGTAGAAATGGAAGCGCTTTGCGCAGTGAATGGCGCGGCCCTGACGGTCTATGATATGTTAAAAGCCGCAGATCGGGCGATGCAGATCGGGGGCGTTCATTTGGCCTTAAAAGATGGCGGTAAATCGGGCCGCTACGAAGCGACATGATCTCTGTCCAAGCGGCATTAGATGCTCTTTTCGCGCTGGTCCAGAAACCGAATGTGGAAACGGTCGATCTCACCAAAGCCATGGGCCGCGTTTTAGCGCGTCCGATGAAGGCCTCGCGCGATCAACCGCCATTTGATGCCGCAGCCATGGATGGCTACGCGATCGCGCAGCCAGCAGCGAAACGCGGGGATAGTTATCAGGTGATCGGAGAAGCCGCAGCAGGACGCCGATTTGAAGGTGATTTGACACCCGATACCGCGGTGCGCATTTTCACCGGTGCCCCTGTGCCTGCAGGCACCAGCACTATCATTATTCAAGAAAATACGATCCGCATCGCAGATAGGATCGAACTGAGCGAAGATCCCAATGCCCAAAGCCATATCCGGCCAGCCGGCAATGATTTTAAAACCGGCAGTTGCCTAGATGCACCCAAACGGCTTAATGCAGCGGATATTGCCCTTTTGGCCTCAATGAATATGGCGCAGATCCCCGTGTATAAACGACCAACAATTGCTCTTCTGTCAACGGGTGATGAATTGGTAATGCCAGGAGAGCAGCCGGGCCAAGATCAAATTTTAGCGTCAAACACATATGGTCTGGCCGCCCTTTTGAACAGCCATGGCGCCGACTGTCGGATTTTACCGATTGCGCGCGACACTCGCGCCAGCTTGAAAGCCACCTTCGCGCTGGCTGCGGGCAGTGACATGGTTCTTACGATTGGCGGCGCGTCGGTCGGAGATCATGATTTGGTGGCGCAAGTTGCTGCTGATATCGGCATAAAACAAAGCTTTTACAAAATCGCCATGCGCCCGGGAAAACCTTTAATGGCCGGAGCGTGGGACGATACGATTATGATCGGCCTGCCTGGAAACCCGGTTTCAGCCTTGGTCTGCGGCCATATTTTTGTCATTCCAGTTGTGAACGCGCTTTTGGGTTTACCAAGATCCGCGCCGATCCGGCAATCCGCGCCCTTGGCGCAAGACGTCGTGGCAAACGGCCCCCGCGAACATTATATGCGGGCAAAGTTTCACGAGGGGCGCGTACATGTGTTTGAACGCCAAGACAGCGCTTTGCTAAGCGTTCTGGCAAAAGCCAATATTTTGGCCATTCGTCCAGCTTTTGCCGCCCCCGCAAAGCAAGGTGACAGGATCGAATATATCCCGCTTTAAAGCGGCAGCTGCGCAAGAAGCGGCCTCTTTCGCGGCAATAACTTGACACAAATCAAGAACATCTATAGAACAAAGCAAAATTATGCTCTGGAGGATGTGATGCTCACCCGCAAACAGCTTGATCTATTAAACTTCATCAATAAGCGCCTAACCCGTGACGGCGTGCCGCCTTCCTTCGATGAAATGAAAGAAGCGTTGGATTTGAGGTCAAAATCTGGAATTCACAGATTAATTTCGGCATTGGAAGAGCGTGGTTTTATCCGCCGGCTTGCGCATCGAGCCCGGGCAATCGAAATCGTGAAGCTTCCAGAAAGCCTAGGGGGGGATCCCAGCGGATTTGCACCCCGCGTGATCGAAGGGGGACGGCCTGAAACGCGCCCGCCAAGCGCCACCCCGATTGAGGCGCTGCAGGCGCTGGAACTGCCAGTTATGGGCAGAATCGCCGCCGGTGTGCCAATCGAAGCAATCAGCCAAGTTTCCCATAACATCGCCGTTCCAGGCCACATGCTGCGCGCGGGCGGCGAACATTATGCGCTTGAGGTAAAAGGCGACTCGATGATCGAAGCTGGGATCAATGATGGCGATGTTGTCGTGATCCGAGAAACAAAAACCGCCACCAATGGCGATATCGTTGTGGCGCTGGTTGAAAATCACGAGGCCACGCTGAAACGGTTTTTCCACCGCGGCGATGCGATTGCGCTTGAAGCGGCCAACCCAGCCTATGAAACGCGCATTTTGCCGCAGGAAAAAGTTAAAGTGCAGGGTCGTTTGGTTGGATTGATCCGCACCTATTAGCGCGGTGCAAAAGCGTTTTCCAATAAGGTTATTGGGGTAAGATCCAGCAATCGCGAAGGCCGGCTACCTATGCTTGCTCCATAAACGGGTAAAGCCGGAATTTATGTGTCGGATTTTCGCGGGCTTTCCCTGATGATCCAACCATATCGCGGTTGCACCATTGCGCTTTATGATCTGATGAGACAGATGCCAGCATTCCCCGCTTATGCGGCGTTGCTGCGCCACAATATGCAGTTCTCCTGGAACGCACCCAATTTCTAATCCTTTCTTTTTTTTCGACCAATGGTGATAAAGATCGATTTTCCGATCTTGCCACAAAGCATAGGCTTTTTCGCGTGGCATCGGCAGCCCATCGTTTTGCGCCCATATGCGGGCCGAAAACGTTCCACCATTTGGCTTGGAAAGCGCCCGTCCCTCCGGCAAAAGAAGGCCGACAAGCACGCCATCTTTGGCAATCAAAATATCTGGCCGATCGCTTCCATGCCAGCCCATTAAAGCCGCGACAACGCCTAAAACTCCAAGCCCCTTCCCCCAGCGGCGCCATAAAATGATCCAAGCGCATGATGCACTGAATAAAGGTAAGATCCATGCATCTGGCTCTGTCACAAAGGTTACCGCGCTTGCTGGCTGCGCGAAAAAATGCGCCACAGCCAAAATCCAACGAAGGCCAAGATCCACCCCCCAAAGACCAACCGCCTCGGCGCCAAAAGGCATTAACATCATGGCCAATACTGCCGAGGGGGCCACGAGAAAGCCCATAACCGGAAGACTTAGAATATTTGCCAGCAAACCATAATGGCTAACTTGGTTAAAATGCGCCGCCGAAAAAGGCGCCGTGGCCAAGCCCGCCACCAATGAGGATAAAATCAACGAAATCACCGGCATCCGGCGCCAACGCGAAAACCTCGGTAAAGCAGGAATACGCTGAAACACGGTAACCAGCGCAATCGTGGCGGCAAATGACATTTGAAACCCCGCTGAACTTACATCTTCAGGTCGCCAAGCCAAAATCACCAAAGCCGCAAGAGCAACGCTGTGTAAACTCAAAGCGCGCCGATCGAAAAACACCCCCAGCATCACGATTGATACCATAATAAAGGCGCGTTGCGTTGACACAGCTGCCCCAGAAATCATCACGTAATAAAACCCGATCAAAATTGCAAAACCCACGGCAATTTTTTTAGCGTTAAAATGCAGGAAGGCATTCGCATTCAATAAGCATAAGCGGCGAAAAACCCCAAACACCACGCCCGTTAACAAAGCCACATGCAGCCCCGAAATCGCAAGTAAATGCGCCGAATTGCTGCGCCGCAAATCCTGAAGCTGCGCGCGCGTCAGAGAAGAGCGGTCGCCCGTAATTATTGCCGCAGCTGGGCCAGATGCTGCCTCGGAGACACCGGCTTTAATCCGCGCAGAAAGCGCCATTCTTCTGTCAAAAAGCCGCGTAAAAATTCCTGATGACGGGCCAGAGGTGATATGCACGCCTTCTCACGTATAACCCACGGCCCCAAGCCCTCGGAACCAAGCATAACGTCGGAAGTCAAACCCCCCGGGTTCAGACGGACCCGGAGGTGGCATCAAAAAACCTTTGGTTTTCAAACGCCCCTGCGGCGTTAAAAGCTGCGCTGCAGGGCCGCTACTGATCGAAAGCCGCACTTTCTGGGGCGTGTTGCTTTTGGACATGTTTTCCAATTCTACTTGATCCAGCGTTACTCTTACCGCTCCACTGCGCGCCCGATCGACACCTATAATTCGCCCCTCAATCTCTCCGTAAAATCGGTAGGTAAGCGTGGGTGCCGCGACATAATAAGCCTTTCCGGCCACCGCAAAAAAACCAAGGCAGAACACCGCCAACAAAAGGAAAAACAGCGCCAAGCTGCATGTTTGAAAATGATAGCCCAGATAAAAAACTCCCCCGAGCAACGCCATCGCAACAAATAAATTTGGCGCGGGCTCCTGACGAAGCGACAGGTAACATCCAATCCCACTGGCCAAGGCAACCGGCAGCCAGTAGAACAAAACAACCCGTTGCTTTTCCAGTTCGCATCGCAAAAAACTCTTGAGCGTTAGCATGCTTGTCCTTGCCTCGCAGGATCGCTAGACACGGATGAAAATTAACGCCGTAAACTTGCTGAAAGGTTAATCTGTAATGTCACAGGTTGTTACGAGAATTGCCCCCTCACCAACAGGATATATGCATATAGGGACGGCGCGCACGGCGTTGTTTAACTGGCTTTACGCCCGCGGGCGCGGTGGTAAATTTTTGTTACGCATTGAAGATACGGATCGACAAAGATCAACTCCGGAAGCCAGCGCCGCCATTTTGCGCGGATTAGATTGGTTGGGGTTAGACTATGATGGAGAGGCTATCAGTCAATATGAGCGCGCCGAACGCCATGCGCAGATCGCCTGGCATCTTTTAAAAACGGGGCATGCCTTTAAGTGTTTTGCGACGCAAGAGGAGATCGAAAGCTTTCGAGAAACCGCGCGCGCCGAAGGGCGCTCGACGCTGTTTCAAAGCCCCTGGCGCGATATTCCAGCATCAGAGCATCCCGATGCGCCATTTGTGATCCGAATAAAAGCCCCGCGCGACGGCGAAACGCATATCGATGACGAAGTGCAAGGCAAGGTAGTCATTCGCAATAGTCAATTGGATGATATGGTGTTGCTGCGCTCGGATGGTTCACCAGTTTACATGCTTGCGGTCGTGGTAGATGATCATGACATGGGGATCACGCATGTGATCCGCGGCGATGATCATTTAAACAACGCCGCGCGCCAAATGCTGATCTATAAAGCCATGGAATGGCCCCTGCCGGTCTATGCCCATATTCCTTTGATCTTTGGCGATGATGGCAAAAAACTTTCGAAACGTCATGGGGCTACCAGCGTCGAAGAGTACCAACAGATGGGATACCCCGCGGTTGCGATGCGCAATTATCTGGCCCGGCTTGGTTGGAGCCATGGGAATGATGAATTTTTCAGCGATGCCGAGGCGCAAGAGTGGTTTGATTTTAAGGGCATAGGCAAATCGCCCTCGCGGTTTGATTTCAAAAAACTACAAAATCTTTCAAGCAAACATATCGCAGCTGCTTCAAATGCTGCACTGCTGCAAGATATAACCAATTATCAATCTGCCAACGGCGCTCCGCCATTTACTGACGCGCAGTTACAAGGGCTGGATACAGCCATGTATTGCCTAAAGGAAAGGGCCAGAACACTTCCTGAACTTCTTGAAAAGGCTCGCTTTATTTTACAAACACGCCCGATTTCTATCGATGAGCCCGCGCAGGCAACGCTTGACACTGTGTTCATCGGTATACTCAAATCATTGACGCCGCAGTTGCAAAATGTTACGTGGAGCGGGGAATATTTGGAAGCGCTTTTTCACGAATTTGTTGGCTCCTACGGACTCAAATTCGGGCAGCTTGCGGCACCGTTACGGGCTGCACTTGCTGGACGAAAAGCCTCTCCAAGCGTGTATGATATGATGGTTTTGCTGGGCCGCGACGAAACAATAGCGCGAATCAAAGACGCCATAGCAGAAAGATAATTCTGCTCACATCGCGCATAATCAGAAAAAAATGAGGCCATAGTGCCGATGGGAAAAGGAACGAATATGGCTGATACAAAACAAACCGCAGAATTGCGCTTAAACGGTCAATTGTATCAATTGCCTATTCACCGCCCATCAGCCGGTCCTGATGTGATTGATATTCGCAGCCTTTATAAAGACGCAGGCGTGTTTACCTATGATCCCGGTTTCACCTCAACAGCCAGTTGTGACAGCACCATCACCTTCATTGATGGCGCCAAAGGCGAGCTGTTGCACCGCGGATATCCGATTGATCAACTGGCCTCTAAATCGCATTATTTGGAAGTTTGTTATCTGCTGCTTTACGGTGAATTGCCCTCACCAGCGGAGCTAGAGGATTTCGAAAGCCGCGTCACCAATCACACAATGATTCACGAACAAATGATGTATTTGTTCCGAGGCTTTCGTCGGGATGCGCATCCAATGGCCATTATGACGGGTGTCGTTGGCGCTATGTCCGCCTTTTATCACGACAGCACCGATATCTCTGATCCATGGCAGCGAGAGGTGGCGTCGATCCGAATGATTGCCAAAATGCCGACGATTGCCGCCATGGCGTATAAATATACAATCGGGCAACCTTTCGAATATCCGCGCAATGATCTTGATTATGCCTCCAATTTTTTACGCATGTGCTTTGCCGTACCAGCCGAAGATTACAAAGTAAATCCGATCCTGAGCCGCGCAATGGACCGGATCTTTACCCTGCATGCAGATCACGAACAAAACGCGTCAACATCCACCGTACGCCTGGCCTCAAGTTCTGGCGCTAACCCTTTTGCCTGCATTGCCGCGGGTATTGCGTGCCTTTGGGGCCCCGCGCATGGCGGCGCGAACCAAGCCTGTTTGGAAATGCTGCGCGAAATCGGAACCGTCGAGAATATCCCAACCTATATTGCCAAAGCGAAAGACAAAAATGATCCGTTTCGTTTAATGGGATTTGGTCACCGCGTTTATAAAAACACAGATCCGCGCGCCACCGTGTTAAAACAATCGGCAGATGAAGTTCTCGAATTGCTGGGAGTGGCCAATAACCCATTGCTGCAAGTCGCCAAAGAGCTTGAAAAAGTGGCCCTCAGTGACCCCTATTTCGTTGACAAGAAATTATTCCCAAATGTAGATTTTTATTCGGGAATTATTCTGGAAGCGATGGGCTTTCCAACGTCAATGTTCACACCAATTTTTGCTCTGAGCCGCACCGTTGGCTGGATTTCGCAATGGAAAGAAATGATTGCAGATCCGCAAATGAAAATTGGTCGTCCACGCCAATTATATCTGGGCGATACAGCGCGCGACTATGTAAATATTGAAGATCGCTAAGGCTATTTGGCACTTTGTAGCTTTGCCCGCAGGATAAGCCCCGCGCCCCGCCAGCCATCATTTTTAATTGCGCGAGGGTTTTGGGTGTTTGGGTCAATTGCACAATAGCGATATAACCTTGCACTCAAAAGCGCCGTTGAACTACAAAGACCAACCCGTTACCTTGAGAAAAGCATTGATAGATCAGTGTTGTAGCGCCCGGTACAAACGGCCAAGAGACCCGGCTCTGATCTACTGTACTTTTGTGAAGGAGCAGCCATGCCCTACGAATTCGTTAGCCTTAGCACCTATGGCAAAGTCCTTTTGGTTACTTTAAACCGACCTGATGTTTACAACGCGATGCATGCGCCCATGCATGCAGAACTGTCAGACGTGTGGGACGGGTTTGCAGCTAACCCTGATCTCTGGGTCGCCGTTTTAACCGGAGCCGGAGAAAAAGCCTTTAGCGCGGGAAATGATTTGAAAGCCACGGCAAAGGGCGGCGCTGCCAGCATGCCCACAACCGGCTTTGCTGGCCTAACCCAAAGGTTTGACTTAGAAAAACCGGTCATTGCAGCCGTGAATGGCTTTGCAATGGGCGGCGGCTTTGAAACCGCCCTATCCTGCGATATTATCATCGCGGCGCAAACAGCCACATTCGCACTGCCCGAGGTAAAAGTTGGCTTCATGGCTGCCGCCAGCGGCATACAGCGCCTCAGCCGCTATATCGGACGCGTCGCAGCACAGGAAATGATGCTGACAGGGAGGCGTATTTCGGCAAGTGAAGCGTTGAATATGGGCATTGTGAATGCGGTTACACCGGACAAAAAATTAATAGAAACCGCGTTGAACAAAGCCCAGGAAATTGCCTCTGTTTCGCCCTCGGCGTTGAAAGCCACCAAGCGGGTGTTGAACGATCTGGCCAAGCGCGAGAACCTGCCTGCCAGCTTAGAGTTTAGCCGCGAGGTTCTGGCTGACCTTTTGCAAACAGAGGATTTGCGCGAAGGCGTTGCGGCCTTCGTTGAAAAACGCGCGCCAAAATGGGTGAATAAATGACCGATCAGCGCTTCTCTTAAAAGGCATTTTGCGTTTTGCCCTTGCTCTAACGAAAGATAATAAAACGTGGATATCAAGAATAAAATTATTGTGGTTACAGGCGCAGGCGCAGGGATCGGCAAAGCGCTTGCCATCTGCTTTGCCAAACAGGGGGCAAAGAGAGTTATTTGCAGCGATATTGACGCAATCAAAAGCAAAGAAACCGCTGATCTGATCGATGGGGTCAGCATAGAAGCCGATGTTTCAAAAGAGGCCAATCTGATCAATCTTATCGCGCAAAGCGAAGCCGAAATAGGCTCGATTGATCTGTTTTGCTCGAATGCTGGAATTTTACATCAGGCGGGACTTGGCGCCTCAGATCAAGACTGGCAGCGGGCTTGGGAAACCAATGTCATGTCGCATATTTGGGTGGCGCGGCATTTGGTACCCCGTATGATTGCGCGGGGCGGGGGCTATTTGCTGCAAACCGCCTCGGCGGCTGGATTGTTAAACCAAATTGGCTCTGCGCCTTACGGGGTGAGCAAGCACGCCGCGATCGGTTTTGCCGAATGGTTGGCCTTCACTTATGGCGATCAAGGGATCAAACTATCCGTGCTCTGCCCACAAGCCGTGCAAACTGATATGATCGCCGGGCTGGACGGCCATGCCGCCAGCCTTGATGGCATTTTAAGTCCACATGTCGTGGCGCAAGCCTGCCTGCAAGGGCTTAAAGACGAACGCTTTCTAATTTTGCCGCATCCAGAAGTGTTGACTTATATGCGAAACAAAGCGTCCGATTATGACCGTTGGATTGGAGGTATGCGCAAATTAAACCGTGCAAATGATACCTCAAACACACCAAAGGGAAAATAGCTGGGCCGAGCAATGTAAACACAATATGGCTAGATCCAGCTATTCAATCGTTTCGGATCCCGTCACAGATGGGGCGATAATGCGCGTCACCTGCGGGGTTGCCGCACCAAACCTTCCTGCGCCACGCTGGCTACCAAATTGCCGTCAGAGGCATAAATTGAACCCCGGTTAAACGCCCGCGCTCCCCCTGCGAAAGGGCTGTCCATCGCGTATAGATGCCATGTTTCAAATTGCGTCGGTCGATGGAACCAAATTGTATGATCAAGGCTGGCCACCATAACCCCGGGCTGAAACCAGGTCACAGCATGCGGGCGCAACCCGGATGCTAGCAGATTAAGATCCGAGGCATATGCCAGTAAACATTGCTGCACTATTGCGCTTTGTCCAGCTACGGCCATCATCCGAAACCAAAGTTGATTCTTATCGCTGCAGGGATCAGGCGTAAAAGACTCGCGCGGTTGAACCTCTCGAACCTCAACAGGCCGCGGGCGTAGAAACTCTTTATGATGCGCTTCAGGCAAACGGTGCACCTCGGCGTGACGCAAGGCGCTGCGCGACGCCAATCCCTGAGGGCCCAGGCATGCGGGCATGGGGTGTTGATGCTCAATGCCGGCTTCTTGATGTTGGAACGACGCGCTCATCGTCAGAATTTCTTTACCCTGCTGGCGCGCAACGATACGCCGCGTTGTGAAGCTGCCGCCATCTCGCGTGCGTTCAACGTGATAGATCACAGGCACGGCCGGATCTCCTGCTCGGATGAAATAGGCGTTTAAGGAATGGCATATACGCCCCTCTAAGGTCAGATAGGCCGCTCTTAACGCTTGCGCGTTCACATGGCCGCCAAAAATGCGCATTCTGGTTTCGCCGCCCGTTCCAACGCCTTGAAACGCATCTGTACCCACAGCTGTCAATTCAAGCATTTTTATTAAATCATGGCCCGGATCTGTCATTTTAACGGCATCCTATACGGGCACGTTTGAGGCAGCGCCCTTGCTGAACTAAGTATTTCACAGCGGGATTTAAGCAAGCTTCAAAGCGTCATACTTTCCTACCAGATAACAAAAAGCCGCGCAGGGAAAGCCTCACCCGATCAAGTTGCGCATTGCGGGCCGCGTTTCAGGGCTAAACCAAGCCAAAGCGGGCGTAGCCTGCCGGTGTGCTCTATTTTTTTCGATGCGTTCAATCGCTTCAGCTCGCACCTGCATTTTAATCTCAGCATAAGTTCGCGGCGGCAATTCGGCATATTCCCCCGCCACGCTGTGAGCATGGCTCAAAAGCGCGCCTGGCTCAACCAGCTCATCAATCAAGCCTGATGCTAACGCTTTATCCGCTGAAATAGCTGCTCCTCGCTGCATCAAACGGCGCAAATCATTTGGGCTAAGTGCGGCGCGCGCGATCTCCATCGGACAAAAGGGCATCGTCACACCCACCTTCACCTCTGCCAATCCAAACTTAGCCTTGGCGGTGGCAATTCGATAATCTGCGCATAAAACAGGAAAAAGCCCCCCCGCAATAGCCGCGCCCGAAACCGCCGCAATCAAGGGTTTGGGAAACGAAAACAAAGCGCCAAAAGCTTGGTCCATCCCATCAACCACAGCGGTTTGCGCCTGAAGATCAAAATCGACCGCGTCTTTCAGGTTTAGACCTGCTGAAAAAACGGGCAATGCGCTGGCCAGCACAACCGCCCGCACCGCGCTATCCGCCTCTAAGTCAGCCATCAAATTGGTGAGAAGCGCTAAATTATCAGCCGTTAAGGCGTTTACCGGCGGGGATGATAATGTGATGCGAGTCACCCCACTCATATCATCTTCCCGGGTAAGCCAATTTTGGGTTTTCATAGCGCCTCGCCCTTTTTCATAAACACCAATTAAACGCCAGCTTATCCTTTAGTTGACAGAGATCAAATCGTAACGCTACGTTTCCTGCAAAGTCACTCTTTGAAATTGTTTTTTAGTCGCTTTGGGAAAAAACGAATGAAGCTATATTATGCCCGCAACAGTCGCGCCGTTCGCGTGGCTTGGTTGCTTGAAGAACTTGACCTCGGCTACGAGATTGAAAGTTTTGAGCTTGGAAGCCCTGATATGCGCTCTGACACTTATCGGGCTTTGCACCCGATGGGCCGCGTACCCACGCTTGTTGATGGCGATATCACGCTTTTTGAAAGCGGCGCGATTATACAATATTTATTAGCCAAATATGGCAATGGAAGATTTATCCCGGATCTAAACTCGGGCGCGTTTGCAGCTTATTTGCAGTGGTTTCATTACGCCGAAGGCATGATCATGCCGCCGATGAACACCATCGTTGTCGAAACGATTCTATTGCCACCAGAGCGGCGCAATGAAGTGAATGTGAAACGCGCTACAAAACTTTTGGGGCAGATGCTGACAAGCGTGGAGCAACAGCTTTCAGGGAAAACCTTTCTGCTTGGCGAGCACTTATCAGCCGCTGATTTCATGACCGGTCATGCGGTGATTATGGCAAAACGCTTGGGCGCGGATTTCAGTGAGAAACCAAACCTCCGGCAATATAGCGAGCATCTGAGCCAACGCCCAGCCTTTCAGACAGCCTCATCCTTATGACGGCGCCGATTGTTCTGATCGTGGGCGCGGGCGATTATATTGGCGCCGCCATTGCGCGGCGTTTTGCACAAGGCGGATTTGTGGTTTGTTTGGCGCGGCGCAATGGCGATAAACTGACAGACCTGGTCGATGAGATTGCCGCCTCTGGCGGGGTCGCCTATAAGTTTTCTATGGATGCACGTGATGAGGAGCAAACCGCGGATCTTTTCAAAACCATCGAGCGCGATATCGGGGCCCTTGATCTGGTTATCTTCAATGTGGGTGGAAATGTTCATTTTCCAATTCTGGAAACGACCTCACGGGTTTTTAGAAAAGTTTGGGAAATGGCCTGTTTTGCTGGATTTTTAACGGGCCGCGAAGCCGCGCGATATATGGTTCCGCGCGGCAGAGGCAAAGTATTTTTCACAGGCGCTTCTGCCAGTTTGCGGGGCAAGTCGGGCTATAGCGCATTTGCGGCCGGGAAAGCGGGGTTGCGTATGGTGGCGCAAAGCATGGCCCGTGAATTGAGCCCCCAAAATATTCACGTTGCGCATCTGATTATTGATGCCGCCGTTGACACTGATTTTATTCGTGAGCGATTTAGGGCGCAGGGCAAGGATCCGGATAGACTGCCCGAAGACAGTTTGATGAATCCAAGCTCTGTGGCGGAAGCGTATTGGAGCCTATATCATCAAAGCAAAGATGGCTGGAGCCATGAGTTGGATCTGCGGCCATTTTCCGAAACATGGTAACTTGGAGCCCTTTACCTGCCTAAGCAAGATTACAATCAACCTTTTCCGGCCTGCCCTGATCGTAAGGATGCAGGTAAGGTTTCAGCAGATTCTTTAAATCAACCTCTGCCTTAAGTCGACGCCCTAATAAATACAGGCCCGCCATTTTGCGCTGGATGTACAAAGTCTCAGGCGGCGGCAGATGCATCTCGCGCGAGCGCTCGGCCATCTGCAAACCGCGCTGTTGTAAGTCATGCGCCAATTCATTTTGGCCAAATTGAAAAACCTGATCCTTTGCCAGCTCTGCAAAGGCAAGATGCATCATCTCGACAAACTCATCCTGCATACTCTGCGGCATGGCTTCATTTAAGAAACCCAACGTCAACGCAGCGCTGCACATGAGAGCTTCATTTCCTGCCAAACCTGCATTCAGATAACGGGCATAAGCTGCACTCAGCGCCGCATTTACTGGGCGCGTTGCGCCAAAATCCAACAAAACCACCCGTTTTGATTTTGCATCATAGAGGAAGTTCGCGAAATTAGGATCTGTCTGCATAAGCTTGAAATCAAACAGTTCTTTTAAGCTCAGATCGATCAAGGCTTCCATAACAGCACGCCGATCCTCTGTTGGAAATTGAAGCAAATCTTCAATCGGCTGACCCGGCATAAACTCCATCGCCAATATATTTTCGGTGCTTAAATTCGCGTGCACTTGCGGCACTGCAAAGCGGGTATCCCCGCTTAAAAGGTCGCCAAAGCATAACAGCTGCTTGGCCTCGCGTGCGTAATCGGTTTCTTCGTGCAGCTGTTCTTTCGCCAAGGTCAGAAACGGGCCCAGATCGAGGCCGGGGGGCAACAGCCCCGACCATGCGATTAGGGCGGATACATTTTCAATATCGCTGTCAATGCTGTTGCGCACGCCTGGATATTGAACTTTTATGGCCAAGGCCTCGCCCGCCTTGGTCACGGCATAATGGACCTGCCCGATCGAAGCGGCCGCTATCGGGCGCACATCAAAGCGGGAAAATCGCCCCATCCAGCCCATTCCCCATTCTTGGTTCAGCACATCCCGCAATTGCTTCGGGGGCATGAAATCCGCCTCAGCCCGCAAACGCTGCAAAATCATTACCAGCTCCGATGGCAGAAAATCGCCGCTATCCATTGAAAGTAGCTGGCCCAGTTTCATCGCCGCACCGCGCATTTTTGCCAGTTTACGCGCCAATAGGCTTATATTTTGAGGGCTCATTAAAAGCTGTGGAAGCGCCGGCCGCCGGCCAGAACCCAGCTCTTTCAAACCTTGGCCAGCAACATTCCCCATCACACCCAAAGAAAGGCCACCAAGATGAGCAAGGCGCGCCGCGCGGCCACTTGGAACTTTTACAGCACGCCCGCTCACTGCCAAAAAATCCGGCTCTGAGCAGGCATCAACGCGCCGCTGATACATGTGTCAAACTTGCCCTTCATGAAACTCGACATAGCGGGGCAGCGCCATAAAGAAAGGCCCCCCCGCGCAGAAGGCCGTTAATTCTCTGCAATCGCGTCAGAAGCGGGCCAAACTAATAAAAAATGCTATGATGCAGCGCCAACGGACGGGCGTATGTGTTTTTCAAAGCGCGTGAAGATTGCGAATATGTTCTGCCAAAGCAGCGGTTTCCGTCCGTATAATTTGCGCCTTTTCGGGTGGAGTATCGTAAAGTTGAGTGATTAAATCACGGCTGGGGCGCAGTTTGCGCTGCCAAGACAGGCTTTCAAGACCGCGCTGCGCGCCGCTCGGCAGCTCGATAAAAGGCGAGCGATCGTTGAGAACCAACCAAAACCCAGCCCATAAGCGCGCCACCGTCCATGGGTTATATCCGCCGCCGCCCGTCAGAATGATTTTGTCGCACATTTCTTTTAGCCGTTTTACCGCGTTCCACAGCGTGTAATTTGACAGCCCCAACCGCGACAGAGGGTCATCGCAAACAGCATCAGCCCCACCTTGGATTATTATCGCTTCGGGGGCAAAGCGGGCCAATGCAGGAAAAACACAGTCTTCCATGAAAAGATTAAATTCTTCATTATTACAATTTTTTAACAGGGGTATATTCATCTGCTGATCAATTATATTTTCAGAGAGACCCCCTGTAAAAGGCCATCTTTTCGCCTCATGGGTTGAGATCATTAGAAGGTCACGATCCCCCGAAAACGCGGCCTGAACCCCATCGCAATGATGTGCATCCAAATCAACATAAGCAATACGTTCTACGCCAAGGCTGCGCAGCCGTAAGATTGCAAATACCAAATCATTCAAAAAGCAAAAGCCGTTCGCGCGATCGGTCAACCCGTGGTGTAAACCACCGCCCATCGCATATGCAACGCCACCATTTGCAACCAGTTCAGCAGCCAATAACGAACTTCCAACAGACGTGGCCGGCCGTGCAAACATACCCTTAAAAACCGGGTTTGAGACAGTGCCCAATTGGTATCTCTTCCGATCATGCTCTGATATTTTTTGCGTATCTTCAGCCCTTTTAAGCGCCGCAATATACTCTGGCGCGTGGAAGGTTTTCAAAAGCGCAGGCTTTGCCTGGGGCGCTGTGCAGCAGCGATCCAAACTGCGCATGTTCAACGAAGAGATAAGATCGAAAGCCGCTGCAACACGCGGAATAGCCAGCGGATGACTGCCGCCGTAACTCGAAGAGCGGTAGATCGAAGATGAAATTAAATACGGCCTGCAGGTTTTTGTTATTATGTCGTTTTCTTCTGTAATTTTACAAACCTTTCATCACGTTAATGAATTTTACATCTAGCTCTTTCACACCGCAAATCTACCATCAGAACCGGCTTTGCACTATCAATGGAAAATTTAATCTTCTTGGCGCAGTTAAGAAGCGGTTTAAATTATCGCCACTCTGACATAGAGCGCCGTGGCGCACGGCCATACAAAGGCCCAACTGCGCGCATTGGCCCTGCAACCTTTTGCTTTCTCTGCACTGAACCCGTCGAAAAGAAAGCTTTGGCGCATCACCTAAGTAAGCAGCAACGAATTTTACTCCAGATTCTGGAGCGCTAAAATGCACGCCATTAAAAGCCAGAATTTTTTACCTTACCCTCGGAGGTTTTGTGCCAACACAATCGCGGAAGATCTACGACTGATAACAGGAAAAAGCTATTTCTACCGCGCCGGATCACCGCGACAGCGCACTAGAGATGACAGCCTATACCTGCTGCCATCCTTGCCGCAGCTCGCGGGTTTGGGCTCCAAAAACAACGCGCAGGATCTCTCTAACATTTGGCCTTGGATTGAACCTCTAACAGCCTTCTGCAGCGCTCGCGCTCTGGGGGGTTGGCGCGACATCAAGAGCGCTCTATAAGGTGCGGCAAAGAGAAGGACGGAATTTCATGCGCAACGCAACCGTGAGCCGCAACACGGCTGAAACAAAAATAGAAGTCACGCTGGATCTGGATGGCACTGGTCTGTATGACAACCAAACAGGGGTTGGCTTTTTTGATCATATGCTCGATCAGCTGTCGCGCCATTCCTTGATCGATTTGCGCATCCGCTGCGAAGGCGATACCCATATTGATGATCATCACAGCGTTGAAGATACAGGCATTGCTTTGGGCCAAGCGCTCAGTCAAGCCTTAGGCGATAAGCGCGGCATCAATCGCTATGGCAGCTGTTTATTGCCGATGGATGATGCACAAATTCGCTGTGCTTTAGATTTATCTGCACGGCCTTTTTTGATTTGGAATGTGGCGCTGCCAAGCGCAAAAATTGGCGCTTTTGACAGCGAGTTATTGCGCGAATTTTTTCAGGCCTTTTCCACCCATGCCGGGATGACGCTGCATATTGATCAGATCCATGGCTTTAACAATCACCATATTGCAGAAGCGGTTTTCAAATCGGTGGCCAAGGCGTTGCGAACAGCCGTTGAACATGACCCGCGGATGCAAGGTAAATTGCCATCGACCAAAGGCAGTCTGTAAAACATCATGCTGACCGTTATAATCGATTACGATAGCGGAAACCTACATTCTGCCAGCAAAGCCTTTGAGCGTATGGCCCAGGAAACAAATGCAGGAGAGGTGCGCGTGAGCGCTGATCCAGCCATGGTGGCCAAAGCTGATCGCTTGGTGCTTCCCGGCGATGGCGCATTTCCCGCATGCCGCAAAGCGCTGGTAGAATCTGACGTTTTTGAGGCAATGATCGAAGCCGTGCTCGAGCGCGGACGCCCGTTTTTAGGCATTTGCGTCGGCATGCAGATGATGGCGCAAAAAGGCTTTGAATATGAAGCAACCAGCGGGCTGGGTTGGATTGATGGGGAAATTCACAAGATCAAGCCGAACGAGCCCGCGCTTAAAATTCCGCATATGGGCTGGAACAATTTAAGCTTCGATCAACCGCACCCGCTTTTGCGCAATGTGCCCGATGGAAGCCATGCTTACTTTGTGCATTCCTATCACATGGAGCTTAATGCACTCTCTCAACGCATCGCCTGCGTTGACTATGGACAGCCGATTTCGGCAATTGTGGGCCGAGACACAATGGTTGGAACACAATTTCATCCTGAAAAAAGTTCTACCGCCGGCCTACAGATGATCGCCAATTTCTTATCTTGGTCCCCCTAGCGGTATTCAGGAAAAGGGCAGGCTTCCATTGCACCCGCAACCTAGTTCAAAGGCGGATGCAACAGATGCAGATCCCTTGATTGCAATTCGCGCTCTGACATGGCACATGCACCCCGTTAAGAAGGTTTTGAGAATAGAATGATCCTATATCCTGCTATCGACTTGAAAGACGGCGCAGCCGTACGGCTTTTGCGAGGTGATATGAACGCCGCCACGGTGTTTAATAAAAATCCGGCCGCCCAAGCCAAAAGCTTTGTTGACGCAGGGTGCAGATGGTTGCATTTGGTTGATCTGAACGGTGCTTTTGCCGGAAAACCCGTCAACGCCGAACCTGTTGAGGCCATTTTAAAGCAGTGCAACGTGCCGGCGCAATTGGGCGGTGGTATCCGCGATATGGCAACCATTGAGACGTGGATCGAAAAGGGGTTATCGCGGGTGATTTTAGGCACTGTCGCGGTTGAGAACCCCGCCCTTGTCCGGCAAGCAGCCCTGGCTTTCCCAGATAAAATTGCCGTTGGCATCGATGCCCGTAATGGCATGGTGGCCACCAAAGGATGGGCGGTTGAGACCGATACAGAGGTCACCGAGCTGGCAAAATCGTTTGAACAAGATGGCGTGGCTGCGATTATTTACACCGATATCAACCGCGATGGCGCGATGAAGGGACCAAATATTGAAGCCACTGCGGCTTTGGCGGATGCGATTTCCATTCCGGTGATCGCGTCAGGTGGAGTTTCCTCGCTGGCCGACTTATTGGCCTTGAAAGGCTGCGGAACCGCTTTAAACGGAGTAATTTCGGGGCGCGCGCTTTATGATGGAGCGCTTGACCTCAGCGCTGCCCTGAAGGCGTTAGATGCTTAAAACGCGCATCATCCCCTGTTTAGACGTAGCCGATGGGCGCGTGGTCAAGGGGATCAATTTCGCGGATTTACGCGATGCGGGTGATCCGGTGGATGCCGCGCGCGCTTATGATGACGCGGGCGCGGATGAATTATGCTTTTTAGACATCAATGCCACGCATGAAAACCGCGGCACGATGTTCGATGTTGTGCGGCGCACGGCCGAGCAATGCTATATCCCCCTCACCGTGGGTGGCGGCGTGCGCAGCGCCGCGGATGTGCGGGCCCTGTTGCGCGCAGGCGCGGATAAGGTCAGCTTCAACTCGGCCGCTGTCGCCGATCCGGATGTGATCAGCGCGGCAGCAGATCAATTTGGCAGCCAATGTATCGTCTGCGCGATCGATGCCAAAACAGTAGCTCCCGGACAATGGCAGCTTTTCACCCATGGTGGGCGCAAACCAACCGGCTTGGACGCGGTGGAATTTGCCATCAAAATTGCCCAAAAAGGCGCCGGTGAAATCTTGCTCACCTCTATGGATCGCGATGGTACGAAAGCCGGTTTCAATCTTGAAATGACGAGCGCGATCTCTGAGGCGGTTGATATTCCCGTAATCGCCTCGGGTGGTGTAGGAACACTGGATCATCTGGTGGATGGTGTACGTCTAGGGGGCGCCTCAGCCGTGCTTGCCGCATCGATTTTTCATTTTGGCGATTACACAATCGCTGAGGCCAAAGCGCATATGGCAGCCGCCGGCCTAGCCATGAGGATAGAAACATGACGTTGGAGCAGCTTGAAAATCTGATCGCGCAACGCTCATCTGCGTCATCCGGCGAAAGTTGGACCGCGCAATTGCTGGAAAAGGGTCCGGAAAAATGCGCTGAAAAATTCGGTGAAGAAGCCATCGAACTGATCATCGAAGCGGTTAAAAACGACTCCGACGGCCTGATCAACGAAGCGGCAGATGTGATGTACCATCTTCTCGTTTTGCTGAAATCGCGCGAGATCAGCCTATCACATGTCATGACAGAGCTTGAGCGAAGAACGGCTCAATCCGGTCTCACAGAGAAGGCAGCACGCAAAACATGATCCGACATATCGTCTTTTTCAACGCTAAAAACCCCGATGATATTGATGCAATCGGCGAGGGCTTGCAGCTTTTGGCCGAAATTCCAAACGCGCTGCGCTTTGAAGTGGCGCGCAATATCGGCAGCGACCCGATCGCACAAGATCGGGTTGATTGGGTCGTGTATGCGGAATTCAAAGATGAAGCCGCTTTGGCGGCGTATAAAGCCCACCCCATCTATCAAGCTTCAATCGCAAAAGTACGCCCCCTGCGCGAATTGCGGCTGGCAGTTGATTTTGAAAGCGCTTTACCGACCTGAGGCGCAGGCGTATAATTTTTGGACTCTGGCCCAAAAATGGCGATTTTTTGATTGCACCGGCGGAAAATCTAAGCTTTTTGAGCGCAGAAGAAAACCGTCTTAAAAAGTGAGATTCAAAATGGCATCCATCGTAAACAGCTGGAATGAATGGGACCCTTTGAAACATGTAATCGTTGGTCGCGCCGATGATTGCCATATTCCCCCTGAAGAACCCGCATTAGATGCCAAAGTGCCCGAAGACAGCGACATGCGCGGCCAATGGGGCCGCCGCCCGCAGGAAACAATCGATCGGGCCAATGAGCTTCTTGATAATTTTGCCGCGCTGTTGCAAGCCCGCGGTATTCGCGTGGATCGCCCCACCCCGATCGATTTCTCAGCGCCAGCAATCACGCCAGATTTCCGCACCGAAAGCCAATTTGGATGTATGCCACCACGCGATGTCTTACTGACGGTTGGTTCTGAAATTTTGGAAGCCACAATGTCGTATCGCTGCCGCTGGTTTGAATATCTCTGCTACCGGCCGCTGATGCAAAAATACTGGGAAGAAGACAGTAATTTTCGCCATGAAGCGGCGCCAAAACCCCGCCTGACAAATGCCGATTATCATCCAGATTATCTATCGGATAAAATCGGAGTTGAAAAACGGCTCAAATGGGCGGAAGAGAAGTTTTTTGTCACCACAGAAGAAGAGCCGCTTTTTGACGCAGCTGACATTCTGCGCTTTGGCCGCGATCTCGTTGTGCAACATGGCTTTACCACCAATTTAAAAGGCATCGAATGGCTGCGCAGGCATTTCCCGGATCATCGCGTGCATACGGTGAATTTTCCTGGCGATCCCTACCCTATCCATATCGATGCTACCTTTACCCCTCTGCGCCCAGGATTAATCTTGAACAATCCGCAACGCCGTTTGCCAACAGAGCAACGCGGCCTGTTTGAAAAAAATGGCTGGGAGATCGTGGATGCCGCGCAGCCCGCGCATAACAGCCCCCCGCCGCTTTGCTATTCATCGACCTGGCTCAGCATGAATGTTTTGGTTCTTGATCCGAAAACCGTCTGCGTTGAAAAATCTGAGGTCTATCAAGCTGAGCAAATGGATAAGCTGGGCATGAACGTGATCGAGGTTGAATTGCGAGATGCATATGCGTTTGGCGGCGGCTTGCATTGCTGCACTGCAGATGTATATCGCGAAGGCCAATGCGAGGATTACTTTCCGCATCAATAACGCAAATCCGCTTAAAAAGGGCTAGGATAGAACCCGCGCAGGTCACCAGTGCCATATCGCCCGTTAGCCGGGCTATATGCCCTGCCCGCGATTGCTATCCAGCGCTAAGCTGCGGCAAAATATGCCTCAAGTTTGCCAGACGCGCGGAATAAACGCGTCTGGTCCACGCCCTATCGCAGGCCATCGGCTCGGCCAGCCGCGGGGCTTTATCGGCTCCGCTCAATCTATCAAATCGTGCACTCGAACGCCCTAAACGGGCCTAGTCGAACCAGGCGTCACTCGCTTACCGGAAGGTGGGCTTTAAGATTGAAAAGCCGCGCCTTTTGCGGCGCCAACCGATTTTAAAAACCAAACCTGACCAAACAACCTGATAGTGCAACCGGATGCGTTAAGTGCATAAGGCCGAACAAATAAAAAAATCAATGGGCTGGTGGCGCTGATGAACGCGCTTCAAGCAGGCAAATAAAAATCAGTTTTTTGCAGCACGCCGACGCGCTTCATTTGGGCAAGCATGTGGCTCGGTTCGATTTAACTTTTATAAGCGTTTTAGGTTTTACCAAACCTAACGGGTTGAAAGCCAAGGCAAACCGCTGCGCGGCTATGAGGGTCGAAAATTGACGCGGGCGCCGATCAGCGCGCGGCATTGGGAAAAAACAACTGCTCATCCCCAATTTTAAATGCCGCAATTTCCGCCTGCCCTTTTGGCCCGGTGATCCAATCCACAAATTGCTCAGCCCCCAGAGCGTTGACATGCGGATGCCGCGCTGGATTGACCGCGATCACCCCATATTGATTGAACAGCCGCCAATCACCCGAAAATAAAACATCCTGATTGCCCTTGCGCGCAAAACTAATCCATGTGGCGCGGTCGCTCAATGTATAGGCGTTCATGGCGGTTGACATCATCAATGTGGCGCCCATTCCCAATCCGGCCTCGCGATACCAATTGCCCGAGGCTGCAGCCACATCAATGCCCGTTGCAGTCCAAAGCTTTTTTTCAGCCTTATGCGTGCCACTATCATCTCCACGCGACAGAAAAGGCGCCTGAAACGCAGCAATCTTTTGCAGGGCGGCAGTCACATCGGCGCTGGCGCGAATGCCGGCAGGATCCAATCTGGGGCCAATAATGACAAAATCATTATACATCACATCCAAGCGTTTAAGCCCCCAGCCTGCTTTGACAAAGACCTCTTCATCGTCTTTGGAATGCACAAAAAGCACATCCCCATCGCCGTTCTTGGCATTTTTAATGGCCTGCCCCGTGCCCACAGCTACCACCCGAACAGCGATGCCGGTATCTTGCGTGAAAACCGGCAAAAGCGCGTCCAACAACCCTGAATTTTGTGTCGATGTGGTGGATTGGATGAAAATCGCGTCTGCGGCTTGAACTGGCGCGGTAACGCTGAACCAAAGCAAGGCTAAAGCTGTTAAAACCCGATTTTTCATTAGGTTCCGACCTCGGTATCCGAAATTTTATACCCTTGCAAAAACGCTTGTGTCCAAGGATTTTGAGACGAGCCAAAAAATAATGCTGCCTCCTCTTGCACTTTCACCTGCCCGCCCTCCATTAACAAAATCTCGCCGCCTAAGCGGCGCGCCTGTGCCCGATCATGCGTGATCATCACCACCTTGATACCCGCTTTTATTGCGCTGTTTATCAAAGCCTCGACATGTTGCGCGGCATTTACGTCAAGATGCGCGCAGGGTTCGTCCAAAAATAAAATCTCAGGGTTGCAACACAGCGCTCGGACCAACGATAGCCGTTGCTGCTCACCCCCGGAAAGCCTACGCGCGGGTTGGTCTGCCAAATGTGCCAATTGTCCCTGATGCATCCATTTTTCCGCCAGTTCAAATCGGGTTTGACGCGCATATCCCGCCGCAGATAGGGCGAAACGCAAATTTGCGCGCACCGACCGGCGCAGCAGAACGGGCCTTTGAAACACCATCGCCTGTCTGGCTGTTTCACCTGAGATATGCCGCACTTGCACAGAGCCCGTATCAGGCGTTTGCAAAGCATGAAGAACCCTCAAGAAAAGGCTTTTACCCGCCCCATTTGGCCCCAAAATCATCGTTGGGCCCTGTGGATCCAAACGTAGGAATGGAATATCTAAGAGAGGGACTCCCTCGATTGAAAGGCTTAGCTGGTCAATTTGAACATGTATCTCAGACATGGAAGGCCTCGCGGCGTTGCCAACCTAGCAATCCCAGCACCCCATTTACAGCCACCGCCAAGCCAACCAAAATAAGACCTAAAGCCAAGGCCAAGCTCAGGTTGCCTTTCGAGGTTTCCAAAGCGATCGCCGTGGTCATAACCCGCGTTAGATGGTTGATATTCCCGCCAACGATCATCACCGCCCCAACTTCTGCGATCGCGCGGCCAAACCCGGCCAAGACCGCGGTCAATAAGCCAAACCGCGCCTCCCAAAGCAGCACTGCAACGCGACGGCTCCCGCGCACGCCCAATGAGGTCAGCTGATCCCGATATTCTTCATGAAGCGGCTCAACCACTTGCCGACTCAGGGCGATTAAAATCGGCATAATCAATATTGTCTGTGCGATAATCATCGCGCTTGGGGTGTAAAGCAGCCCCAATACGCCCAGCGGGCCGGCGCTAGAGAGCATTAAATAAACCACCAAGCCCACAACGACCGGCGGCAAACCCATCAAAGCATTCACGCCCACCAAAACAGCGAGCCGCCCTCGAAATCGCAGGATCGCCAAGGCCGCACCCGCCGGTATACCAAACAGCCCCGCGATGATCACCGCGCTCAACGATACTTTTAACGAGAGCAAAACGATCGCCCAGAGACCCTCATCGCCCGAAACGATCAAAGCGGCAGCGATATAAAAAGATTCTGATAAACTTTGCATATTTATACCTAGGGCCCCGTGACAAAATATTCATCAAAAAAGGTAGGTTTCAATCTGAATTTAGAGCTAACTCGTCTCATCGCTGCGCCAATCACCCGGTTAGGGCTCTGCTGACGGATGTATCGACTCGCAACAGCTCAGATCAACACGCCGTTTTTTGCGCAGAAAGAACAGTTTTCCAATCCCGCGCCACGGGCCCGTTGAGGGGGCTTTGGGATCTATCGGATAACCCTGCTGCCAACCCTTCGGCAAAACCAAACCATGGTTTTCGGCGCGTTCAAGCATCCAGATCAAAGGAATATTTGACAGTCGACGGGCCGCAAAAAAGCCCCCCAGATGGCCCCCGACATCACCATGGTTGCCGCGGAACCAAACCTGCTGAACCCGGGTGTCCGGCTGCGCCGAGCATTCCCATTTAACCGGAGAAAACGCAATGCGCGCCTCATTAAGCGCCAAAGCTTGATATCCCGCCTTCACCACCGGGCTCAGCGCGTGATTGTGAAAACCATACCGGGCTTGCCTCCAGCGCGAGATAATCGGCACGCCCAGCGCGCGCACCGTGTCCCAGACGCCTATCATTTCAATTTCGATCACATCATGGCAGTGGGCCGCGCGAAATTTTTCCAAAACGGCACCGGATATATTGGTTTGATAAAGGCGCCATGCTTGCTGTATGTGGCGCGGCGTCGCATATTCGCGCTTTAACAACCCCACATGATTGATCATTCCAGATAATGAGCGCACCGCATATGCCCCTCGGGAATATCCAAAAAGATATATTCTATCCGTGGGCCAGAATCGCGTTGCTAAGGCGCCATATGCGCGGCGGATCTGGGTATTCATATTGCCGCCGACCAAAACATCCCAGCCAGAGCGCAGATCGATCCATTGCTGCCCTGGCTGATAATACACTTTAACCTTCGGCGCTTGTGCCTCCAGCAATCGGTATAGCAAAGCCGCATTGGTTTCATGATCGGGCGCGTTGGAAGACATTGTGCCATCCAAAATCACCACATGATCTTGCGCCAGCCTCTGCCTTTGGGGCGGCTCCTCCAAGGCCTTTGGGCGAGGAAAAAACCACTGCAGAAATCGATTTGAGCTACTCAGCCGCGACATCTGCCTGATTTAAGGCCTCCCAAACCCGAAGCGGCGTGAAGGGCATATCAAGCCGCCTGACCCCACGGCAGGACAGAGCGTCATGCACGGCGTTTGAGACAGCCGCTAAAGCACCGACGGTGCCAGCCTCTCCGCACCCTTTCATCCCCATCACATTTGTGGTTGTTGGCAGCGGCTCGGTTTCAAACTGGTAGAATGGAACATCTTTCGCGCGCGGCACCGCATAATCCATAAAGCTCGCGCTCAACAATTGCCCTTGATCATCATAAACCACATGTTCGCTTATCGCTTGCCCAATGCCTTGGGCAACGCCGCCATGTACCTGACCTTCCACCAACATTGGGTTCAAAAGGTTTCCAAAATCATCCACCACAGAATACCGCGCCACCTCTACCGCGCCCGTATCGGGGTCAATTTCAACTTCGCAAATATGCGCGCCATTTGGAAACGATCGGCTGTCCAGCACCGCATAAGCCGAGTGCTGCATCAGATCATCGCGGCCCGCAGCACGCGCCATATCCGCCACTTCCAAAAATGTGGGAGACAGGTTCGAACCGGGCGCGCGAAAGCGCTCATCATCAAACACAATCTGATCCGCATCCACTTCCAGCTTGTCAGATAAAAAAGCCCGAAACGCCTTTTCCATAACAGCAACAGTTTGCAACGTTGCGTTGGCTTGCACCGTGCCCGAACGCGATCCACCCGTCCCGCCGCCGCGGGCAATCAGATCGCTATCGCCTTGAACAACCCGGATATGATCCGCCGGAATACCGGTTTGATCCGATAAAAACTGCGCAAAAACGGTTTCGTGACCCTGCCCGTTGGATTGCGTTCCAACCAGAATATCCACCATCCCATCATCTTGAAAAATCACCTTGGCGCTTTCATCCTTATCGCCCAAAATGCTTTCTATGTAATAGCATAAGCCCAACCCGCGCAATTTGCCGGCTACAGCACTTTTGCGTTTGCGATCCGCAAAGCCATCCACATCTGCTGACGCTTCTGCATGCGATAAAACTTTGGCAAATTGTCCAACATCATAAACCTCGCCCGTAGCCGAACGATAGGGAAAAGCGTCAGGCGCGATAAAATTCTTCCGGCGCAACGCTAACGGGTCCACGTTTAATTCACGCGCCGCATGATCCATCAACCGCTCTAGCACAAAGATCGCCTCGGGACGCCCAGCGCCGCGATAGGCGTCAACTTGCGTGGTATTGGTGAATACGCCTTTCACCGCCAGCCATGTGGTCTGCACATCATATGTGCCCATTAAAACCTTTGCGAATAACTCTGTTTGAATGGGCTGTGCATATTGCGAATTATAGGCGCCTAAATTGCACTTAGAGGTCACCCGATAGGCGAGCATTTTGTGATTTTCATCGAACGCCAATTCCGCCAAGGATGTGAGGTCGCGCCCGGCATTATCGCTCAGCATTGCCTCGGTACGCTCAGACATCCAGCGCACCGGGCGCTGCAACACCCGCGCTGCATGCGCGCAGATAAAGGTTTCGGGATAATTCATCCCTTTCATTCCAAAACCGCCGCCGACATCCGGGTTCGTCACCCGCACTTGCTCTGGGGAAAGCTTCAACATTTTCGCCAAACGCGATTTGGTCGGCCACACGCCTTGACCATTGACCGAAACGTGCAACCGATCTTCTTCCCATTCGGCAAAACAGCCGCGCGGCTCGATCGAGGCTACGATAATCCGATTATCCGCAATATCCAAAGCGATGCGATGCGCCGCCGTTTCAAACACTGCCTCGGTGGCAGCTTGATCACCCATACCCCAGTCAAAAGCGATATTATCTGGCGCCTCTTCATGCAAAGGCTCGCCACCGGCCTCCAGTGCCAAATGAACCGGTAAATCTTGATACTCGAACACGATATTTTCAGCGGCATCGCGGGCCTGTTCCAGCGTTTGCGCAATAACCATCGCGATCGGCTCACCCACAAAACGCACCCGCTCAGTTGCCAAAACAGGTCGCAAAGGATCGGCCGCCCGCGAGCCGTCAAGGTTGGTTAAAATCGTTGCCTCGATGTGCAAATCAACATCGGCTGCGCGCAGATCCTCTGCGGTAATAACGGCCTGCACCCCGTCACAGCTGCGCGCCGCAGACACGTCCAGCTGCGTGATAATCGCATGGGCCACGGGCGAGCGAAACACGAAGCCATGCAAGGCATGCGCCGGTGCGATATCATCAACATAACGCCCGGTTCCTTTTAAAAACCGCACATCTTCAACCCGCGTAACCGACTGGCTTTTTCCGAATTTTTCCAATATGAAAACCTCTAAACTAACACCCATAACAAATAAAGCTTCCAAGGCATTTGTCTAGACCGTCCAATGAGGAAACGTAGCATTTTGAAGCGGGTGCTCCCTGCTCTGACACAGCTAGCCAGCGCCACTTACAAGTGCCAACATTCCATAAATGCTGTAGCAGAGGCTAGGATAATGATCGCCGAAAAATAAATGCCAATGAAATCGCTTGCTTTCTAAGAAATCTCTGGCGAAGGTTTTCACATGTTTTAAAGGAGGGGAATGACAATGCCTATACCGCTTAAACTCGACGCTGGCCGCCTGCGTCAACAAGATATTAAGCGCTATTGGGAAGACGGTTTTTTATTTCCCATTCCCGCGATCAGCCCGGATGCCGCGTTGGAGTTCCGCCGCCAATTAGAGGCGATTGAAACAGAATGGACGCATAAAAGTTTGCCCCAGCCTCTAAACACCTACAAACGCGTCAACGCGCAATGCGTGATGCCTCTGGCGTATCAGATTGGCGCAGAGCCGGGCATTCTCAACGTTGTTGAAGGCATTCTAGGCCCAGATATTCTGATATATGCGGTTGAATTTTTCATCAAAGAACCCAAAACTCGCCATAAAGTGACAATGCATCAAGACCTCACCTATTGGGGGCTTGGCGCCACATCTGAAATGGTCACCGCTTGGCTGGCCCTATCACCTGCGACGCGGCAAAGTGGCTGTATGGATTTTGTGCGCGGCAGCCATAAAAACCCGATCCTGCCGCATAAGGACAGTTTTGCCGAAGATAATTTGCTGTCGCGCGGCCAAGAAGTGCAGGTTCACGTGGCCGAGCAAGATAAAACCTCAATCGAAATTCAACCCGGCGAAATCTCATTGCATCACGGCTTAACCATTCATGGTTCGGGACCCAATATAAGCGATGACCGGCGCATCGCGGCAGTGATCCGATACGTGACCCCGAATGTCGCCCAAGAAATTGGTGCCCGCGATTATGCCATTCTCGCAAGGGGGGCAGACAGGCAGGGAAATTTTATTCATGTTGCACCGCCTAAAGGCCTATTTAACGCCACCGACTTACAATTGCATGAAGAAATCCGTGTCGCGCAGGCCGCGGCCAAAATGAAAAACGTCAAAGCAAAAAAAGGACTTTTTGCATGATTAAAAATGTGAAATTTACGCAAATGAAAGACGGCGATAAAGAAGATTATGATTTCTTAACCGAACATGAAATCGCCTTTTCAAATGGCACCGCGGACCGGCTGCTAAAGGCATTGGTCGAGCTGGATGAAAGTCTGTCGGGCTATCAAGTGACCCGGCTTGAGCATTCCCTGCAATCGGCTACACGGGCTTGGAAAGACGGCGCAGATATCGATTGGATCGTTTCTGCCTTGCTGCATGATATAGGCGATATTTACGCGCCCTATAATCACGACGAATATGCCGCCAGTATTTTACGGCCCTTTGTGCGCGAACAATGCAGCTGGGTGGTGGAAAAACACGGGGATTTTCAGATGCTGTATTATGCCCATCATGTGGGCGGCAATCCAGACAAACGCTTGGCTTACAAAGAGCATCCGTATTTTGAAGATTGCGCAACATTTTGCGAGCGCTGGGATCAAGCCAGTTTTGATCCAGCTTACGCCAGCCAACCGCTTGAATTTTTTCAAGACATGGTGCGCGAGGTATTTGCGCGCAGCGCCTATGATCCAGAAGTTTTACGCGCCGGAAAGCGTGAGCCGCTTAGCGCATGATCTTAACCCGGTTTTAGATTTTCTGCCGGCCAAGGGTTTGGCGTGCGATATGTGGCAGCTTCTGGAACGCATAAATTCCAAGATGACCCGTTTAATATTGCGCGCGGCCCCTTTCCCTTTGTCGTAATAAAAGTTATCTCGGCGCAAAATAATGCAAGACGGGACAGCTCTGATGGCTTTGGACAAAAACTTCGATGCGCAAAAGGCAGAAAGCCGGCTTTACCAGGCTTGGGAAAAAGCGGGTTGTTTTAAGGCCGGAGCGAATGCGAAACGCTCCGAAACATTCAGCATTATGATCCCGCCACCCAATGTAACGGGCTCGCTGCACATGGGGCATGCGTTCAACAATACTTTGCAAGATATCCTGATCCGCTGGCACCGCATGCGGGGGTTTGACACGCTTTGGCAGCCCGGCACGGATCATGCGGGGATCGCGACGCAAATGGTGGTTGAGCGGCAATTGGCGGCGGCGAAACTGCCAAGCCGGTCTGAAATGGGCCGCGCCGCATTTTTGAACAAAGTTTGGGATTGGAAATCGCAATCTGGCGGTACAATCATCAACCAACTGAAGCGCCTTGGTGCCAGCTGCGATTGGGATCGCACAGCCTTTACGATGTCCGGCGCGCCCGGCGCGCCGGAAGGCGAGTCGGGAAATTTTCATGATGCCGTGATCAAGGTTTTCGTTGAAATGTATCACAAAGGCCTGATCTACCGAGGCAAACGCCTGGTCAACTGGGACCCGCATTTTGAAACCGCGATTTCAGATCTTGAAGTAGAAAACATCGAAACCGCGGGCCATATGTGGCATTTCAAATATCCGCTCGCGGGCGGCGAAACCTATACCTATATCGAAAAAGACGCGGATGGAGCCATCACTTTCGAAGAGGAACGCAACTATATTTCCATCGCCACCACGCGCCCCGAAACGATGCTTGGCGACGGCGCTGTCGCCGTTCACCCTTCGGATGCCCGCTATGCCCCGATCGTGGGCAAGATGTGCGAAATCCCCGTTGGGCCGCAAGCCCAACGCCGTTTGATCCCAATCATCACCGACGAATATCCCGATCCCGATTTCGGCTCGGGAGCGGTAAAAATCACCGGCGCGCATGACTTTAACGATTACCAAGTGGCCAAGCGCGGCAATATTCCAATGTATTCTTTGATGGACACAAAAGGCAAAATGCGCGCTGATGGACGGCCCTATATAGAAGAGGCAAGCGATGCGAAAGCGATTGCCGCAGGGGAAAAGCCATTCGATGAGGCCAGCATTGCCGCGATGAATTTGGTGCCCGAGGCCTATCGCGGCCTCGACCGTTTTGAGGCCCGCCAACGGATCATCGAGGATATCACCCGCGCAGGTTTGGCCGTGATGACGATGGTCGAGAGCAAAAATGCGGAAACTGGCGAAATCAACGTCAAAAGCGTGCCGCTGGTAGAGAATAAACCAATTATGCAGCCCTTTGGCGATCGCTCAAAAGTCGTAATCGAACCTATGCTCACCGATCAATGGTTCGTGGATACCGATAAAATCGTGGGGCCAGCGCTTGATGCCGTGCGCAATGGCGATACCGAAATCCTGCCAGAGCGGGATAAAAAAGTGTATTTCCATTGGTTGGAAAATATCGAACCCTGGTGCATTTCGCGCCAACTTTGGTGGGGGCACCAAATTCCCGTGTGGTTTGACGCCGAGGGCAATCAATATTGCGCCGCCACTCAGGCCGAAGCACAGGCGCAGGCGGGGCCAGATGTACCCTTAACCCGCGATCCAGATGTGTTGGATACGTGGTTCTCATCTGGGCTATGGCCCATCGGCACTTTGGGCTGGCCCGAAAACACTGAAGCGCTCCGAAAATACTTTCCCACAAGCGTCTTGATCACAGGCTTTGATATCATCTTTTTCTGGGTCGCCCGCATGATGATGATGCAATATGCGGTGATGGGCGAAAAACCCTTTAGCACCGTTTATGTGCATGCGTTGGTGCGCGATGAAAAAGGTAAGAAAATGTCCAAATCTTTGGGCAATGTCTTGGATCCCTTGGAACTCATCGATGCTTATGGCGCCGATGCTGTGCGCTTTACCTTAACCGCAATGGCCGCGATGGGGCGCGATTTAAAGCTCAGCACCCAGCGCATCGCGGGCTATCGGAATTTTGGCACAAAACTTTGGAACGCAGCTCGGTTTGCCGAGATGAATGAAGTTTATGCAACGCTGGACTCGGCAGGCAAAAGCCAATTGCCAGCGCAACTTCAACAAACGCTGAACAAATGGATTGTCGGCGAAACCGCCAAAGTGCGCGAAGCGGTCGATGCCGCGCTAAGCGCCTATCGCTTTAATGACGCGGCGAACCTGCTTTATGCCTTTGTTTGGGGCAAAGTCTGCGATTGGTACGTTGAATTTTCCAAACCGCTCTTATCCGGTGAGGATGAGGCCGCGCGCGCAGAAACGCAGGCGACCATGGCTTGGGTGATGGACCAATGCCTGATTTTGCTTCACCCTATCATGCCGTTCATCACCGAAGAGCTTTGGGGCAGTTTGACCAAACGAGAGACAGTGCTGATCCATACTGACTGGCCCAGCTACAGCAGCACGCATATAGATGCCGCAGCTGATAAAGAGATGAATTGGGTGATTGGCTTGATCGAGGAAATTCGGTCTGTGCGCGCGCAAATGCACGTGCCTGCGGGCGCCAAAGTCACCTTGCTGGTCAGCGCGCTTGACGCCGCAGGTCAAGACGCGTGGGATCGAAATCAAGCCCTGATCATGAGCTTGGCGCGGATCGAAACCTTAAGCGCTGTTGATACATTTCCCAAAGGCTGCGCCAATATTTCAGTATCCGGTGGAGATTTTGGGCTGCCTCTGGCCGATCTAATCGATATCGGCGCAGAGACGGCGCGCCTCAACGCCGCGCTCGGAAAGCTTACTAAAGAACTGGGGGGATTGAAGGGCCGACTCAATAATCCAAAATTTGTGCAAAGCGCGCCGCCTGAGGTGGTTGAAGAAACCCGTGAAACTCTTGCCTTGCGTGAAGAGGAAGAGGCCCAATTAAAAGCTGCTTTGACACGTCTTACCGAGTTGGGGCAGTAATTGAGGGTTTGATGGCGGCAGATCAGCATTCATCGGGCGCGCCCTGGCGCAATTTTTACGGGCGCTTTAAAGGCAAAACGTTGCGCCCTGGCCAAGAAGAAGCGCTGGAAAGCGACCTTGCGCAGCTTTCTTTGGGCCCGGTCAGTTGGACCGAGAATCCTGATCGCACCGCGCTGGATTTGGCCCAAATATTCAACGCCAGCGAGGTATGGCTTGAAATTGGCTTTGGGGGCGGCGAGCATTTGGTGCATCAAGCCGTGCAAAATCCCGAAACCGGTGTGATCGGATGCGAGCCTTATATCAATGGGGTGGCAATGCTGCTGCAAAAAATTCGCCGCGCAGAGGCACAAAATATTCGGATTTATGCGGGCGATGCACGGCATCTCTTTGATGTGTTACACCCAGCCTCAATCTCCAAAGCGTTTCTACTCTATCCCGACCCTTGGCCAAAACGCCGCCACCACCGCCGCCGTTTCGTAACGCCCGAGCATCTGGCTCCGCTGGCGCGGGTGCTAAAACCGGGGGCCGAGTTTCGCGTGGCAACGGATATTGTCGATTATGTGCGCCAAACTCTTTTGGAAGTGCCCAAACAGGGCTTTGCCTATCAGAACCAAGATCCCGAAGGCCGCAACCCGGCATGGTCGGATTGGATTTCAACCCGCTATGAACAAAAAGCCCTACGCGAGGGTCGAATGCCGCATTATTTAACGTTTCATCGCCTTTAAATGGGCTTTTAAAACCCAACCAACCGGGTGGAAATCTCATAGACGCTGGCAGTGGCTTAGGATATGACGCTGCGGAAAATGTAAGGAACCAAGCCATGTCCTCTCACGCTGTTGCCCGACCGATGATTGCTTACAAATCCGGCCCCTTAACCGGAGAGGCGCATGTGCCCGGTGATAAATCAATTTCGCATCGCTCGCTCATCTTAGGGGCGCTCAGCGTCGGCACCACCACGATTAAAGGCTTGCTTGAGGGGGATGACGTGTTGGATACGGCCAAGGCCATGCGCGCATTTGGCGCAACCGTCACCCAGCATGCTGCGGGCGATTGGAGCGTTGACGGCGTGGGCGTGGGGGGCTTTTGCGAGCCCGATACCGTCATCGATTGCGGCAATTCGGGAACCGGCGTGCGCTTGATCATGGGGGCAATGGCAACGCATCCAATCCGTGCAACCTTCACCGGCGATGCCAGTTTAAACAAACGCCCTATGGCACGCATAAGCGATCCTTTGGCGCTGTTTGGCGCGCAAACCTATGGCCGCAGCGGCGGCCGTTTGCCAATGACCATCATTGGCGCCGAAACCCCCACACCCGTGCGCTACGAAGTACCTGTTCCATCGGCGCAGGTGAAATCAGCGGTTTTATTGGCAGGTCTAAACACCCCAGGGAAAACCGTGGTTATTGAACAAGAAGCCACGCGCGATCACACCGAACGCATGTTGCGCGGGTTTGGCGCTGAAATCAGCGTGCAGATCACCGATGCGGGCCGCGAGATTACTCTGACAGGGCAACCAGAATTGCAGCCTCAAGACATCACCGTGCCGCGCGATCCAAGCTCAGCAGCTTTTCCGGTTTGCGCAGCCTTGATCACCGAAGGCTCGGATGTATTGGTGCCAAATATCGGCCTGAACCCAACCCGCTCTGGTTTATTTACCACGCTGCGTGAAATGGGAGCCGATCTTGAATATGAAAATGAGCGGGTTGAAGGCGGCGAACCGGTCGCCGATCTGCGGGCGCGGTTCTCTCCAAATATGCGGGGCATTGAGGTGCCACCCGAGCGCGCCGCCAGCATGATTGATGAATATCCCATTCTGTCCGTTGTCGCTGCCAATGCGCAGGGCGATACCGTGATGCGCGGCGTGAAAGAACTTCGGGTCAAAGAAAGCGATCGGATCGACGCTATGGCAACGGGCCTGCGCGCGAATGGCGCCACCGTAGAGGATGGCCCGGATTGGTGGATTGTATCTGGATGCGGCGCACAAGCTGTGCCCGGTGGCGCCAAATGCGCCAGCCATCTTGATCACCGTATCGCAATGTCATTTTTGATTTTGGGAATGGCCAGTAAAAACCCTGTCTCCATAGATGATGGCAGCCCCATCGCCACCTCTTTTCCGATTTTCGAAAGCCTGATGGCTGCGCTTGGCGCACGGCTTGAACATGGCCAAGAAAGTTAGGAATTAAAGTGGCTTTTACAGTTGCAATTGATGGCCCTGCAGCCGCTGGCAAAGGCACAATCTCGCGCGCCGTTGCGCAGCATTTCGGGTTTGCTTATTTAGACACTGGAGTGCTCTACCGCGCCGTGGGTTGGCTGCATCTTCAGGGCCAGGATCCCCTTGCAGCGGCACACAACCTGGACCTGAGCAGCATCGATATCACCGCGCTGCGCACCGCCAAGGTCGCCGAGGCCGCCAGCAAGCTGGCCGCGATACCCGACATAAGGCAGGCGTTGAGCGAATTTCAAAAAAGCTTTGCCCGTGCGCCCGGTGGCGCGGTTCTGGATGGTCGCGACATCGGAACGGTGATTTGCCCCAAAGCCGAGGCAAAATTATTTATCACAGCACGAGCAGAGACACGCGCCCAGCGCCGCTTTGCTGAATTGAAGCGCAGCGACAAGACCGCACAGTATAGCGATGTTCTAAAGGCCGTATTAGAGCGCGATGCGCGCGATGAAACCCGCGCCTCGGCGCCGTTGCAAGCCGCCTCTGACGCCTATCTTTTAGACACCAGCGATTTAACGATCGAACAAGCCTGTTCAGACGCGATCACTTATATCGCCAAAATCCGAAAAGACGAGGCGTAACCATCCTAAGATTAGCGGGATTTATACCTTGTCAGCTTGGTAAAATTAGCCTAAAGACGCGGCTGTTGTGACGGTAAACATACCGCAAAGCGCTAAAGATCGAGCAGGGTCGGACCATCCGGCCCTTTTGCGTTTTGGAAAAACCGGATCAGCCAATGAACCCTAAGACCGGCGGAGACAACCGCGCGGCCAGAAAAAACCAGTAAAGGAAACTGAGACCACATGGCTCAAAATACATCGATGGAGGAATTCGAAGCCCTCCTGAATGAAAGCTTCGAAATTGACACACCCCAAGAGGGCTCAGTTGTCAAAGGCAAAGTCATCGCGATCGAAGCGGGACATGCCATTATCGACGTTGGTTATAAAATGGAAGGCCGCGTTGAATTAAAAGAATTTGCAAACCCAGGTGAAGAGGCCGAAGTTGCCGTTGGAGAAGAGGTCGAAGTCTTCTTGCGGCAGGTTGAGAACACCAAAGGGGAAGCAGTTATCAGCCGGGAAATGGCGCGGCGCGAAGAAGCTTGGGATCGCCTCGAAAAAGCCTATGCCGAAGAAGCGCGGGTTGACGGCGCGATCTTTGGACGCGTCAAGGGCGGCTTTACGGTGGAATTGGGCGGCGCGGTTGCGTTCTTGCCCGGCTCGCAAGTGGATGTGCGCCCCGTGCGCGACGCGGGCCCATTGATGGGGCTGAAGCAACCTTTCCAAATCTTGAAAATGGACAGACGCCGGGGCAATATCGTTGTATCTCGTCGCGCGATCCTGGAAGAAAGCCGTGCCGAACAGCGCGCAGAAGTGATCGGTAACTTGGCCGAAGGCATGTCGTTGGAAGGCGTTGTGAAGAATATCACAGAATATGGTGCCTTTGTGGATCTGGGCGGCGTTGATGGTCTGTTACACGTGACCGATATGGCGTGGCGCCGGGTAAACCACCCGTCCGAAATCTTGACGATTGGCGAATCGATCAACGTTCAAGTGATCAAAATCAACAAAGACACGCATCGCATCAGCCTTGGCATGAAGCAGCTGCAAGAAGATCCTTGGGATCGTGTGGCCGCCAGCTATCCGCTGGAATCAGTCCATCAGGGTGTGGTGACAAATATCACCGATTACGGTGCCTTTGTTGAGCTGGAAGCCGGAGTCGAAGGCTTGGTTCACGTTTCAGAAATGTCATGGACGAAGAAAAACGTGCATCCAGGCAAAATCGTTTCAACCAGCCAAGAAGTGGAAGTTATGGTTCTTGAGATCGATGGCACAAAGCGCCGCGTCTCTCTGGGCCTCAAGCAGACACAGCGCAATCCTTGGGAAGTCTTCGCTGAAAGCAATCCAGAAGGCACGCAAGTTGAAGGTGAAATCAAAAATATTACTGAATTTGGCCTGTTTGTCGGGTTAGACGGTGATATTGATGGTATGGTTCACCTGAGCGATATTTCTTGGGATGAACGCGGCGAAGACGCGATCCAAAACTTCCGCAAGGGTGACCTTGTTCAGGCCGTGGTGTCTGAAGTGGATGTTGAGAAAGAGCGTATCAGCCTGTCGATCAAAGCCTTGGGCGGTGATAAATTTGCCGAAGCTACGGGTGGCGTAAAGCGCGGCTCGATCATCACGGTTGAAGTTACCTCAATCGAAGATGGTGGGATTGAAGTGGAATACGAAGGCGCAAAAGCCTTTATCCGCCGCTCAGATTTAAGCCGCGATCGCGCAGAACAGCGCCCCGAACGCTTTTCTGTGGGCAATAAGGTAGACGTGCGCGTAACCAATATTGACAGCAAAACGCGCAAGCTTGGTCTATCGATCAAAGCCCGTGAAATTGCCGAAGAAAAAGAAGCCGTAGAGCAATATGGATCGTCAGATTCTGGCGCTTCATTGGGTGATATTTTGGGCGCCGCGCTGAAAGGCGACGAATAAGTTCTACCACATAAATTGATAAGGCCCCCGCACTCCCATTGGAGCGCGAGGGTTTTTTTATGCGCCGCTTAGAAACGATTCGTCCGTTTTAACGTAAACGCTAAGACATCTCTTTCTTCGCCCGTAAAAATGTCCCAAGCAAAAACAGAAACTGGTAACGATCATTAAATACCTCAAAAAAGCGGATAATTTTGCGCCACAGAAAAAAAAAAAGCATTTCCAAACAGGATGATTATTTTGTAACCTGACGTTATTAAAATCAAAACATAGGGGGAGGCCACGTGATTAGATCGGAACTAATACAGATCATAACGGACCAAAATCCGCATTTGTACCAACGCGATGTTGAGAGAATTGTTAATACCGTATTCGACGAAATTACCAATGCAATGGCGAATGGCGATCGGGTGGAATTGCGCGGCTTCGGTGCATTTTCTGTCAAACGCCGGGATGCGCGCGTGGGTCGCAACCCGCGCACCGGTGCCTCAGTGGATGTTGAGGAAAAGCACGTCCCGTTTTTTAAGACTGGCAAATTACTGCGCGATCGTCTGAACGGGAAAACGTAAGTCATGAAATATCTGCGCTATGCCTTTCTTATAAGCCTGGCGCTTGTTCTTATTATCGTTGCAGTGGCGAATAAAGCACCGGCCGAACTTGCCTTCCTACCGCCTGATCTTGCAAATTTGATCGGGATGAATTGGTCAATCACATTGCCCGTTTTCCTTGTGTTTTTCTTGGGTATTGTCTTTGGAGTTCTCGTCGGCTTTATATGGGAATGGTTGCGAGAATATAAATTGCGGTCGGAGGCTGCCGCAAATGGAAAAGCCTTGCGGCAGGCTGAACGCGAATTAAAAAAGCTCAAACAAGAAAAATACGCAGATCAAGACGATGTCTTGGCTTTGATCGACGAGGTAAGCTGAGCATGATCCAAAGCCCAACGCGGGTGAAAATTTGTGGCCTTACCAGCCCCGAAGCCATCAAGGGCGCAGCACAAGCTGGAGCAACTTACGGAGGGTTGGTATTTTACGAAAAATCACCCCGCCATTTAAGCTTGGCAAAAGCCCGCGAGGTGGCCTTGGCAGCGCCCCCAGGCTTCGCCAAAGTGGCCTTGGTTGTGAACCCACAAGATGCGTTTCTAGAGGAAATGTTGTCGCAAGTTCCCATCGATATTCTGCAATTACACGGAGCAGAACAGCCACAGCGCGTTCAGCAAATCAAGCAAAGCACAGGCTTGCCGATTATGAAAGCGCTCGGGATCGCAACGGCTCAAGACTTACGCGAAATTGATCGGTACGCTGAAATTTGTGATCAATTGCTGATCGACGCAAAGCCTGCCCCCGGGGCCAAATTACCGGGGGGAAACGGGTTGGCCTTTGATTGGCAGCTTCTTGAAAATCACACCTGGAAAATACCTTGGATGCTCGCAGGTGGTTTGACACCCGATAATGTGGCCCAAGCCATACGCGTAACGCAGGCGCGGCAGATTGATGTCTCCTCTGGTGTAGAAAGCGCTCCGGGCACCAAAGACATGGAAAAAATGCGTAACTTCGTGGCTCAGGCCCGCCTCTGAGGCAAAACATCACCCTTTCACCTTTATATGATGAACTCTCTTTACCCGCCGAGGTTACAAAGCTACATCTTGCAAAAGCCGATTTTTGGAGGGGCGCATGCCAAACGATCTTTTTAACAGCTTCATGACCGGACCCGATGAAAAGGGCCGGTTTGGTCAATTTGGCGGAAGGTTCGTTTCAGAAACATTGATGCCACTTATTTTGGAATTGGAAGAGCAATATAACATTGCGAAAACCGATGATAGTTTCTGGGCCGAGATGAATGATCTTTGGACGAATTATGTTGGCCGGCCCAGCCCGCTTTATTTTTCTGAACGGCTCACAGATCATCTTGGCGGGGCCAAAATCTATATGAAACGCGACGAACTCAACCATACCGGCGCGCATAAGATTAACAATGTGTTGGGGCAAATCATTTTGGCGCGCCGAATGGGAAAAACGCGCATCATCGCCGAAACTGGAGCTGGTCAACATGGCGTTGCCACAGCGACAGTTTGTGCAAAATTCGGCTTGAAATGCGTGGTCTATATGGGCGCGCATGACGTAGAACGGCAAGCGCCAAACGTGTTTCGGATGCGGCTTTTGGGCGCCGAAGTTGTGCCCGTCACCTCGGGGCGCGGCACTTTAAAAGATGCTATGAACGATGCGTTGCGCGATTGGGTAACCAATGTACGCGATACCTTTTACTGCATTGGCACCGTTGCTGGGCCGCATCCCTACCCCGCCATGGTACGCGATTTTCAAGCCATTATCGGCAAGGAAACCAAAGACCAAATGCAGGCCGCCGAAGGCCGCCTGCCCGATACCATCATTGCTGCGATTGGCGGCGGCTCGAACGCGATGGGCCTCTTCTTTCCGTTTTTAGACGATAAAGACGTAAGTATCATCGGCGTTGAGGCTGGCGGAAAGGGCGTAAACCAAAAAATGGAACATTGCGCCTCGCTCACCGGGGGGCGTCCGGGCGTGCTCCACGGCAACCGCACCTATCTTTTGCAGGATGATGATGGGCAAATTCTCGAAGGATTTTCGATTTCGGCCGGCTTAGATTATCCCGGGATCGGCCCCGAGCATTCTTGGCTGCATGAAATCGGCCGCGCAAAATATGTGGCTATTACCGATGCAGAGGCGCTTGAGGCCTTTCAGCTCTGCTGCGCGCTTGAGGGGATCATTCCCGCCCTCGAGCCAAGCCACGCGCTGGCCCATGTGATGAAAATTGCGCCCGAGCTGCCCAAAGACCATATCATCTGTATGAATATGTGCGGGCGCGGCGATAAAGATATCTTTACTGTGGCCAAACATCTGAATTTTGATATGGGCGCGCTTGGATAATCCACAGATCTCTAAAGAAAAAAACCGCCCTTGTTTTGGGGCGGTTTTTTATTTTTAGGCGCTTGTTTTTGTTAAGCTATTTCAGCGCATTGTGGAGCGCATCCACCAAATCTGTGCGCTCCCAGCTGAACCCGCCATCCGCCTCCGGCTGGCGACCAAAATGCCCATAAGCTGCAGTGCGTTGGTAAATGGGTTTGTTCAGCGCCAAATGCTGGCGAATGCCCCGTGGAGTCAAATTCATGCAAGCAGCAATAGCCTGTTCGATGGCAGCGGCATCAACCGCGCCCGTGCCAAACGTATCGGCATATATCGATAAAGGCTCTGCAACTCCAATCGCGTAGGAAAGCTGGATTGTGCAGCGTTCGGCCAAGCCAGCCGCCACAACATTTTTGGCCAGATAGCGCGCTGCATAAGCGGCCGAGCGATCAACTTTTGTCGGATCTTTGCCCGAAAACGCACCGCCGCCATGCGGCGCTGCGCCGCCATAAGTATCCACAATGATTTTCCGCCCAGTTAGGCCTGCATCTCCATCCGGCCCGCCGATCACAAACTTACCTGTCGGGTTCACATGCCAATGCGTATCACTATCAATCCAACCATCGGGCAGCGTTTCGCGGATATAAGGCTCAACAACGGCGCGCACATCTTCGGAGGTCATTTGGGCGTCCAAATGCTGCGTTGAAAGCACAATCGAGCTGACCCCAACTGGTTTGCCGCCTTGATAGCGCACCGAGAGCTGCGATTTCGCATCTGGCCCTAAGCTTGCAGCGCTGCCATGTTTACGCGCTTCGGCCAAGCGGCGTAAAATTGCATGGCTATACTGGATCGGTGCCGGCATTAATGCATCGGTTTCGTTGGTTGCATAGCCAAACATGATTCCCTGATCGCCGGCGCCTTCATCTTTGTTTTCAGACGCATCAACACCCTGCGCGATATGCGCGGATTGTTCATGCAACAGGTTGGTGATCTCAACCGTCTCATGATGAAATTTCTCTTGCTCATAGCCAATATCTTTTATGCAGGCGCGCGCGATTTGATCGATGCGCCCCATATAATCTTTGAGCTTTGTGGTATCTGACAGACCAACTTCACCCCCGATCACTACCCGATTGGTGGTGGCAAAGGTTTCACAGGCAACGCGGGCCTCAGGCTCTTCGCCGATAAAAACGTCTAAAACCGCGTCTGAGATACGGTCGCACACCTTATCAGGATGCCCCTCTGACACGGATTCAGAGGTAAAAATATAGTCTTGTCTTATCATGAAATCGCTCCGATTTGAAAAATCCGCCACGTCAGGAAGCCGTTGTGGCTATAGGGGCAGTGGTATTAAAACGCCCCCGGAAGGTCAACCGCTGATTTGACGGCGGCAGATCAAACTGAGCATAAGGATGGCAAACAAAAGGGCAAAAACTGTCCAAATTTCAAAGCGGCGATAGAGGGTGGCCGACGCGGGCTGCGGCACCTGTGCATCGATAAAACCCGCTGTATTCAGACCCAGCTGTTTAAGGCTGCGGCCATAAGGGTCAATCATTGCGGAAATACCCGTATTGGCCACCCTAATCATCGGCAAGCCCTGTTCAATGCTGCGCATTTTCGCTTGCGCCAAATGCTGCTGTGGCCCGGCAAAGCGGCCAAACCAGGCATCATTGGTCAATTGCAGCAAAACTGTCGCTTTTTGTGACGCAAACGAAACATCTTGCGGGAATACGGCCTCATAACAAATCAAAGGCATAATGGCCCCCAATGGCGCTATATTTATGAGTTTCGGGCCCTCACCGGCGGCAAAGCCGGTTCCAAATAAATCAGATGTGAACCCAAGCCCGATCCGCTCTATCCAACGCTCAAAGGGCAGGTATTCTCCAAACGGCACCAAATGATGTTTGTCATAAACCACTTCGGCACTGCCATTTTGATCCATATATACAATTGAATTCAGCACTTTTTCATTTTCAAGTCGCAGCGCTCCCAACAGCAAAGCCGTGCCATCTGCTGCCACTGCGATTTGTTCGATCAAAGTTTCAGCATTTTCAAAGCTAACCGGCAGAGAGCTTTCTGGCCAAACCACAAGATCGACAGAGGGCTCTGCAGCTGTAAACGCAAGGGAGCGCTCAAAAAATGACCGCGAAAAAGCGGGGTCCCATTTTTGATGTTGCGGGGCGTTTGGTTGCACCAATCGCACCGTTTGCTCGGTTAAAACAGCTTTTTTTGTGGTCAGGCGCAAATCTCCCCCGATCCAAGCCACTGGCCAAACCCCAACCAAAACCAAAACCATCCAGAAAATCTGTTTTCGTAAAAACAGCCAATGAACGCATGCCGCCCAAAATACGGTGATTACGCTCAGCCCATAAAGCCCGATCCAAGCCGCACTTTGCGCAACCGGCGTGTCAGCCCAAATATATCCCAAAGCCCCCCATGGAAATCCCGTCAGCGTATATCCGCGCGCCAACTCGAAAAACCCAAGCGCAAATGCCAGACCAAACGGCGTTTGCAGTCGCAGCGCCAGCGCGAAAGCGCAGCCCCAGAAAACCGACAACCCACCGGCAAAAAGAAGAAGAGCAAACGGAGCCATCCAACCATGCGCCGCGCTGTCCACCAGAAATGGCTCTACAATCCAATGCATCGAAACGGTGAAATATCCCATGCCGAGAGACCAGCCGCGCCCAAAGGCTTGCGGCAGCGAATCATTCAAAGATTGATGCGTTTCCAGCCAAAAAACTGCGAGTAAAGACAGCAGTGCCAGGGGCCAAAGCGATACAGGCGGTTGACCAAACGCCAAGCCAACCCCTAAAATTAAGACAATCAAAAGCCGCCCAGAAAACCTGCTGCCCAACCTCATTGCAGGATCATTCTGCGGCTTGGGCCACATTTGGCAGACGCACCCGCAGGCGTTTAATACGGCGCGGATCCGCGTCAAAAATTTCAAACTCTACGCCTTGCGGGTGTAAAATTACTTCGCCACGCGCGGGAACGCGGCCCGCTAACATAAACACCAACCCGCCAAGCGTTTCGATCTCTTCGCCGTCAATCGTATCATCGCTGGTTAGATCAAGCCCGGTTTCCGCACAGAAATCTTCCATCGGTGTTTTGGCCAAAGCCAAGTAATATCCCGGTTTCAACAAGGTCCAAAAACTATCTTCTTCCAGATCATGTTCATCTTCAATATCGCCGATGATCTGCTCAATCAGATCTTCGATCGTTACCAATCCGTCAACCCCGCCATACTCATCGATCACCAAAGCCATATGGCGCCGTTCGGTTTGCATTTTTGTCAGCAAAACGCCAATGGGCATCGACAAGGGCACGTATAGAAGCGGGCGTAACATTGGCGCCAATTCAAACTCATCCGAAAGCGCATCAAATCCATATTTCAGCGCGAAATCTTTTAGATGCGCCATTCCGACCGGGGTGTCCAAAGTGCCAGTATAAACGGGCAATCTGGTCAAACCGCTATCACGAAACACGGCTGCAAGATCATCACGGGAAATGGTGTCAGACACCGAAACAATCTCAGCTTTGGGGATCGCCACATCCTCTACGCGCTTGCGGCGCAAATTCATCATGCCGATATGATCAGGCTGGCGGATTAAATTTTGCGTTTGGGATGCACCGGCCGGCTCATGTCGCGCGCTATCGCGATTACCGCGGTCAAATCTGAACCAACTCCAAAAACTTTTGTCTTGCCTGAAAGGCTGCGCGCTTTGCGCCGCCCTAGCAGATCCGTCGCTATCGTCCATAACTCTCTTTCAAAAAGGCACCTACACCTAGTTTATTTCTTTATATGGGTTATTCACACCCAGTTTGCCAAGTATTTCAATTTCTAAACCCTCCATAAGCGTGGCATCTAAGTCACGCTTATGATCATATCCGAGCAAATGAAGCATCGAATGAACCAGTAAATGCAAAATGTGATCGGAAAATACCAAGCCCGCCGCATCTGCCTCGGCCCGACAGGTTGGATAAGACAAGGCGATATCACCCAAGCTTGGATCATCGGCCACTTGATCAAACGGGTTTGGATCTGCGCCATCTTCTTGTGCTCTACGCTCTTGGCTGGGCCAGCTTAAGACATTTGTTGCTTTTGCGTTTTCTCGAAAATCTCCGTTGAGCTGGGCAATACGCGCATCATTACAGGCCAAGATATCAATCTCAAACCGTTCCGGCCTTAGGTTAAAATGCGCCAGCACCGCCTGCAAAGCCTTCACGCTTAAGCGCTCAAGTTCCGCCTGCTCCCAGCGGCGATCCTCGATCACCACCTCAACTTTCATGAAGCTCGATCCGCTCCAGCGCGCCGCTGTGGCTTCTGTACAGCTTCCGGATCTTGATCATATGCATCAATAATCGCAGCCACCAAAGGATGCCGAACCACATCTTTGGAGGAAAAATAATTAAAGCTGATCTTCGGGATGTGCCTCAACAAACGCTCAGCATCGGCCAAGCCTGACGTGACGCCGCGCGGCAAATCCACTTGCGATCGGTCCCCGGTGATAACCATCCGCGACCCTTCTCCAAGGCGCGTTAAAAACATTTTCATCTGCATAACGCTGGTGTTTTGCGCTTCGTCCAGAACCACGAAAGAATGGGCGAGCGTGCGCCCGCGCATAAAGGCAAGCGGCGCGATTTCAATACGTTTTTCTTCGATCAGCTTGGCCAATTGCTTGCTGGGCAAGAAATCATTCAATGCATCATAAAGCGGCTGCATATAAGGATCGACTTTGTCCTTCATATCCCCCGGCAAATATCCAAGCTTCTCCCCGGCTTCAACGGCGGGGCGACTTAGCACAATACGATCCACTTCACCTGATATAAACTTTGTAACCGCCACTGCCACAGCTAGATAAGTTTTACCGGTCCCTGCCGGCCCAATCCCGAACGCCAATTCATTTTTCATCAGAGATTCAACATAGGCTTTTTGCGCCGCCGTCCTTGGTTCGACGGGTTTTTTGCGGGTTTTGATCTCAAGCTTTGCGCCGGTAAAAAGTTCCATTTGCGGAAGCTCTTTAGCTTCCATGCCCACCGCCGACCCATCGCTCATGCGGATTTCACGGTCAACATCCCCGGGTTCAACGCTGCGACCGCCCTCTAGCCGCTGATACAGGCCCCTCAGTACAGACAGCGTATTTTCGCGCGCCTCCTCTTCCCCGAAAACGACCAATTCATTGCCACGGCGAATGATCTGCACAGCCATTTTCTGTTCGATATCTGCTAGATTTCTGTCAAATTCGCCGCAAAGGTCGATCAACAATCGATTATCGGGAAACTCTATAAGGCTTTGCGGCGGTTGTCCGCCTTCGGTCGGGGTAGAAAACAATCCTGACGCCACATATTACTCCTAAATAACTTTCTAAAACCCTGCCAAGAGCAGCTTTGGAACGCAAGCGCATCTGGCGAGGTACGAACAAATAAAACCACAAATACGGGATATACTGCCCATGGAACGCTCAAATTGGACCGCAAAGGGCTAAAAACACGCTGTGTCAGCGCCGCGCGCTTGGTCGATCAAAGCAATTCACCGGTTAAAGAATTGGTCAGGCTTTTGACGATCCGCACCTGGCGCAACTCGCCTATCTCAACATCCGGCGCATAAGCGTGGACGGCATGCAGATGCTCTGATTTACCGACCATTTGCCCCGCATCGCGGCCCGCTTTTTCAAACAACACCGATACTTCGCGCCCCACCATGCGTTTTTGTAAGCCGCGCTGCTGCGACCAAAGCAGATCTTGCAAACGATGCAACCGCTCTGTTTTTACAGCTTCTTCTACTTGTGGGCGTTCTGCGGCGGGCGTTCCCGGGCGGGTGGAATATTTAAAAGAATAGGCCTGCCCGTATTCGACGGCGCGCACCAAGTCCATCGTGGCTTGAAAATCTTCTTCGGTTTCTTCAGGAAACCCGACGATAAAATCACCTGAGAGTAAAATATCGGGGCGCGCTTTACGGAGCTTTTCAATCACCCGCAGATAACTGTCAGCGGTATGGGCGCGGTTCATCCGTTTCAGAATTTTATCCGAGCCCGATTGCACCGGAAGATGCAAATAGGGCATCAGTTTTCGGCAATTGGCATGCGCCTCAATCAGCGCATCGCTCATGTCATTTGGGTGGCTGGTGGTAAAGCGGATACGCTCCAATCCATCGATCTCATCCAAGGCCCAAATCAACTGCGCCAAACTCCATCTGGCCCCGGCAACACCTTCGCCGTGATAGGCGTTCACATTTTGGCCCAATAAGGTGATTTCGCGCACCCCGCGCTCAACCAATTCTTGAGCCTCGCGCAAGATGCGCGCCGCCGGACGAGAGACTTCGGCACCGCGGGTATAAGGCACCACGCAAAAGGCACAGAACTTATCACAGCCCTCTTGCACGGTTAAAAACGCAGCGGGTGCGCGGCGGGTTTTAGGCCGCTCTTTTAGAACTTCGAACTTATCCTCTGTCGGAAACTCGATATCAATCGCTTTGCTGCCCTGCCCCGCTTGGGCCTCCAATGCAGCCAAATTATGGTAGCTTTGCGGCCCAACCACCAAATCCACCATCGGCTGGCGCCGCATAATTTCTTCGCCTTCCGCCTGCGCCACGCATCCCGCCACGCCTATTTTCAAATCAGGCTTTTCATCTTTCAACGGTTTGAAACGACCAAGCTCAGAATAGATTTTTTCTGCGGCTTTCTCGCGAATATGACAAGTATTCAGCAAGATCATATCCGCATCATCCGGCGTTTCGGTCTCAACATAGCCAGAGCGGCCCAAGGCCTCTACCATACGCTCGCTATCGTAGACATTCATCTGACACCCATAGGTTTTTACGAACAGTTTTTTTGGCGCGCTCATTGCTTAGCCCTCTAGCCTTGGAATAGAGGCAGCAGATACACTGATTTTAGGCGCTTTTGCAATGCGCTGTTTCCGCGCTTTCGATGAAGCGCGATGAAAAATAACAAAGCCCTAAAAAATTTAGGACGGTTTTGCCACGATATCCCTGCTCGGGGCGCTGCGGCGGTTACAGGTTTTCCGGTTGCGGCATTCCAAGCACGTGAAATCCACCATCGACGCGTATGATCTCCCCGGTCGTGCAGGCACCCGCTTCCGAGGCCAGATACACCGCCGTACCGCCCACCGCCTCTAAAGTTGCGTTAGAGCCAAGCGGAGCATTAAGATCGGTGAATTTATAGGTTTTGCGCGCCCCACCAATCGCGGCGCCAGCCAAGGTTTTCATTGGGCCGGGTGATATCGCGTTGACCCGAATACCATCGGGGCCCAGATCATTTGCGAGATATCGCGTGCTGGCTTCCAGCGCGGCTTTGGCAACGCCCATCACGTTATAAAATGGCGTAACGCGGTTAGAGCCTTGATAGGTCAGAGTCAGCAAAGAACCGCCTTTGTCTTGCATGAGCGGATGCGCCCGCCGGGCCACTTCGATGAAGGAATAGGCCGAAATATCCAGCGAATTTTTAAAATTCTCACGCGAGGTGTTGATAAACCGGCCCGTCAATTCGTTTTTGTCGGAAAAGGCAATGGCATGCACCAAGAAATCAAGCTGGCCCCAACGTGCTTCAATTGCGGCAAAGGCGCGATCAAGCGAGTGATCATCTGTCACATCAACATCCACCATGAAATCGCTGCCAACGCTTGCGGCAAGGGGTGCAAGGCGCTTGCCAAATCCCTCTCCTTGATAGGTAAAGGCCAGCTCTGCGCCCGCATCCGCCATCGCTTTGGCAATGCCCCAAGCAATCGAGCGCTCATTGGCAACGCCCATGATCAGGCCACGTTTTCCCTTTAGCAAATCTGACATGTCATCACCCGTGATATTTGCTCATGATCATTGATCCATTGGTGCCACCAAATCCAAAAGAATTGGTCATCACCGAATCCAGCCCCGCATTTTCGACCAGATCGGTTACGATTTCGCCAGCATGGATCGCGGGATCCAAGCTCTCCACATTGATCGATGGGATTAAGAAATCATGCTCTAAGGCCAATAAACAATAAATCGCCTCTTGCGCGCCCGTGGCGCCTTGGCTGTGGCCCGTCATCGATTTGGTTGATGAAATAGGAGGCGTGCTACCCTCGCCAAAAACCCGGCGCACCGCTTCAACTTCCCCTACATCACCAACCGGAGTTGAGGTGCCATGCGCGTTGATATAGCCGATGGCCCGGCCTTGAGGCAACGTTTCAAGCGCCATCCGCATGGCCCGCTCGCCGCCCTCGCCCGAGGGGGCGACCATATCATGGCCATCTGACGTTGCACCATATCCGGTAATTTCGGCATAGATCTTTGCCCCACGGGCTTTGGCGTGACCAAGCTCTTCTAAAACCAGCATCCCGCCGCCACCGCCGATCACGAAGCCATCACGATCGGCATCAAAGGCCCGCGACGCTTTTTCAGGCGTGTCATTATATTTGCTCGACATCGCGTTCATCGCGTCAAACAGACAAGAGAGGGTCCAATCCAGCTCTTCCCCGCCGCCTGCAAACATCACATCTTGCTTGCCAAGCATGATTTGCTCAGACGCATTGCCAATACAATGCAACGAAGTTGAACACGCAGATGTAATCGAATAATTCACCCCTTTGATTTTAAAGGCCGTCGACAGATTAGCAGAAATCGTGGATGACATACATTTGGGCACGGCAAATGGACCGATCCTTTTCGGGGCTCCAGAGGTCAACACCACCTGATGCGCCGTTAGCATTGCGCTGGTCGAGGGGCCACCAGACCCAGCCACCAATCCGATGCGCGGATGCGAGATTTCCTCAAGGGTCAACCCCGCATCTTCAATGGCCTGCTGCATCGCAATATAGGCATAGGCAGCGCCGCGCCCCATGAAACGTAGGGTTCGCTTATCAACATAATCTGCAACATCCAATTTTACATCGCCAGCAATTTGGCTGCGAAACCCATGCTCTTGCATCGCTACATTTGCCGTGATCCCGGATGTTCCAGCTTTCAAGCTGGCCAGCACCTCTTGGGTGTTATTGCCGATAGACGACACAACGCCCATGCCGGTCACCACAACTCTGCGCATCAATATTCTCCTTAAGTTTTCAAAATAACATCAAGTTTCAGACAAGGCGACTTTCATGTCTTTGACCTGATAGATGACTTCCCCGTCGGCTTCAACGCGTCCGTCAGCCACGCCCATCGTCAAGCGCCGCGTCTGAATAGCCTTTGAAAATGAAACAAAATATTTCAGCATTTTACGATCTGGCCGCACCATCCCGGTCAGTTTTACCTCGCCCACGCCCAAAGCATATCCGCGCCCCTGCCATCCGCGCCAGCCTAGATTGAACCCGGTGAGTTGCCACAAGCCATCCAGACCCAGGCAGCCAGGCATGATCGGGTTTTTCGGAAAATGACAGTCAAAAAACCATAGGTCCGGCTTTATATCAAACTCTGCTACCACATGGCCTTTACCATAGGCACCACCATCTTCGGAGATATCGGTAATCCGATCCATCATCAACATGGGGGGCTCAGGCAATTGCGCGTTGCCTTCGCCAAACAACTCGCCCCGCGCACATTTCAGAAGATCATCACGATCAAACTGGGTTGGAAAATTCGCCATACTGACCCTCAATATTTTTGTTATTTTGGGACCTTTGTAGCATTGCGACAAACCGGCTTGCAAGTCTTGGCGCCAAACGTCGCGCCGCGCAGAATTAAAAACATTGAACTTCAGAGCAGAAGCAACATATACTGAGTCGACGATCGGGTGACGCGATGACATCAACTTCTTATAACAGGGCCAGCAGATGGCTCGCCTCCGCAGGGTTGCGACCAACTCGGCAGCGTATGGCGCTTGCGGATGTGCTCGTGGGGGATGGTGGCCACCGGCATGTGACTGCCGAAAGTTTGTTTGAGCGAGTAAAAGATGCTGGCGACAAAGTATCCCTTGCAACGGTTTACAATACGCTTGGCGCGTTTTGCGATGCGGGCTTGATGCAAGAAATCACGGTGGACGGATCTAAAAGCTACTTCGATACAAACACCCATGAACACCCGCATTTCTTTTGGGAAGACACGGCAACCTTATCCGATGCCCCGGCAGAGCAGCTGCAAATCGCCCAATTGCCAAATGCACCTGATGGCGCTGAAATCGTTTCGGTCGATGTGGTGATACGTTTGCGCAAAAAAACCACACTCAAACCATAAAAGAGCTGTTATGCGTGCAATGGTCTATAACAGGTTCGGGCCTGCGAGCGATGTTCTTGCGCTGAACACTTTGGAACCCACCCAGCCCGCAGAAGGGGAAGTTCGGGTCAAATTGGCTTATTCGGGTGTCAATCCTTCAGATGTGAAAGCCCGTGCCGGCGCCAGACCAGGGGTGGTGAAACCCGCCTTCGATCTGATCACGCCGCATTCTGACGGCGCGGGTATCATCACCGATCTCGGCGCAGGCGTCAGCAAAAAGCGGTTGGGAGAGCGGGTTTGGATTTGGAACGGGCAATGGGCGCGGGCCCATGGCACTGCGGCTGACTATATCACACTTCCAGCAACTCAGGCAGTGGCCCTGCCCGAAGGGATCAGTTTGCAAACCGGCGCAGTCTTAGGAATTCCTGGCCTTACCGCGGCGCATTGCGTGCTTGGCGGCGGCGCTATATCTGGAAAAACCTTGTTGATTTCCGGTGCAGGCGGCACGGTTGGACATCTTGCCGTTCAACTGGCGAAAGCCAGCGGCGCGCAGGTTATCGCAACGGCTTCACCGCCGCATTTTGAACGCGTTTTGGCCGCCGGCGCAGATCATGTGTTTGATTATAAAGCCCCCGATCTTGGGCAAGACATCAAAGCGTTATGCAGCGTCGGCGTTGATCGCGCCGTAGAGCTTGAATTCGGGCTGAATGCACCGCTTTTGGCCGATGTAATGCGGCCTGAAGGCGTCATCTCTGTTTATGGATCTGCGCTGGATATGAACCCCAGCTTGCCCTTTGGGCAATTTTTATTCAAAGCGCTAAAAATCGATATCGCCCTCATCTACATTCTGAATGAAACCGATCGTCAAAACGCGATAGACAGCTTGCATAAAGCCTTAACCGCGGGGGATTTACTGCCTCAAATCGATCAGATTTACCCTTTGGAAGAATGTGCATCGGCGCATCAGCATGTTGAGCGCGGTGGCCGGCGCGGCGCGGTACTGTTGGAAATTAAATAGCAAAAACGCTGCCCCCTCTCTTTTGCCGGCGATGCTCTTCTCAGCAACGAAGTGCTGCGCCGATTATCAAGCCGGCTATAAAGATCAAACTGAAATGGGTTTTGGGCTTTTCAGACCGCGCCGTGCGTGCCAATTTGTTGCGAATATAAGGATCCGCATATGCCCATCACAACCTGTGTTTTCGATGCCTATGGCACTTTATTTGACGTTGCTGCCGCCGCCCGGCTTGCAGCGCAAGAAGGCAATGACGCCGCCTTAGCAAATCAATGGCAAAAGCTTGCGGAAATCTGGCGCGACAAACAGCTGCAATACACTTGGCTAAGAGAAATCACTCACGAGCATTGTGATTTTTGGCAGGTCACGCAAGATGGGCTTGATTTTGCCCTCGAAGCGCTATCCCTTGATAAAAATGATGCGCGACGCGAACGGCTTTTGCAGCTTTACTGGGAATTACAAGCCTATGACGAAGTGCCCGATATGCTGCGCCGTCTGAAGGAAATGGGGATGAAAACGGCCATTTTATCAAATGGATCCCCCGCTATGCTTGACGCAGCCGTGGCTTCTGCAGGATTGGGCGGATATCTCGACGCTATTTTATCGGTTGAACGCGTTGGCGTTTTCAAACCAAACAGCCGCGTCTACGATCTTGTTGGGCAACATTTCAACTGCGGCCCACAAGAGGTTTTATTTGTCTCGGCAAATGGCTGGGATGCTGCGGGCGCCACCGGATACGGGTTTGAAACGGCCTGGGTCAATCGAAACAATATTCCGCTTGATCGGCTTGCACACACGCCAAAGCATAAGCTGAATACACTGCATTCTCTGCCAAAACTGGCGCAAAGCTGATGCCACGTTTCACCAGCTCAGATGGTCTGTCGCTTTTTTATACCGATACCGGCCATGGTCCGCCTTTACTTTGCCTGTCCGGCCTGACGCGCAATCTGGATGATTTTGATTTTGTCAGCCCGCATCTGTCGATATTCCGGCTGATTAAGCTTGATTATCGAGGTCGAGGCCGTTCAGATTGGGCAGCAGATTACAAAACTTACATGGTGCCGCGCGAAGCTGCGGATGCGCTTGAACTTCTTGACCATTTGAATATTGAAAAAACCGCAATTCTGGGAACATCACGGGGTGGTATCATTGCGATGTTTCTTGCCCATATCGCCAAAAATCGCCTCAGCGCCGTGGCGCTCAACGATATTGGACCAGAATTGCAGTCAACTGGCTTGGACGATATTTTTGCCTATTTGGGTCGCCCTCCCGCCGCAAAAACGCTGGAAGAGGCAGCCCGGATGCGCGCAGCCGATAGCCCGGGATTTGAACATGTGCCCAAAGAACGCTGGCGCGCCGAGGCGGCTAATCTCTACGTAGAAACCCCGCTTGGGTTAGACCTTCGCTATGATGCAAAACTGCGCAATGCAGTGATTGAGCAACAAGCCGCATTGCCCAATCCTGACCTTTGGCCTCTGTTTAAGGCTTTGGACGGTCTGCCTTTGACCTTAATTCATGGTGTGAATTCAGACCTTCTAAGCGCCGCATCGGTAGAAAAAATGCAGGCATATCGGCCCGATATGATTTTGGCTAAAGTCCCGCACCGAGGGCATATTCCCTTTTTAGATGAACCCCAAGCGCTTGACGCGTTGCACAAATGGAGCACGTTAATAGAAAATGGACCTTGATCTTATCAAAGCTGCCGCGGGGCGCCTGCGCGGCCATGCGCGGGAAACGCCATTGCTCAACTCGCCCTTTTTAGATGAGATCGCAGGCCGCCCCATCTGGGTAAAAGCTGAATGTTTACAGCATACTGGCAGCTTCAAATATCGGGGCGCGTTTGCGGCCATTTCGGCTTTAAACGAAGCCCAGCGGCGCAAAGGCGTGTTGGCGTTTTCTTCGGGCAACCACGCGCAAGGCGTGGCCCTCGCCGCGAAACAGCACGATACTTCCGCCTTGATCATAATGCCCGAGGATGCGCCACGAATTAAGATCAACAATACCAAAGCCTTGGGCGCCGAAGTGCAGCTTTACGATCGGCATAAGGAAAGCCGCGAAGCGATTGGCGCAACCTTGGCCGACCAACGTGGGTTGACCTTGATCAAACCTTATGATGAGCCGCAGGTCATCGCGGGCCAGGGCACGGCCGGGCTGGAAATTGCCGATCAATGCGCCGCTTTAAACATAGAGCGCGCCGATGTTCTTGTGTGTTGTGGCGGTGGCGGGTTGACCAGCGGCATCGCGATTGCGCTGGCCGATGCCGCGCCGCAGATGCAGGTCTTTCCCGTAGAGCCCGAAGGTTTTGATGATACCGCACGCTCATTGGCAACTGGCACGCATCAGCATAATGCGCCGCAAGCACGCGGTATCTGTGATGCCATTGTAACCCCGACACCGGGCGATCTTACATTTCCAATTTTGCAGCGATATTGCAGCCAAGGGCTTGTTGTTTCTGAGCAACAGGCGCTGGAAGCGATGGCGTTGGCCTATGCGCGCTTGAAAATTGTTCTCGAGCCGGGCGGGGCAGTTGCCTTGGCAGCGGCATTATTCAACGCCCCTGAACGCGCGCAGCACCCCGTGATTGCCGTGGCCTCAGGAGGCAATGTCGATACGGAAATGTTCCAAAACGCCTTGCGCCACGCGCCCAGTCGCTAAGCAAGGTAAAAACCCGCTGCAGCGCGCTGCAGATATTGAATGATCCAATCAGGAATGTTAGCCCGTAATCCAAGCGCTTAAAAAGAAAAAGCGAGCGCAAGGGGAGAGCTGTTGGATGCGTTATGCGGATCTCACACATATAAAACTGCATTACCGCGAAGATGGTGATCCAAACGGGCCCGCTTTGGTCTTTTCAAATTCGCTGGGCACAGATTTGCGGCTTTGGGATCCTATTCTGCCTTATCTTCCGAAAGATTTTAGGATTATCCGATATGACAAGCGCGGCCACGGGCTGTCCGAATGCCCCTCTGGCCCCTATAGTATGGGCGCGTTGATCCGCGATGCAGAGGCTCTGTTAGACCATTTAAACGTTTCAAATTGCGTTTTTATAGGGCTGTCAATCGGCGGTATGATAGCACAGGGATTGGCCGCCAAGCGTTTGGATCTGGTGCATGCTTTGGTGTTATCGAATACGGGTGCGAAAATCGGAACATCGCAGCTGTGGCACGACCGTATAAAAGCGGTTGAGCAAGGCGGGATTGAAGCCCTTGAAAGCGCTATTATGGAGCGCTGGTTCAGCGCCGGTTTTCGCGCAACAGCGCAATTGGATTTATGGCGTAATATGCTGATCCGCCAGCCCCGTGAGGGCTATATAGGATGCAGTGCGGCGATTGCGGGCAGCGATTTTTTGGCCCCCACCTCTGGGTTGCGATTGCCCTGTCTTGGTATAGCGGGCAACGAAGATGGCTCTACGCCGCCTGATTTGGTGCGCGAAACGATTAATTTAATCCCCGGCGCGCAATTTCAGCTGATCAAAAAAGCAGGCCATCTTCCCTGCGTCGAGCAGCCTGAGCTTTATGCCAAAATTCTGCTCCAGTTTTTGCAAGATGTTGGCTATGCAACCGATAATTAACCCAATGATACAAGCGTCGCTTGCCACACAACGCGGCCCAAAAGGCGCAGAAGGCCCATTGGTGCAACACGCGTTAAACCGCGTGAATAGAAAAAGAGATGCCCTTACATCGCAGCACATAAAAAAAATTCGCAGCGCGGGTTTAGCAAAAGCATCAAGGCATGAGTGAAACCCCCGCAAGCAGCGTAAAGGTCACCCGCCTCACGATCGTGTTTCTGGTGATGACCGTGGTGCTCGATTCAATGGGCATTGGCATTATTATCCCCGTCACACCTGCCCTGCTCACCGATGTTCTTCCCGGCGCCAGCCTTGCAGAGGCGGCGATATGGGGGGGGCTTCTGGCATCAATTTATGCCGCGATGCAATTTGTTTTCGGGCCTATTTTGGGCTCTTTATCGGATCGGATCGGCCGCAAGCCAATTTTACTGGTCTCGCTTGTGGTGATGGCGTTTTATTATCTGGCTATGGGCTTTGCACAAACCATTTGGCTGTTATTTGTAGCCCGCATTATCGGGGGAATCACATCCGCCACGCAGCCCACGGCCTCGGCCTATATGGCAGATATTTCAAAGCCCTCTGAAAAAGCAGCACGGTTTGGCCTGCTGGGCGCGGGGTTTGGGATGGGCTTCGTGCTGGGTCCGGTTTTGGGCGGCTTCTTGGGCGAATGGGGGCCGCGCGCGCCGTTTTTTGCCGCGGCGGCTTTGGCCGCCTTGAACGCGGTGATGGGGATTATCATCCTACCCGAAAGCGTGACGGATAATATACGCAGCAATTTTAATTGGCGCCGGGCCAACCCATTTGGGGCTTTGAAAACCGTCGCGGGTTTTCCGGGCTTAAGGATGTTCTTAACGGTCACTCTTCTTTACGGCATTGCCACCTCGGTTTATGCGGCCATATGGCCGTTTTTTACCGTCGAGCGGTTTGACTGGTCGCCCGGCATGATCGGCGTTTCCCTAACGATCTACGGCGTGTTTTTTGCGATCGTTCAAGGCGGACTGGTGCGCCCCGCCATTGCAAGATTTGGCGAGACAAAAACGGTGATCATCGGGTTTTGCTTTGAACTTTTGGCGATGATTATGCTGGCTTTGGTAACCAATGGTATTTTATTGCTGTTTTTGATCCCCGTTGCATCACTTGGGGTGATCGGCCAGCCTGCCCTGCAATCCATTATGTCTCAAGCAACGCCAAATGATACGCAAGGCACGCTTCAAGGCGTTTTGGGCAGCTTGCATTCTATTTCAATGGTGATCACGCCTTTGACCATGACATTCGTTTTTTCGGTCTTTACCGCCCCCACGGCGCCGTTCTATTTCCCTGGGGCTCCGTTTATCTGCTCGGCGGTTTTAATTGGTCTGTGCCTGGTTATCTTTCTACGCCGCAGCGCGCAACCTGTTGCACCCAATACTGCCGGCGAATAAAAAAGCACATTCTGCCTTGCACCTTCCAGAAAGCTTGACACACTGCGACCAAAGAGGAGATTTCAATGCCATTGGTCAATGCCGCTATTTGCCATGAATTCGGAACCGATTTAAAAATCGAAACGATTGAACTGCGTGCTCCCATAGAGGGCGAAATAGAAGTTACGTTGGGTGCTGTGGCGATCTGTCATTCCGATATCTCATATATTGACGGAGCTTGGGGCGGGACGCTGCCCGCGGTCTATGGGCATGAAGCGGCGGGCATTGTTTCGGGTTTGGGCGATGGCATATCAGGCTTTGCCATTGGCGATCATGTGGTCGTAACGCTGATCCGAGCCTGCGGGCATTGTGGAAATTGCAGCACCGGAGCGCCCACAGTTTGCGAAACCCGCTATGATGGCGATTATGGCCCGATCAAAACAGCCACGGGCGGCAAGCTGCATCAGGGCATGGCCTGCGGCGCATTTGCTGAAAAAGTTGTTATAGATCAAAGCCAAGCCGTAAAAGTTGCAGATAATTTAGGGTTTGATGTGGCCGCGTTATTAAGTTGTGGAGTGATCACCGGAATTGGCGCGGTGGTCAATGCGGCGCAGTTACGCCCCGGCCAAGACGCCGTGATCATTGGCGCAGGCGGGGTCGGCCTGAATGCGATTCAAGGGGCGAAACTGGCTGGTGCACGCCGCATCGTTGCTGTTGATATGAACCCTAAAAAATTAGACATCGCGCGTGAATTTGGTGCAACTGATGTGGTGTTGGCCAGCGAGGCAAAGCCCTGGCAAAGAGTTAAAAAGGCGCTTGGACGGGGGGTCGATGCGGTCTTTGTGACTGTGGGCATCGGCGCAGTTTATGACACGGCGGCCCGTTATCTTGCCTATGGCGGAAAGGTGATCATGGTTGGTATGCCACAAAATGGCGATAGATCAACCTTTGAACCGGTCAAAATGGCGGCTGTCAACCAAGGCATGATCGGCTCAAAAATGGGCAATGTGGTGATCCGTCGTGATATCCCGTGGATGGTCGATTTATACCATCAAGGCCGCTTAAAGCTGGACGAATTGATCTCTGGGCGTTTTCGCTTTGAGCAGATCAATGAGGCCATCGCTGACACCAAAACCGGCGCAGCGCGGCGCAATGTGATTGTATTTGATATTGAGGGCTGAGGATGAAGCTTGCCGACCTTGATATTATCGTCACGGCGCCGCCAGCCCCGGGATGGGGGGGGCGCTATTGGATTTTGATCAAGCTCACCACTGATACGGGCCTGATCGGTTGGGGGGAAGCCTATGCCTCAAGCGTGGGCCCGAGCGCGATGCAGGCGGTCATTCAAGATGTTTTTGACCGGCACTTTTTCAATCAGAACCCCGAAAACATTGAGGCTTTGTTTCGAAAAACCTATTCTTCAGGCTTTACCCAACGCCCCGATCTAACTGTCATGGGGGCATTTTCGGGTTTGGAAATCGCCTGTTGGGATATTTTAGGCAAACAACGTGACCGCCCCGTCTGGGCCTTATTGGGGGGCATGGTCAACGAAAAACTGCGCGCTTATAGCTATCTTTACCCGTTACAACACCACCCAGAGGATGCCTTTTGGAGCGATGCCGATATGGCCGCCGAAAGCGCCGCGGCCTTGGTAGATCGCGGTTATACCGCTGTTAAATTTGATCCGGCCGGCCCCTATACCCAATTTGGGGGCCACATGCCTTCACGATCTGACATCTCCCGGTCTGTTGCGTTTTGTGAAAAAATTCGTGCCGCTGTCGGGGATAAAGCAGATTTGCTGTTTGGAACGCATGGTCAATTTTCCACCGCCGGGGCAATTCAACTGGGAAAGGCCCTGGAAAGGTTTTCACCCATGTGGTTTGAAGAGCCTATTCCACCCGACAATCTGCTTGAATTTGCGAAAGTTGCGGCGGCGCTGCGCATACCCATCGCAACCGGAGAGAGGCTGACCACGAAAGCCGAATTTGCCACCCTGCTCAGAACCGCAGGCGCTGCCATCATGCAGCCGGCATTGGGGCGCGCCGGGGGTATTTGGGAAATGAAAAAAATGGCAGCTATCGCCGAAACCTTCAACGCTCAGGTCGCGCCCCATCTTTATGCAGGCCCGATTGAATGGGCTGCGAATATTCATTTGGGCGTTTCCATTCCAAATTTCTTGATCGCCGAAACGATCGAAACCGAGTTTCATAAAAACTTGATTGCATCCAGCATCACTGTGGAAAACGGATATATTGCAGCGCCATCCCAATCTGGCTTGGGGATCGAGGTGAATGAAGCGCTGGCGCGGGCGCACCCCTATACCGGTACCAAGCTGCATCTGGAAATGAGCCCCTTGCCCAATACCTATCAGAGTCAATAACCGCACATAAGCGCGGCGGCCTCTTTGGGTGCTATGACCACATTGCTCCAAAGCGCATCAAGGCGTTTTATCTGCTCTATATCAAAGCGTTCCAACTCTTCCCAATAACGCCCTGACGCAACATAATAGGCCAGCTCTTGCTCGCGGGCGAGCGCATGGGCTTTTTGCAC
>JADHOV010000037.1 GCA_016778765.1 Paracoccaceae bacterium | reverse complement strand
CCCATACGCACCCTCTTTGTGGTAACCACTTATTGTATAGAAACAGGCTGCTTATCATTTGGAATGAGTTTCACGAATTAGCTACATCGAATGATCTTCTGTCGTCCCACCTCTTGGACACATCCTGTCACACATTTGGCCCACATTGGCACACATGAAGAGATAGGTCGTGTGTTGACAGGCTGTCCTCACCGTGTGAATCTATACGCAGGAATTGACGTAAGTGTCTGATAATGAACACGAAGCGAATTAGCGCTTCAGGTGCTAGTGTCTGTATGGACGTGGAAGTTCGAGTCTTCTCGACCGCACCAAATCAGAATTTTAAGTCAAAACCTTTATTAAGCGTTTGATAAATTGAATAAATGCTGGGTTCTCGTTCAACTTTTTCAACTTTCAAAAAAGTAGGATTTGTAAAGAGAAATAGGCACCACAACTTTGTCTAAAAATCTTGCCTTTCTAAAATGGTTTCAATGGCGTGTAAGTCATTAATAATTGAGTTCTAGTTTGTGTTTAAAAATATGGTTTTTAATGCTATTTTTTGCACAAAAGCAATACAAGCGAAGTTCATGTTCTCTCTTTCTAGCCATCCAGAAATTCCTGATACATCAATTAAGAAAGCAAAGTTAATGCAGGATATGCTGATCGCCGTGGCACAAAATGGAAGCCTAGATGATAGTGTATATTCTTCAATTAGAAGAGAGTTCATGAACTCAGATGCCAAATCTTTGCTGCCTGAAATAATTAAAACATGCCGAGATCAGGCGAGTGTTTGGCGTTACTTAAAAAAAGTATCGTCAGAAAACGGTTCATGGGCTGTTAGACGCGACCATATATGTGACAGCTTTCAACCTTTTTGGGATCATCTAGAGAAGGGGAGTCAATCACCATCAGATGAAAACATTTCAGAAGCCATATCTTCATTTGATGCTAACGAAGTTCATAACGCATGGCAAAAAGCTGTACAAAGGCGCCAAGACGACCCTGAAGGCGCAATTACAGCAGCCCGAACATTATTAGAAACCGTTTGCAAGCATATCTTAGATGAAACAGGAGTAGACTATTCGAAAGACGATCTACCCAAATTATATAGGAAAGCCGCTGAGGCGTTAGATTTAGCGCCATCTCAACATGCAGAGGAGGCGTTTAAAGCAATTCTTGGTGGCTAAGACAATACTATTGTACAAATTTGGTATCATTGAGAAATAAAGTAAGTGACGCCCATGGGCAGGGTAAACATCCTGTTAAGCCGTTACCCAGACATGCGACATTAGCTGTAAATTTAGCGGGTGCCATGTCTGCTTTTTTAATCGAAACATGGAATGCAAAAAATAATTGATACGCCTTGATAATTTTGCGATTTTTTTAATTTGGTCGGGCTAGCAGGACTTGAACCTGCGACCTTCCGTCCCCCAGACGGACGCGCTACCAGACTGCGCCATAGCCCGCCAATAGATTTCTTCTTAGTGATTTTCTTCGGCAGGGCAAGCGAAAAAGAGCAGATTTAAGGTGTGTTGTGCCCTTTACTATAGGCGCCCCATATAGCCGCCATACGCTGCATCAATGGTTCTAAATCTATTTTCTGTGCTCTGCTTAAAGGGGGCATCTGGCGGATGTGATGTTTGATAGCGCCAAAATTGGGCGCGATATTAAACGGCGTTGCAAATGGTTCAGCTCGCGGTGGATTATCAGCTTCTGTATCAGCCCAAAAGTTTGAGCTTGGTTCATAATCATCAAAAAGCGAAGCCTGTCTGGCATCGCCGCTTTGGGCGGGGGATGTTTTGCGCCCCGCAGATTTCTTTTGGGGTGGGGAGAGCGGCGCAGGAACGGTTTTCGGTAAGGGCTCAGTTTTTGGCAAGTGCAATGGGATCACTTTTGTACTGGTATCGATCAAACGTTCGGCAGAGACGTTCACATCTTCAATCGCTGCGATATTCGGCGCGTCATCGCTTGGAGGGGTAGCCGCCTGATCGCCTCGATCTTTCATAAAATTGGGGGTCTCGGATAATGCGGCAACATATTTCACCCCGCGTTTGTTTAGAATTTTTTTTGCCGCTTTGATGCTTTCGCCATCTTCATGCAGCAGCTTTTTTATACCGCCGATCAGCAGCATATCTTTGGGGCGATAATACCTGCGCCCGCCTGCGCGTTTAACGGGTTTGATTTGGCTGAACTGGCTTTCCCAAAACCGCAACACATGCGTTGGTAGTTCAAGCCAATCGGCAACTTCGCTAATCGTCCTGAACGCTTCGGCGGTTTTTTCCATTGCCTAGAGCCGCCTTAACTTTTATTTCCCAATGCTACTTTTTCTTTCATCAGATGTGACGGACGGAAGGTGAGCACGCGTCTTGGTGTTATCGGAACTTCTTCCCCGGTTTTCGGGTTGCGCCCAACCCGCGCCGTTTTATCGCGCACGCTGAACGTTCCAAAAGATGAGATTTTGACCTGTTCGCCTTTTGTCAAAGCGTCGGAGATATGGTTGAGCAAGCTTTCAACCAGCTCAGCGCTCTCATTTCTGGATAGGCCCACCTCTTTAAAAACAGCTTCGCTCAGATCCATCCTGGTCAATGTTTTGTCGCTCATTTTCACTCCCAGTTTTTTAGCGAGTTTAAGGGCGAGTGAATTTGCGAGTCAATATCACAGCTTCAACAGATCATCGATTTACGTGGTTTTTTAATGTTTTGAGGCTCAGATGCTCAACCCTACCACCTTAAGACGACTGCACCCCAAGCCAGTCCACCTCCGATGGCTTCGGTTACGATCACGTCATTCTTTTTGATTTGACCGCGTTCTTTGGCAACAGATAGCGCCAAGGGAATCGATGCTGCGGACGTATTGCCATGGTCTTGAACGGTTGTGACAACTCGCTCGGGGCCAATCCCCATTTTCTTGGCGGTTCCTTGAATAATGCGAATGTTGGCCTGATGTGGAACGACCCAGTCGATTTCATCGGGAACAACATGGGCTTTTTTCATGGCCGCTTCGGCGGTTTGGGCCAGCTTTTCCACAGCGTGTCGGAACACTTCTTTGCCGTGCATTCTCAAATGTCCTGTCGTTTGATGCGAAACACCGCCATCGACGTACAGAATATCGCGGTAAGAGCCATCAGAGTTTAAATCCACAGCAAGCACGCCGCGATCGCCTTTATCGCCTTTGCCGTCTTCGGCTTCAAGAACCAACGCGCCTGCGCCATCGCCAAATAAGACGCAAGTCCCGCGATCCGTCCAATCCATCAATTTGCTGAAACTTTCGGCGCCAACCACCAAGATGCGGTTTGCCTGTCCGGCGATGATTTGCGCATTGGCATTTGCCAATGCATAAATAAACCCGGCGCATACCGCTTGCACATCATAGGCAAAGCCGGTTTTCATTCCGAGACCGGCTTGCACCATGGTTGCGACGGAAGGAAAGGTGAGGTCTGCGGTTGAGGTTGCCACGATTACCGCGTCGATATCATCGCTACGCAAATCGCTGTCTTTCAGGGCGGCCTTGGCGGCTTCAATCGCCATATCAGATGTGGTTTGTCCTTCTGCCACGAAATGCCGCTGCTTGATCCCAGAGCGCGCCTGTATCCAAGCGTCGCTGGTGTCCAGTTGCGATTCAAATTCTGAGTTCGGTACCACTCTTTCTGGCAGGTAATGGCCAACGCCCCGCACAACGGCTCTTACTGTCATTCTTATTCCGTTTCTTGCTCTGTGGTTGGGGCATCGTGGGGTATCGCGTCAACAGATGCAAGCCGCGCGGCGAGATTTTGAGAAAACTGCGATTGCGCAAGATCTACGGCCAGTTTCACAGCGGCAGATATCCCCAGCGCATCGGCGGATCCATGCGATTTTACAACCGTGCCGTTCAGCCCAAGAAACACGCCGCCATTTACCCGCCTTGGATCAATGCGTTTTCGAAGCCTCTGCAGAGAAGTGATGGCCAATACTTGCGCCAGACGAGACAGGGGTGAAAACTTAAACGCCTCGCGCAGCAACAAACCGATCAGGCTGGCCGTGCCTTCGCCAGTTTTCAAGGCGACATTGCCGGTGAACCCGTCGGTTATAATCACATCCGCTTTGGTGCCAGGAATATCCCCACCTTCGACAAAACCCACGAAGGTAAAATCATGATCTTCGGCATTTTGGCTGATGAGCGCATGCGCTTCGCGCAGCTCTGGGCGGCCTTTATTATCTTCGGTGCCAACGTTTAAAAGGCCAACGCGCGGGCGCGCAAGAGCCAAACCGGTTCGCGCGTAAGAGGCCCCCATAAGCGCGTATTGCAAAAGATCCCGAGCATCGGCCCGGATATCGGCGCCAACATCCAGCATAACATTAAATCCTTGCCGGTTGTTGGAGGGCCATAGGATTGCTATCGCGGGGCGGTTCACGCCTGGCAGCTTGCGCAAGCGGATCACGCTTAGTGCCATTAACGCGCCGGTATTGCCACAGGAAACGCAGACCTCTGCTTCACCGTTGCGGACCGAATCGATGGCAGACCACATCGAGGTATTTTTCCCCGATCGTAACACCTGACTAGGTTTATCATCCATTGAAACAACATCGCTGGTGTCGCGTATGTCAACGCGGCCCCACAGGTCCCGGCGCTTGGCCACTTGCAGATCCAGCGCCGATTTTTTGCCATGTAGGATGAAATGCAGATGCGCATTCTGTTTTGCGGCACGGGCAATCCCTGCCACAACCGCGGCCGGGCCACGATCTCCACCCATCGCATCAATGCTGAGTACAATTTTGCCGGACGCCCCCTTCGTATTTTCAATCGAAGTGGTCATTTGCGCCCGCCTTCGGCCGTTTAGGCCGCGTCTTCGTCCAGATCGATCTCATCTACCAGAGCAATGATTTCACGCTCTGCGTAATGCCCACATGATGCGCAGACGTGATGTGGCCGCTTGAGTTCGCCGCAATTTGGGCACTCATTTGGATTGGCCGCAGAAAGGGCGTCATGGGCGCGACGGTTGTTCCGGCGCGATTTGGATACTTTATTCTGTTGGACGGCCATGCCTGAACCTCGTTTGCTCGGAACCCAGTCCCGCGTTAGTGTAAAATTATCCGCCGCGCATACATCTAATTGTGGGTGCGTTACAACCTTCTTTTTGCAACTATCGACAAAAAAGCCGGCTATTTCCCAGTTTATCCGGCTTGGATATCCATAATTATTGCTCTTTGGCCATTTTAGCACGCAAAGCAGCCAGCCCTGCGAAAGGTTTAGGAGGGTCTTCTGGAAAAGCTGTTGTGCCGGCGGGGGAAGATTTCACGCTGCCCAATTCAGCGCCCGCAGCGCGTGGATATTCCGGAATCTCCAAAGCCAAAGCTTCTTGCAATATCTCCATCAGCTCAAAGCTTTCTGGCAGCGGCTCAAGCGAATCGTCCGGATAAGAGATCAGCTCGGCTTCCTCGCTGTCTTCCCAAGGTATAAGTTGATCTTGTGGCACAAAGCGGCGCAAAATTTTTGTATCGATACGGGTGACCACAGGGGCAAGCGTCACGGCGCAGTCTTGCTGTACGGTTGCCCCCAGAGCGCCCTGGAGCACCCATTCAAGCGCTCCGGTTGCGCTAAGCGTGCCCGTTAGCCGTAGTTTTCTGAGGCCGTTAACCGATAAGGCCGCGGCCATGAGCGCGCAATCTGTTTCATTCGGGCGTAGATCGAAGGGCTGTGGTTTTTGACCATTCAGATCGCTTCGGCGGATTATCGCATCTTGTGTGGTAAATTCCGGCATGTTTACAAGAACATCCTTTAGAGAAACATTTACTTGCGCTAAGGTTTGGGCATAAAGATCAAATCACAGCGAAGCAAGAGGCGAGATAGCATTCGATGCGTAGGGCAGGGTTTCAGATCATATCCGCATTGGTTTTGGTGACGTTGAGCGCCTGCGCCGGACAAATCCGCAATCACGGTTACATGCCGGCACCTGATCAAGTGGCCGATATTTTGGTTGGCGTCGACACACGGGCCAGCGTGGCAGAGCAATTGGGGCTGCCCACCACAGAAGGTTTGATCGAACAAGACGCATATTTTTACGTGCGCAGTCGATTACAAAATAAAGGCTTGCGGGGCGCTGAAGAAATTGAACGGAATATTTTGGTGGTCAGCTTTGACAAAAATGATGTGGTGAAAAACATCCAACGGTTCAGCCTGTCGGATGGTCAAATCGTAGCGTTGCAACCGCGCGTCACGTTGCCTCCAAGGGAAGAGAAGGGGATGTTCAGCCGTATTCTTTCATCGATAGGATCCCCGGATGCCGCTTCGGTTATCAACCAATAAACCTGTCTCTAAGGACAAGACCCGCACTTTGGCAGAGAGCGAGCGGTTTTTGCCGTGCCCTGCGGGCGCGGATGATCCACGATCTGTCAGGGATGTGGCCAGGTTATTATGTTAAAAAAAGCTAAATATGCCGCCAGGCTTGCCGAAAATCTTCAAGATGTTCAGTCTGCACAAACGTTGCGGTGTCTGGCGTTCAATTTGCGGTCTGAAAATGGCCTTGATCAAGACTGGTTCGATGATATTTGCGCGCATATGCTGATCGAAGAGGTTGCAACAGGCGCGCTTGTATGTTGTTTCAGGCTGCTTCATCTAAATGGCGGCAGCGATATCGAAAAAAGCTATTCTGCGCAGTTTTATGAGTTATCAGCTTTGCAAAGCTTTGATGGAAAACTGGTTGAAATGGGGCGGTTTTGCATCCATCCGCAAAATCAAGATCCTGATATTCTGCGGGTGGCTTGGGGCGCGTTAACCCAGTTTGTCGATGCCCAAAAGGTAGATTTTCTGTTTGGATGCACGTCGTTTCGCGGCACTGACACGAAAGCCTATTTGGATGCGTTTGCGATGCTGCGCGACAAGCATCTGGCGCCAAAGCGGTGGTTGCCGCGGGTGAAGGCCCCCAATGTGTTTAAATTTGCGGCGCGCTTGCGGCGACAGCCTGATGTTCGTTTGGCGATGCGTCATATGCCGCCTTTGCTGCGCAGCTATTTGTTAATGGGCGGTTGGGTCAGTGATCATGCGGTTGTAGACAAACACATGAACACGCTGCATGTATTTACCGGGGTTGAGGTTGGCCAAATCCCGCCCGCGCGCAAACGGCTTTTGCGGGCGCTCTCTTGACCTTTTAGAGCAAGCCGCATAGCTGGCGGATTATGGCACGTACTCCGCTTTTGCAGTTAAAAGATATTTCTCTGACCTTTGGGGGCAATCCGATTTTTGACGGGATGGACCTGATCGTTCAACCGGGCGACCGTGTGGCGCTTGTGGGGCGCAATGGCTCTGGAAAATCGACCTTGATGAAAGTGATGAGCGGTCTGGTCGATGCGGATCGAGGCAGCCGTGTTTTGGCGCCGGCAAGCACAGTGGGCTATATGGAGCAGGATACACAGATGCACGGGTTTGACACGTTGGGCGATTTCGCGATGAGTGGTTTGGAGCCCAGTGATTATTATCGCGTGGAGCGCGCCGCAGAGGGGCTTAAGTTTCAACCAGACCGCCGGGTGGCAACGGCGTCAGGGGGCGAGCGTCGGCGCGCAGCTCTGGCCAAGCTGATGGCAGAAGCGCCTGAATTGATGCTGCTCGATGAGCCGACCAACCATTTGGATATTCAGGCGATATCATGGCTTGAAGAAGAATTGCGCAGCACCCGCGCGGCCTTTGTTTTGATCAGCCATGACCGGCGGTTTCTCGAGCGTCTGACGCGGGCAATCTTGTGGATTGACCGTGGCGCGGTGCGCCGCAATGAAGTTGGCTTTTCTGGGTTTGAGGCCTGGCGCGATAAGTTGTGGGAAGAAGAAGGTATCCAACGCCATAAGTTGGACCGGAAGATTAAATCGGAAGCGCGCTGGGCTGTTGAGGGCATCAGCGCGCGGCGTAAGCGCAACCAGGGCAGAGTGCGCGCCCTGCAAGATTTGCGCAGAGAACGCTCGTCAATGATCAAACGGCCGGATCGCGCGGCGATGGCGCTGGAAGCGGGGCATAAATCGGGCCGCAAAGTGATCGAAGCCGAAGCAATCGGCAAGCGTTTCGGGGATCAAGAGCTGTTCAAGAATTTTTCTATCCAAATTCAACGGGGCGATCGTGTGGCTTTTGTCGGCCCCAATGGGGCGGGGAAAACGACGCTTCTGAAAATTTTATTGGGTGAATTGCCTGCTGATACGGGCAGAGTTGTCTTGGGAACCAATTTGCTGGTCTCTGTGTTCGATCAAAAGCGCGCGCAATTAGACCCTGAAATGAGCCTTTGGGACAGTCTGACCGGCGATCCAGAGATGCGTGTCTCAGGAAAAGCCGACCAAATTCTGGTGCGCGGCCAACCCAAACATGTGGTGGGATATCTCAAGGAATTCTTATTTGATGAAGCGCGCGCGCGCGCGCCCGTGAAATCGCTTTCAGGGGGCGAAAAGGCCCGCTTGCTCTTGGCTAAAATCATGGCGCGGCAAAGCAATCTTTTGGTGCTGGATGAGCCAACCAATGATTTGGATGTGGAAACGTTGGATTTGTTGCAAGAGCTTTTGGCGGATTATGATGGCACCGTATTGCTCGTCAGTCACGATCGCGACTTTTTGGATCGCACGGTCAATATGACGGTTGCGCTGGAAGGGGATGGCCAGGCCACACTCTATGCAGGGGGCTGGTCGGATTATCACTCACAGCGAAAGCCGGAAATTGACTCTCTCGAGCCCGTTGAAAAGAAAAAGATTAAAGGCACATCACAAAGTATTGATAAGAATAAAGAAAATACCTTATCTTTTGTAGAACAGCACCGCTTAAAAAAGCTTCCGGACGTGATCGCCCGGCTTGAGGCTGAGATTGCAAAGCTTGAAACTTATCTATCAGAGCCAGATCTTTACTCTACTGCACCGCTGAAATTTGAAAAGGCAACGCAAGCATTGCTCGAGCGACAAAGCGCTCTTTCTGAGGCTGAAGAAGACTGGCTAATGCTCGAAGAGCGTTCAGAGGGGTGAGCATGCGGCCTCCGCATTAACCTGAGAAGGCGCGCGGCACCCAACGGGTGTATTTGAGCTTGACCTTTATTGCCTTGCCGCTGCAGAACAAGCCATCCAAGCGCGGATATCACGGATGATACGAAGAATTTGCAAGGAGCCTGCAATGGTGAATATGCCCGCCCCCAAAGGCCAATTGACGGCCAATCGACCATTGGCCGACTTAACTTGGATGCGCGTTGGTGGCCCTGCTGATTTCTTTTTTCTTCCAAAAAATAAAGAAGATTTATTATATTTTATGAATAACTTATGCGGTGATATTGATGTATTTCCAATAGGGGTTGGAAGCAATGTGATTGTGCGTGATGGCGGGGTACGCGCTGTTGTCATACGGTTGGGGCGCGCGTTTAATCACATTGAAATTTCGGGCAATCAAATCAGGGTTGGCGCGGCCGTTCTGGATGCGCATCTTGCCAAGCAGGCGGCTCAAGCTGGGCTGGATCTGACATTCTTGCGCACCATTCCCGGTGCGATTGGCGGCGCTGTGAAAATGAACGCGGGCTGTTATGGGACCTATGTCGCGGATGTTTTGGAGACGGTTGAGGTGGTGTTGCGCTCTGGTGTTTGTAAAACCTTATCCGCTAAAAATCTAAATTTGCGGTATCGCGCCAGCGATCTTCCTGAGGGTTGCGTTATTACGGCCGCCACGTTTCGCGCCAAGGCGGGCGATCCGAAAGAGCTGGCCGCGCGCATGCAAGAACAGCTGCTGAGGCGGGATCAATCGCAGCCGACAAAGTTGCGCAGCGCGGGCAGCACGTTTCGTAATCCGGCCGGGTTTTCCAGCACGGGGCGGCCAGATGATGATCACAGCTTAAAGGCATGGAAAGTGATTGATGAGGCTGGTTTGCGAGGCGCGCGCATCGGCGGTGCGCAAATCAGTCCGCAGCACGCAAACTTTATGATCAATACCGGAGATGCCAGCGCCAAGGATTTAGAAGATTTGGGCGAAATGGTGCGAAAAAAGGTTTTCCAATCCAGCGGAATACAGCTAGAGTGGGAGATTATGCGGGTTGGGGATCACCAACCGGAATGACGCCTGAAAACAGGCGCGAATAAAACGGCCCATAAGGCCGGGTAAAGGCGAAGCGGGTATGTCGAGCAGGGCAACCCAAAGAGTGGCAATGTTAATGGGGGGGCTTTCCGCTGAACGCGAAGTCTCTCTTGTCAGCGGGCGCGAATGCGCTGCCGCTTTGCGGGGCGAAGGATTTGAGGTGATTGAGCTGGACGCTGGCGCAGATCTTGCGCAACGGCTTGATGATCTGCGCCCCGAGGTTGCGTTCAATGCGCTGCACGGTCGCTGGGGTGAGGATGGCGCGGTTCAAGGCCTTCTTGAGTGGTTGAAAATCCCCTACACGCATTCGGGTGTTTTGGCCTCTGCCTTGGGGATGGATAAGCAGCGCTCAAAAAAAGCGTTTGTCGAGGCGGGGTTACCCGTGGCCGACAGCAAAATCGTTGCAAAATCAGAGGCCGCCAGCCAGTTTTTGCTGCCCGCTCCTTATGTGATCAAGCCCAATAACGAAGGCTCGTCTGTCGGGATATATTTTGTTGAAGAGGGGGCTAACTCTTTGCCCGATCTTGGCGATGACTTGCCCGATATGGTTATGATCGAGCGCTTCGTGCCGGGGCGTGAATTAACCACCACCGTGCTGGATGATCAAGCCTTGGCTGTCACGGATATTATCACCGAAAAATGGTATGATTATGCCGCCAAATATCATCCGGGCGGGTCCCGCCATGTGGTGCCAGCGGATGTGCCGGCTGAAATCACTGTAGCCTGTTTGGATTATGCGCTGCGCGCGCATCAAGCGTTAGGGTGCCGCGGTTTAAGCCGAACCGATTTTCGCTGGGATGAAACGAAAGGGCTAGAGGGGTTGATCTTGCTCGAAACAAATACGCAACCGGGCATGACCCCCACCTCGCTGAGCCCCGAACAGGCTGCCAGCGTTGGCATTGGCTTTGGGGCGCTGTGTCGACGTATCGTGGAGGATGCTGGATGCGATCGCTGATTGGCAGGCCGAGGCGGCAAGAGGATCCCGCACCCTCGCGGCTGGCCTATCGTCTGAATAGAATTATGCTGCGGCCGGTCTTAAGGTTCACCGTGATTTACGGGCTGCCCATCGGTCTGGTGCTGGCTGCGCTTGGGGTTTATTTTGGCGATCAGCAACGTCGGGATGCGGTGCGTTTGATTTACAATCAGGCGGCAACGCTGTTTGTCGAGCGACCCGAATTCATGATTGATTTAATGTCAATCAGCGGCGCCAGCGATGATGTGGCGCAAGATATTCGCGAGGTTTTGAATATTGATTTCCCCATCAGTTCTTTTGATTTAGATTCTGCGCAGATGCGCGAAACGATCTTGGGGCTAGATCCCGTAAAAGAAGCAAGGGTGAATGTGCACTGGGGCGAGATGGTCCAGATCGAGATTGAAGAGCGGCGTCCAGCGATTATTTGGCGCCGCCGCGATGCACTTGAATTGCTGGATGAAACCGGCACCTATGTGCGCACCGCGTCTTCGCGGCTGGATTACCCGCATTTGAATTTGATCGCGGGCGCTGGAGCGGATCAACATGTGGCGCAAGCCTTGGCACTTTATGCTGCGGCGCGCCCGCTAGCCGAGCGGTTGCGGGGCATGGTTTACGTGGGGCAGAGACGCTGGGATGTTGCCTTGGATCGCGATCAACGCTTGATGTTGCCCGAACGCGATCCTGTGCAAGCCTTAGAGCGCATCATCGGTTTGGATCAGGCGCAGGATCTTTTGGCCCGCGATATTGAAGTGGTGGATATGCGCCTTGAGAGCCGAATAACCTTGCGACTTGGAGAGGAGGCGCTTTTTGGGTCTCGGGATGTGATACAGATGAAAACTGGAGACTAAAGATGGCTGGGCTGTATGAATCTCAACGTGCTATGCGGGCGATGCGCAAAGCAGCATTGCAGCGCGGAGTGATCGCTGTTTTGGATATGGGCACTGCGAAAATCGGATGTTTTATCCTGCGCTTCGAAGGGAGCGGCGCCTCAGAGGGCTTTGATGGGGTCGGCTCTTTGGCGGGGCAATCCGAGTTTCGGGTGGTGGGCGCGGCAACTACCCAATCTCGCGGCGTAGAATTCGGCGAGATTATATCGATGCCGCAAGCCGAGCGCGCCATTCGCACGGTTTTACAATCTGCGCAGAAAATGGCGCGGTTGCATGTGGATCACGTGATTGCCTGTTTTTCAGGCGGCGCCCCGCGGTCTTATGGCGTGACCGGCGAGGTCAACGTGGAAAGTCAAATCGTTCAAGATCAGGATGTGGCGCGCGTTTTAGCAGCGTGTGATATCCCCGAATTTGGAGAGGGGCGCGAGGTTTTGCACGCGCAGCCGGTAAATTTTGTTTTGGATCAACGCAGCGGCCTGTCGGATCCGCGCGATCAAATTGGCAACGTGTTGGGGGCGGATATGCATATGCTGACCGTTTCTGAAAAAGCCATTCATGATCTGGCCTATTGCGTGAAGCGTTGCGACCTTGAATTGGCGGGCGTGGCCTCCTCTGCTTATATGTCTGGGGTTTCGTCCCTGGTCGAAGATGAACAAGAGCTTGGCGCGGCCTGTATCGATATTGGCGGTGGCACGTCAAGCGTATCGATTTTTATGAAAAAGCACATGATCTACGCCGATACGGTCAGGCTAGGCGGTGACCATATTACGCGGGATATCTCGATGGGCTTGCAAGTTCCTATGGCGCTGGCAGAGCGGATTAAAACCATGCATGGAGGGCTGATTGCCACCGGTATGGATGACCGGGATATGATCGAAATGGGCGGCGATACCGGTGATTGGGAGCGGGATCGACGGATGGTCAGCCGCGCCGAGTTGATCGGCATCATTCGGCCAAGAATGGAAGAAATTTTTGAAGATATAAGATCTTGCTTGGATCTTGCCGGGTTCGATCATCTGCCCGCACAGCAAATCGTGCTGACGGGTGGCGGCAGCCAGATCCCGGGTATAGATGATTTAGCCAGCCGGTTGTTGGGCCAACAAGTGCGCTTGGGCAGACCGTTGCGCATCCACGGATTGCCGCCAGCTTACGCGGGCGCCAATTGCGCCGGTTTGGTCGGTTTAAGCCTTTTTGCCGCGCATCCGCAAGATGAATGGTGGGATTTTGAGATGACAACCGCGCGCTATCCGACTCGTTCTTTGAAGCGCGCAATGCGCTGGTTTAAAGATAATTGGTAGGGCTTGGGGGAAGGCTGGTGCCTAGATCGGGTGTTATGGGCACAAAATCGCCCATATTTAGCGGGTAGATCGTAATTTTGCGTGACCTTTTGGATTTATTTAGCTACCGTTCATTTAATAATTAAAAATGTTCCCAAAATGGGACAAATCACAGGCGGATCAACCATGACATTGAAACTTTCAGTGCCCCAATATGATGAACTAAAACCCAGAATTACCGTTTTTGGCGTTGGTGGCGCTGGCGGTAATGCGGTGAATAACATGATCAGCAAAGAGCTGGATGGCGTTGAGTTTGTCGTTGCGAACACCGATGCACAGGCGCTGCAGCAAAGCCAATCAAGCACCCGTATCCAGTTGGGTGTGAAAGTGACCGAGGGTTTGGGCGCGGGCGCACGGGCGTCGGTCGGAGCTGCCGCTGCTGAAGAAAGCATCGAACAAATCGTCGATAATTTGGCGGGCGCGCATATGTGTTTTATCACCGCCGGAATGGGGGGCGGAACAGGCACAGGCGCGGCACCGATCATCGCGCAAGCTGCGCGCGAACTTGGGGTGCTCACGGTTGGGGTTGTCACCAAGCCGTTTCAGTTCGAAGGTGCCAAGCGGATGCGTCAGGCTGAAGAGGGCGTCGAGGCTCTGCAAAAGATGGTTGATACGCTGATCATCATCCCGAACCAGAATTTATTCCGTCTGGCGAATGAAAAAACCACCTTTACAGATGCGTTCAGCATGGCGGATGATGTCTTGTACCAAGGTGTCAAAGGCGTCACCGATCTGATGGTGCGCCCCGGCTTGATCAATTTGGACTTTGCCGATGTCCGCGCCGTAATGGATGAAATGGGCAAGGCGATGATGGGCACGGGCGAAGCTGAGGGCGAAGACCGTGCTATTCAGGCGGCTGAAAAAGCAATTGCCAATCCATTGCTTGATGAAATCAGTCTTAACGGCGCACGCGGCGTTTTGATCAACATCACCGGTGGCCAAGATTTAACCTTGTTTGAATTGGATGAGGCGGCCAATCGGGTGCGCGAGGAAGTGGATGCGGATGCCAATATCATCGTCGGTTCAACGTTGGACACGGAGATGGCGGGTAAAATGCGGGTTTCAGTCGTTGCCACTGGTATTGACGTGAGCGAAAGCAGCAATGAAGTTCCCCAACCACGCCGGCGCATGGCTGAGCCCTTGGTCGCTGCTGAGCAGGCTGCCGAGCTGACTTTGGCGCAGGAGCGCGAGCCAGAACTGACGGTGCCGGTTGCACCTGAGGCAGATTTGTTCGCAGATGCCCAAAGCGCGCATGTTTTGGATGAGGCGCTTGCGCCGCATGACGAGAGATTGGGGGAACAGGATGACAGCCTGCCGCCTCCTGCCTATCAAGGGCAACCGGCCGCGCCGCTGCAATTGGGCGAAGATACGGCAGTGCGCGTCTCGGCGGCGGGTGTGCCAACTGATGAAGCGATGGCGCGCCTTCGGGCTGCGGTGAAAACCACCCCCGCCTCGGCGCAACCTCAAAGTCAGGTTGAAGAAGAGCCTGCGGCTTCCGAGCGTCCGCGGTTTGGAATTGGATCTCTTATCAACCGCATGTCGGGTGCAGAAAGTAATCGTTCGAGCGTGGCCACAGCCCCTGCAGCGCCGCAAGAAACACCCGTTTCGCGCGCTCTTACAGCAGAAACGGCCGAGCCGCCTTTGGAGCAAGAGCGGATCGAAGTGCCCGCCTTTTTGCGCCGTCAGGCGAACTAAATCAACCGATATATCAAGCATTGCATCCCCTCTTTTGATGGGGATGCGCTCGCGCAACAAATAATTGGGCAAATTCGTGCTGATTTTGAGTAACCATGTTTCAGTGCGTAACAAAGTTTGAATTGTGATTGTTGGCCCATTTAAGGTACATGTTTAGCATCAAAAAGAGAGAGTTGGGGTTAACTTGCAAACCACTGTTTCTAAGGTTCTGGTCTTTCGCGGCATTGGGTTGCATTCTGGTGAGGAGGTCGAGCTTAAACTTTGCCCGGCGCCTGCAAATTTCGGCATATGCTTTTTCCGCAGCGATGTAGACATTGGGGATACTGCTATTCCGGCCCGCTGGGACAGGGTTGAACAATCTCCATTATGCACAAAGCTGGTGAATGAAGCGGGCATATCTGTTTCAACCGTCGAGCATCTGCTCTCGGCTCTGGCGGGCTGCGGTGTGCATAACGCAAGGATTGAAATTAACGCCCCCGAAGTGCCCATCCTTGATGGCAGCGCGTTTCCCTTTGTGCGCCAGATATTGGCAGATCCGCTGACGCAATTGGATCAGCCCGTCGAGGCGATACGAATTTTGAAAGACATAGAATTTAAAACCGATCAAGGTTGGGCGCGTTTGGTTCCAAGTGATACCCCCAAGATGAGCTTTCATATCGATTTTAAAGACGCTGCGATCGGCGTGCAGAGCAAAACGATTAATATGTCAAACGGCTCTTTTGTGCGCGAATTATGCGACAGCCGCACCTTTTGCCGCAGCGTGGATGTTGATAGGATGCGTTCGAAGGGGTTGGCGCGGGGCGGCAGTTTGGAAAATGCCGTGGTGGTTGACGGCGCAAAAGTGCTAAGCCCGGGTGGTTTACGGCACGCAGATGAAGCGGTGCGGCATAAAATGCTTGATGCTTTGGGCGATTTAACCCTAAGCGGCGCTCCGATCATCGGACATTATATCGGCCATCGCGCCGGGCATGCGATCACCAATAACCTCTTATGCGTTTTATTCGCCACGCCAGGAAGTTTTGAACGCGTCTCTTGTTGCGATGATGTGTTGCAAATATTGCCCGGTATTGGGGCTTCTTTAGAAGAATATCGCGCAGCGTCTTAAAGATCGCTCTTTTTGATCCCTTTGTTTTTATGTTACAACTGCGCCATGAGGCCGGAGAGAATGCGGCTTTGTGACATGTACAAAAGGAATGTTCGCGAATGAAGGCATATGGGTTTCGCCACGGGGTCGCCGCAGCGCTGTTGAGCGTTTTTTTATTGGCCGGGTGTGAGGATGCTTTTAAAAGCCAAGAGCCTGAAAATCTTGAAAATTTCAGCCCTGAAGAGATTTTTAAGAAAGCTGAAATAGAACTGAACAAGAAACGCTATGATCAAGGTGCGCAATATTTCAGTGAAATAGAGCGGCTCTATCCCTATTCTGAATGGGCAAAACGCGGCTTGATCATGCAAGCATTCGTTTATCATCAAGGCAAGAAATATGATGAAAGCCGCGCCGCAGCCCAGCGATATGTCGATTTTTTCCCAGCAGATGAAGATGCTGCATATGCGCAATTTCTTTTGGCGTTAAGCTATTACGATCAAATTTCGGATATTGGCCGCGATCAGGGTCTAACATTGCAGGCGCTTGAAGCGTTTCGCGTTGTGATTGAGCAATATCCCGAAAGCGAGTATGCACAACCCTCAAAATTGAAATTTGATCTGGCGTTCAGCCATTTGGCCGCCAAGGAAATGGAAGTTGGACGCTATTATCTGAAATCTGGGCATTATGGCGCGGCGGTGAATAGGTTTAGAGTGGTTGTTGAAGATTTCCAAACCACATCACAAACCCCAGAGGCGTTGCATCGATTGGTTGAGGCCTATCTCTCGCTTGGTTTGGTTGATGAGGCCCAATCGGCGGCGGCGATTTTAGGGCATAATTATCAGTCAAGCGAATGGTATCGCGCCAGTTTCGCGCTGCTTAAATCGAAGGGGTATTCTCCAAAAGTATCGGGTACGGGATGGCTGAGCAAAGTCTACCGACAGGTTGTAAAAGGCGAATGGCTGTGACGAAGCAGATGGGCTAAGGCGATGCTCAAAGGGTTAGATATTCGCGATATCTTGATTATTGATCATCTTGAGCTCTCGCTGAGGGCCGGCTTGAACGTGCTGACGGGAGAAACCGGGGCGGGCAAATCTATTTTGCTTGATAGTTTGGGCTTCGTACTTGGCTGGCGTGGACCATCTGATCTGGTGCGCCAAGGGGCCGAGCAAGGCGAAGTAAGCGCGTGGTTTGATTTGCCCGATGACCACCCTGTTTTGGATTTACTCGAACAGCATGGATTGCCTGTTTCGCAAGAGTTGATATTGCGGCGTGTCAACGGGCGAGATGGACGTAAAACGGCCTGGATTAATGACCGTAGGGTATCAGGTGAATTGCTGCGCAAACTGTCCGAACATTTGGTCGAGCTGCATGGCCAGCATGATGATCGCGGCTTGTTAAACGCCAAAGGGCATCGCAATTTATTAGACGATTATGGCCAATATGGCGCTTTGAAAGCGGCGGTTGCCAAAGCTTGGAGCGAGAAAGAGCGCGCCCGCAAAGCGGTTGAACTGGAAAACGAAGCAGTGACAGAGTTGCGCCGCGAAGAAGAGTTTCTGCGCCATGCAGTGGCTGAATTAAGCGCGCTGGATCCAAAACCTGGCGAGGCGGATGCGTTGGATGCGAAGCGGCGGCTGATGCAGGCTTCGACGCGGGTGCGCGCAGATGTGTCCAAAGCCCATCACGCATTGGGGCGCGAGGGCGCCGAAGCTTTGCTGTATGATGCCCAACGCTGGCTGCAAGAGGCCGCTGCACAGTTAAACGATGAATTAGATGCGCCGCTCGACAGTTTGGCGCGCGTGATGAATGAATTGCAAGATACGCTGAATGAGGTGGAAGCGTGTTTAGACGCAATCGGGTTCAACCCGCATGAGCTTGAAACGCTTGAAGAACGGTTGTTTGCGATGCGCGGCTTGGCGCGTAAGCATGATGTCCATGTTGATGCATTGGCTGACTTAGCAGGCGATTTAGACGCGCGTTTGCTGCGTTTGGACGCTGGTGCAGATCATTTGAAAGCCTTGCGGGCAGCGCAAGCCGAAGCCGAAAATGTCTATGGTGCGCGGGCAGCAGAGTTGCAGCTTGCGCGCCGCGCTGTCGCCGAAAAGCTGGATCAAGCGATGGCCTTAGAATTGGCACCGCTGAAAATGGAGCGGGCAATGTTCGAAACCAGAATGACCGCGGCCGCCGCAGGCCCTGAGGGGATTGATCAGGTCGATTTTTGCGTGGCCACCAATCCAGGCGCGCCGGCGGGGCCTTTGGGAAAAATTGCCTCTGGTGGTGAATTAAGCCGGTTTTTATTGGCGCTAAAAGTGTGCCTCAATGCAGATAATTCGCACGCAACTTTGATTTTCGACGAAATTGACCGCGGGGTCGGGGGAGCTACAGCAGATGCGGTGGGCCGACGTTTGGCAGAGCTGGCCCAATCTGGACAAGTGCTGGTGGTCACCCATTCTGCGCAGGTTGCCGCATTAGGTGATGCACAGTTCCAAGTCAGCAAACATCAAACAGATAGCCATACTGTTTCGCGGATCAAACAGCTTGATCGCCAAGAGCGCGTGGATGAGATCGCGCGTATGATTTCGGGAACGCAGGTTACGGATGCGGCGCGCGTTGCGGCTCAGACTCTTCTTGCAGGACGCTGATCTTCAATCCGAGGCCTTAATTTTGCCGTAATAATTTACCTGGGTTTAAGATGTTCAAGGGATCCATTTGGCGTTTCAAGCCGCGCATAACCTCCCAGGCTAAACCATGCTCTTGCTCCATAAATTTCAGCTTGCCCATGCCAATGCCATGCTCGCCGGTACAGGTGCCGCCCAAGGCCAGTGCGCGCTCGGCCATACGGTCGGAAATCTGCATTGCAGCTCTGTATTCGGATGCATTGTTAGGATCAATAAGCAGAATGGCGTGGAAATTCCCATCCCCCATATGCCCTAAAATAGGCCCGCTGATCGCGCTTCGGGCAATATCTGCGTGGGTTTCTTCTACGGCTTGCGCCAGTGCGGAGATTGGCACACAAATGTCAGTTACGATCGCGCGCGCGCCGGGGCGGCTTGCAAGAACCGCGTAATAGCCATTATGGCGCATCGTCCAAAGCTTGTTTCTTTCTTCGGGCAGCGCGGACCATTGGAACCCAGCGCCGCCATATTCTTGACAGATATCACAGAATAATTCGGCATTTTCAGCAACGCTGGCATCGCTGCCATGCAGCTCGAACAACAGATGTGGTTGAATGCGCATGTCAGCGCCCGCATAATCGTTAAAGGCTTGTGCGGTTGCACCATCAACGAATTCTATCCGTGCCATGGGCAAGCCCATTTGAATTGTTGCGATCACTGCGTTTACCGCTTGCTCCATGCTGTCAAGAGCTACGATGCCGGCGCTAATGGCTTCTGGCTGCGGATGCAGCTGCAAGGTAAGTTTAGTGATCAGCCCCAAAGTGCCTTCGGATCCCACCAAAAGCGACGTGAGATCGTAGCCGGCAGAAGATTTACGCGCCCGGTTGCCCGTCTGTATCACTTGGCCATCCGCAAGAACAACTTCTAATGCTTTTACATTTTCCCGCATGCCACCATAGCGCACGGTGGTTGTGCCGCTGGCCCGCGTTGCGGCCATACCGCCCAATGAAGCATTGGCCCCGGGGTCAACCGGGAAGAACAGCCCGCTTGCGCGCAATTCGATATTCAGCGCTTCACGGGTGAGCCCGGGCTGCACAAGAACATCCATATCTTCCGAATTGAGTTGTAGTATTTTGTTCATCCGCGAGAAATCGACGCTGATCCCACCGCGTGGAGCCGAGGTATGCCCCTCGAGCGATGTGCCGGTGCCCCACCCAATCACCGGGCATTCAAATTGCGAACAGATCTCGAGCAGGTTTTGAACCTCTCGCGTGGTTTCGACATAAGCCACCGCGTCGGGCGGCATAAGATCAAAATAACTTTCTGACCGGCCATGAAGGTCGCGATCCGATTTTGATGTGCTCAGGCGGCCGGGCAAAAGCTGCGAAAGAGCTTTTAGGGTTTTGGCATGGCGCATAGTGCTGCCTCCTTACTGGGTTCGCCTGAGCTTAGCCCAAAGATCCATTCACCGAAAAGACTGCCTGCGATCAAAGTTAACAAAATTTCAAGTCGCAGCGGTCTGGCCTCACAGCTGGTAGTTTTAGAAAAACATATTTACGGTTAGGGAAATCACATCATCATCAGCGATGCCCGAGAAAGCCAAACCGTTTTTTTTGGCGTCATAGAATTGGCTGCGCAATTCCAAACTGGACCAGTCGTTCAGCCGCCGCGATGCTTCAAAGGCAATCAAAGACTGCTCTTGCTTTTGGTCCTGCGATATCAATGCCAAGAAGCTTGTATCTTTGACATCATTCAGAACTAGGCGTAAGCCTGCGCTGTAAAAGCGTTCGGCCGCCGCTTGTGGACGGGTGTCATATTGACCTTCAGCGATAAGCCCAAGATCCCAGACCTGCCCGAAAGCGCCATAAAGCGTATATTCTAAACCGGCAACCGCGGCGTCAAAGCCAGCCCCTGATTGTGTTCCATGCAGGCTTTCCCATTTCAAAAGCGTTGGATCACCGGTAAATTGTGCCTCAAACCCGATTGTTTCCTGCA
>JADHOV010000010.1 GCA_016778765.1 Paracoccaceae bacterium | reverse complement strand
TACCAGCCGCAAAGAGGGCAAAAGCCATGTTTATCAACCGGCTTTGGCAAAACATGCTTATCAAGCGCGCTCGCTAAAAGATCTGTCCACCAAACTGTTTGACGATGCGCCTGCTTCTTTGGTTGCACGTTTGGTGAATGACGAATCTCTGACAGAAGAAGCCTTGTCTCAAATCCGTGAACTTGTGGATAAGAGGTTAAAAAATGATATCGATTAGTGCTATTTTAGATGTGTTCATCACATTAAATATTCTGATTATGGCGGCATTTTCGGGGTGGTGGATCTGTCGCTATCTATTGCAAACCTTTGGCTTACAGCATGCTTATCGAAGCCATTTGAAACTTTTGAACGCCTTATTCTTGGCCGTTCTTATTTCTCCCGCTTTGATTTTAACGTTGAATGCTCTGCAAACACACGGGTTTACAGCGCATTTAAAATTCAATCTTTCGGATCAAATTGTCTCGCATTACTTAAGCGGTGGATTTGATATGAAAGCGGCCGATCTAGAGCGTCTTTTGGCAGTCCGGGGCACCTTGACTGAAAATGTAGCAAACGCTGTCGGATGGGGCGCGTCAAGCATAATTGCTGTGTTTCTATTGGGGTGTGCGATCTCTGTCTGGAGGCTGATTTTTTCAGCATTTTGTCTTTACAGAATAGTGCGTCAAAGCCACGCGTGGCGTAAGTTGGGGCGGATAAAAATCGGTTTATCTGACAGAATATTGGTGCCTTTCTCAACGCGTGGTTTGCGAAATTATTATATTGTGATCCCGTCCCATATGCTTGGCCAAAAGGATGAGATGAAAGTATCTTTGGCGCATGAGCTACAGCATTTGCGGCAAGGCGATATCGAATGGGAGATTTTACTCGAAGTTTTAAAACCAATCTTTTTTTGGAACCCAGCATATCACGCCTGGAAGCGGCAAGTTGAACATTTGCGCGAATTAAGCTGTGACAGCGAAGTGCTTAAAAAAGGTCGGGTTGATATCGTTTCTTATTGCGAAACTTTGCTCTCTGTTTGTCAAAGAAGCCTACGCAAAGATCGCAGCTTTTTGATTGCGTTTCCAAAGGTCACCTTGGTAACGGCAGATCGTTTGTCTTGGCGAGAAGGTAGAAAAAGCTTTTTAGAACAGCGCGTCGTGTCGCTTCTTCATGCCAATCATCTGCGGCGCTCGCGTATTTTGACCCTCTGTTTCATTGTGCCGCTTGTGGCGTCTGTGCTGTTATGTGCAGTGGCGATCCAGCGTTCAGGAGATTGGAGTCAAGATAGGCTCATGCTATCTACAATCGTTAATTTAGAGCGGTTAGATCAAATAAATTCTCAATCAAGCACTCTGGGTGCTTGGAATTAGGCGGCGCTCGTTAGCGTCAAGATAGCCGCTTTCAAATGCACGAATCACAAACAGGCCTGAAAGCCGTCCAAAAAGCTTGACGCTGCTGACTCAATGCAGTTTGACTGATATTTTTTACAAAGTTTTCCAGTAAAATTCCCTGAAGACTTTTTGTTTTTACCTGTATTGCCTCCACAATTATCTCTCTTCTTTAACCAGGGAGAAGACATTTTATATACCAATCACCTCCATGTAATCTGGATATACACGCATTCCCCGCCTGTCGGTGGTCAAAGGGTATTGGAATTCTGAAGAGCTTTCATAAAGAGCGTTCCTGGTCGGCAACTGTTTGAGTTCAAGTAACAACACAGATGCAGCAGCGTCTCTTTTATATATGGCAGGCCTCTGTCTCACACAAAAAAAGATGAATAGTCGCCCTATCTCAACCAATCATGAATGAAAAGATTGGGAAACTGCTGCAGAACTTCCAGAGCATAAAAGGTAAGTTCACCCTCATAACAGGTTAGGAAGAAACCGTTTTTAATCTGCTGTCATTTATGGACCTTGATGATTTAGAAGGTGATCCTGAATTTAGAGAATTGGTTTCTGAAATTTCTGCGAGGCAAAAAGGCAACTATGGGGTGACCGACGGAAGACCTCTCTGCATGAATATGGTGTTGCATTAGGTATAATATAAAATTCACGTTACAAATGCGGAATAGTTTTAACCGCCCCGCAGCAGAACTGGGTGTTCAACTTGCAATTAAAGCGGTTAGGATGATCCCCAGTGTAACAGAGTATTCGGCCAAGCAATTTTGGACCATGAGGGGTTTTGCGATGTCAGAACATAGCGGCGGATGTCTTTGTGGTGATCTAAGATATAAAGTGATGGGAAACCCTGAAATTGGTGCCGTATGCCATTGCCGATATTGTCAACTTCGAACGGGATCAGCATTTGGCACGCTGGCGTATTTCAAAGATGAAAACGTTAAAATCACCGCAGGAAAAGGCAAGGAATACAGCTTTACGAGCGAAAGTGGTACGCAGTGGGAAACAGTCTTTTGCGACACCTGCGCGACAACTGTCTTTATCAAACTAGAAGTAAGAGCAGGATTAACCGGGGTAACCGCAGGCACGCTTGATCCACCCACATTTTGGTTTGAATTAGACAGAGAAGTATTCACCCGTTCCAAAGCACATTTCGTGGGAGACATAATTGCAAAAGATACCCATGAAACAATTGCATATTACGACCCAAAAATTGAAGAACCCAAACGCAGAAAAGGTGGTTAGATGATCCATACTGGAAAATGTTATTGTGGAGATATTCGGTTTGAGTTTGAGGATCCGATACAGTCTCAATTGCTCTGCCATTGCAGAGAATGCCGCTATCTTTCAGGCGGTGAAGCAAATGCCTCTATCGTAATTTTGGAAGAAACGTTTCGTGTCACAAAGGGGGAACTGAAAACATTTTCAAGGCGTGATCTAGAATCCCCGCGGATCAGGTATTTTTGCGGAAATTGTGGCACGCATATCTGTGTCAAAAGCCCTCCTCGACCGGGCATGTTGGTTTTAAAAATTGGCACATTGGACGATCACTCTTGGTTTAGTCCGAAGGCAGCAATTTTTTGCATAGATCAACAACCGTATCACATCATACCCAAAGATGTTCCAAGTTTTGAGAAAACACCCCCGCCCAAGTGATAATATTCACTGGAGAAGAAACTATTTCTGATGAAAGTCAACTAGCTTCTGCGCCTGAATTTCAGCATGATCTACGCGTTTAAATTCTACATTGCTTGCGTGATAAACCAATGCCAGATCCGCGCTACCTAACGAAATTGCCTCTGCCTTAATTTTGTGAATGAATTGGTTGCTTGCTGCGTTAAAGACCTTTTTGTGCGTCTTTCGCAGAACCCAATTTTGCCATATCCACCTATGCTTTATGCATATTTTCAAATGGGGTTTCTTCAGGCAGGATGACTTCTACCGAGGTTATGTCTGAATAAAACTTGGTTTTCATCACAGGTTAAGTGCTCAAAATTCCCATTTTATTATAGCCGCGTTTTCTAACCTCTTTTTGAATGCAAAATAGCATGTTTACGATGGAAGACTCGACTTCACTTTAAAGTTTTTAATGCAAAAGTGACCTTCAATTGAAGGGATGGCAATGCAATCTGTACCTGCTTGCTTTGGTCTTTGGGTTAACCCTTCATATATCTCGGCTTGTGCATTCTTATTATCACGCATCAAGTTTTTCATCAGGGTAGAAGCATCTGCATGAACGATCGTCATGTCCAGTTTCGCATCTGCAGTTGCAAATTTCTGTATTAAACTCAGATAAAAAAATCAGTTGCTGCAGGACCATTACCACCAATCTGGCCTATCTAAATAAATGCTATTCCTTAAATTTTATGTGCAAGATTACGACAGTATTAAGTTTCCTTGGGTTTAAATTTTCATGTGATGTTTTTGGATGTTTTATCCGTTTGCAACATAGCTTTTGAGATCGGTTCAGATTTCGTTGAGACAAATCTAGCATATAAGGTGCACTCAAATTTCTACTATGGTTGAAGAAAATACTGCGCAACATGGTGCAGTTTGAATGCTCTATCGCTAGCGTGACAGTAACTTATCACTCAATTTTTATCATTCACCCGCCAGACTATTGATAGAGGCAATTCCTTGCGCTGATTGGCTATGCTCGTATTGCGTTTGGCCATCAGAAATACCCCCAGATAGACAAATAACGAAGCTCACCTTTAACGCATCTGAAAAAACTTTTTCTCAAGAAATATCGAGCCTGTCTGCCAAGTATTGTTTATTCGAAAAGGCAGGAGCTTGCGCGCAAAGGCGAAACGTTTATCGTCACCACTTTTGCTCGTTTCGCCAAGCCGAACTCGGATTTTTAGAAGAATGTTGAGAGAATGGTAGCAAAGGTTTTCCATTGCACAATCTGGATATGAAATTGGATAGTTCCAAGCTGATTTGAAATTGATTTTTTGAATCCCCTGCGCCGTTTATTCGTTGGAAATCGAAACCTTTTTGGCAAGACAATCTCTGGGCACCTAAGCCATGCACGCAATCTTCGACAAGGAGGCCGAGGCCATTCGAGACGTGCTTGTCGTGAACCGGCTTGCGCTGCGTTTTGGTTCCGATCGCTTCTTTGCCGATCTTGGGTATGTGGGCGCAAAACGCAGCTATGACCAATTCAGTTAAGCAGGTGCACTCTATCTTGATAGATTAAATTGAATGATCACGCCTGAAAGCTTTTAAGCAACTTTGTCCAGAGGTTCGCGGCCGTTGAAGAATTCTATCAGATTTTGAAACACTCTATTTCCCATCTCGTTGCGGGTCTCGGTTGAGGCACTGCCTAAATGGGGAAGTACGACCAAATTATCGCATTGTAATAAATGGGATGAAATTTTTGGTTCGCCTTGATAAACATCCAACCCTGCGCCGCCGATACATCCAAACATCAGCGATTGCGCGAGTGCATATTCATCGATCACCTCTCCTCTGGCCGTATTTATTAAAAAAGCCTCTGGCTTCATCAATTCGAGCCTGCGGTTATTCATCAAATGGCGGTTTTCAGCGCCGCCCGGACAATGCAGGGACACAAAATCGCTTTGCGGCAATAAATCATCAATCGTCGCAACTTGCGTGGCATTATACCGTTTGAGAATCGCCTGTTTAATCGGAGAGCGATTATGCACCACGATCTTCATCCCAAAGCCATGATGCGCGCGCTGCGCCATCGCCTGTCCGATGCGGCCAAAGCCGACAATTCCCAATGTCTTTCCTGTCACCTTAGACCCCATCATATGCGTGGGGCGCCAACCTGACCAATTGCCAGAGCGGATTTCACGCTCGCCCTCGCCGGCCCGCCGCGCAACCATCAACAAAAGCGTCATCGCCAGATCTGCGGTGCAATCTGACAAAACATCGGGGGTATTCGTGACGGTTATTCCCAATTTCTGGGTCGCATGGATATCAATATGGCTATAGCCAACACCGTAATTTGCCAATATTTTTGTGCGCGCCTGCGCCATATCCAGCACTTCGGGGCCCAATTTATCGGTAACAGTTGGCAAAATTGCATCAAAATCCGAAAACGCCTGACGAAAATCGGTTGCGCTAAGGGGGGTGTCTGAGCGGTTGAATACAGCGTCAAATTCCGCCGATAATTTGCTTTCGATTGCCGATGGCCAACGCCGCGTTACCAAAACGCGTGGTTTTTTATTCACGATTAAGCCTCCACTCATCACGCGACCTCTTTCAAAACATCTGCGATTGTATCACCGATGACCGCTGGATTAGGGGCAACCGTAACGCCCGCCGCAGACAGGATTTCAACTTTTTCACTTGCGCTTTCGCCAAAGGCCGAGATTATCGCGCCCGCATGGCCCATCGTGCGCCCTTTCGGCGCGGTTAAACCCGCCACATATGCCACGACTGGTTTTTTCACATGGTCGCGGATATACGCCGCTGCTTCGGCTTCTTGTGGCCCACCAATTTCGCCGATCATGCAAATGATATGCGTGTCATCATCTTCCTCAAAGCGCTGCAATAAGTCTTTAAATGAAGATCCGTTAATTGGATCTCCGCCGATCCCAACCGATGTAGATACTCCTATACCATGGGCTTTTAGCTGCGCCGCAGCCTCATATCCCAGGGTGCCAGAGCGCCCGATGATGCCAACATGACCCGGCAGGTAGATATGGCCGGGCATGATCCCCAATAAAGCCTTGCCAGGGCTGATTGTGCCGGCGCAATTTGGCCCTGTCAGGACCATCCGCCGATCTTTGGGATATCGAAACATATATCGTTTGACCTGAATCATATCTTGCGCAGGGATGCCATCGGTGATGCAAACGCAGTATTTAATGCCAGCATCTGCGGCTTCCATTATGCTGTCAGCGGCAAAGGGGGGGGGTACAAAGACCAAACTGGCTTCTGCATCTGTTTGCGCAACGGCCTCTTCTACGGTGTCAAAAACCGGCAGCCCCTCAACGGTTTGACCACCTTTTCCGGGCACGACGCCCCCCACCACATTGGTGCCATAGGCCAGCATATCAGCCGTATGAAATCGTGCCATTTTTCCGGTAATGCCCTGAACGATGACGCGGGTATCTTGATCAATAAGAATACTCATGTGACGGCCCTCAATTTTTTTAAATCCGAATTGCCACTTTTCCAAGCAGCAACAGAGCGTTCGGCAGCCTCATTCAAAGTTGTTGCGCGAATGATCGGAAGCCCCGATTTTGCAAGTATTTTTTGCCCTGCTTCAACGTTTGTTCCCGCCAATCTGACAATCACGGGCACGTTTACACTGACTTGCCGTAAGGCTTGCACGACGCCTTCCGCGACCCAGTCGCAGCGGTTGATGCCAGCGAATATATTCACCAGCACCGCCTGAACATTGCTGTCCGATAAGACCAGTCGAAAGGCTTTGGTCACCCTTTCGGGCGTAGCGCCTCCACCAATATCTAGAAAATTCGCCGGCTCACCCCCCGCCAATTTGATGGTATCCATAGTGGCCATGGCCAAACCCGCGCCATTGACGATACAGCCGATATTCCCTTCAAGCCCGACATAGCTTAAGCCTCGATCTGCGGCTCGGCTTTCGCGGGGATCCTCTTGGCTTTTATCCCGTAATTCGCTGATATTTGGGTGACGAAAAAGGGCATTGTCATCAAAGGTCATCTTCGCATCTAAGGCCAAAATGCGGTTATCCCCCGTAATCACCAAAGGGTTTATTTCGACCATTGTCGCGTCATATTCCCGAAAGGCCCGATAAGCGGCTTTCAGGGTGCGCACCATGCTCTGCGTCAGTGCCGGATCGATCCCCAATTTAAATGCTATCTGACGGCATTGAAAATCTTGCAAGCCAACGGCTGGTTCTACAGTCGCCCGCACGATACTGTCTGGCCGCTCCGCAGAAATGTCTTCGATTTCCATACCGCCCTCGGCAGATGCAACAATCATGACCCGTTGCGAGGTGCGATCCAAAACGAGGCCCAGATAGATCTCTCGTTCGATGGGCACTGCCGATTCGACATAGACGCGGTAAATGCCTTTGCCCTCGGCGCCCGTTTGATGCGTCACAAGTTTATGACCGAACAAAGATTCACAGATTGTGAAGATCTCATTATCGCTGCGGCAAAGCTTTACGCCACCGGCTTTTCCGCGACCGCCCGCATGTACCTGAGCTTTTACAACCCAACACTCGCCCCCCAATTCGCGGGCGCGATATGCGGCTTGCTCTGGGCTATACGCCAAAGCCCCCGGCGGTATGTCCACGCCGAAATTTGCCAAGATTTCTTTCGCCTGGTATTCGTGGATATCCATGATCTTTTCCTTAAGACTGGGGCAACAGAGTGGGGTGTTATTCGGCGGCGACCGCTGGCTTATAGGATTCATCCAGCGCCGCCATCACGCGCGCATCATTCACTTCGCCACCCAAATCCCGGATCGCCTGCGCAAAACGCAACACGATATCAGTTACTGCGGGTTGCGAGAGTAGGTTTAAAATGCCAATACGCACTTGCACTGGCTCAGAAAGCGTGGGCCATATTCCAAAATTTTGCGCCCGGCAATGTTGCACAAGCTCCATTTCGCGCCCTGCCAAAGCCTTTGGCAGGTTTAACACAACCAATGATGTCATGTTCGAGGTCACCTCGCAGCCCATCGCTTCAACCGCGATACGCAAAGCTGCTTCGTGATAGGCGTATTCCTGCGCGCGGGCTGTCAAACCTTGGCTCAGCGTGATCCGAAGCGCTTCATGAAACGCGGCCACGGCATAAGCGGAATGGGTGCGATGATAGGTGCCTTTTTCAACATCTTTTCCCTCTATAATTGCCCAGTGACGGGCTTCCATCACTGGATGATGTACAAAGCTGCGCGTGCCGGTGGTATTGAGCGTTTCAATGAATCTGTCCGAGAATGAGACAGGCGCATAGGTCAAGGGCAAACATGACAAACCTTTTTGCGGGCAAGAGGCCCATCCATGGATGCCCGGATAATCATCAATCCGGAAGGCTCCAACCCCCAAAGATGACACTGCATCTACAAGGCCCAGTACGTTATGTTTTTCACAGGCGGCACTGAACCCCTCAAGATCATTGATCCGCCCAGATCCGGTTTCCCAATGCGCCATAGCCGCCCATTTGGGTTTATGTTCTTGTAATGCCGCTTCAATCACATCACCGCTCACTGAGGTTCCATGCTCGATGGTTACCACAATCACCGATGCAGCTTGAGGGTCTAGCGGATTTTGCGCAAGCTCTTCCGCGGTTGCGGCGCGCATCCGCGCTGTTAATCCGTCAATCCCTGAAAAGGTTCCATTGACGAACATCACCACTTTATCGCCCGGCTGCACGCCGCTGAACATCATGTCAAGACCGCTCCATCCGGTTCCAGCAACGCCAAAAGTATGTACGTTTTGCGTTCCCCAGACCTGACGCAACATCTTTTTACATTCGGCCATCCCGCGCAACACATCTGCATGCATATGGTCTGCAAGCCCGGCGCCCGCATAGGCGGCCAGAACGCGCTCGTCGGTATTTCCTGGTCCGGGCCCCGCTGCGATTGTATTTGGGATTTCTAACTTTTTGAAAATTTGGGTCTCTAACATGATGCCTCCTAAAGGACCGATTCGCATTGCGTTGGGGGCAAAGTATTTTGTTTGACAATGGAAACAAACATCAGTATTTCCTGCCTTTGGACATCTAATAGTATGGGAAATAACCTACCCATAATAACTGTATTTAGATCAAAGCTTTGATTTTAACGCCAAACGGGTGGTAAATTCAGGGGAGAGAAGACTATGTTGACTGAACAAGAGCGACCAATCGATATAATGATTGCGGATGGAAACCCGTTGGTGCTTTCCGCCATGTCGGAAGTCTTCGAAGATGATGATCGTTTTTCATTGGTGGCAACCAGCGGCACATCAGAAAGCTTTTTGGCGGTTATTTTGCGCATCGACGTGCAGATTTGCGTGATTGACTGGACCATACGAGATTTGGGAGCGGCGAAACTGATTGATGTTTTGCGCAGCCAAAACGCGCCGCCGCGGATCTTGATCTATGGCGATGATAAAGACAGCGATATTCCCCGGCAAGCAATGGCGGCAGGAGCCGCCGCGTTCGTTTCAAGATCTGCACCGATAGACGCTTTGGTACAAACCTGCCTCGAAGTCGCGGCGGGTAAAATGGTGTTTCCGTTTCTGGATATTCGAGAACTGCGCAGCGATCCGATCACCACCTTATCTCGCAAGGAAAGGCTTATTCTTGACTCGCTTGCAGAGGGTTTGACAAATAAGCAACTTGCCAGCCGATTGGAACTTTCGATTAATACCGTTAAATTTCATATGTCGAATATTTTTGACAAATTGGGTGTGAACAATCGCGCGCAGGCGATCGCACATTACTATGTGTCTCGATCTAAAATAGACGAATAGTTTCAAAAGTTATCCAAGGTCGTTTGATTAATTTTTAATTGACAGGGTAATTTTTTTACATTTATTGATCCTTAATTGGAATAATATTTCACAACGAAAGGTTTCGAACCATGTCTTTTTTTCCTGTTGAACAAGCTCCGGCGCGGCTGAATCGATCTGAACTGGCTGTGCCTGGGTCACAAGCTCAAATGTTTGAAAAAGCTGCAAAATCTGATGTAGATGTTATTTTTCTTGACCTCGAAGATGCGGTGGCTCCGGATGAAAAAGAGCAGGCGCGTAAAAATATTATTGCGGCTTTAAATGAGATTGATTGGGGGCGTAAAACGATGTCAATCCGGATCAACGGATTGGACACTCATTACATGTATCGCGATGTGGTGGATATAGTTGAACAAGCTGGCGAACGGTTGGATTTGATTATGATACCAAAAGTTGGAACGGCTGCGGATGTCTATGCGGTTGATATGATGGTCACGCAGATTGAAGATGCGAAAGGCTATAATAAACGTATTGGGTTTGAGCATATAATTGAAACGGCATTGGGCATGCAAAACGTATCCGAAATCGCCGCCGCCTCAAAGCGCAATGAAAGCCTGCATTTCGGCGTGGCGGATTACGCCGCCTCGACGCGTGCGCGTACGACCATAATTGGGGGCGTTAATCCGGATTACTCGGTGCTTACTGACCCGGCACAAGACGGATCCCGAAACGTGCATTGGGGTGATATGTGGCATTATGCTTTGGCGCGCATGGTGGTTGCCGCCCGGGCAAATGGCTTGCGCCCGATTGATGGCCCGTTTGGCGATTTTCAAGATGCTGACGGCTATCGCGCGGCTGCAAAACGGGCTGCTGTTTTGGGATGCGAAGGCAAATGGGCGATCCATCCAAGTCAGATTGCATTGGCCAATGAAGTTATGAGCCCCTCTGAAGCAGAGATCACCCGCGCCAACCGAATTTTGGATGCTATGGCAGAAGCTGAAGCCAGTGGAAAGGGGGCGGTTTCCCTTGACGGTCGCCTGATCGATTATGCCTCGATCCGTCAGGCCGAAGTCTTGGTTGAAAAAGCCAAACAGATCGCCGCAGGCTAAGGCGCAAAATCGGTGTAGCCGCGCAAAACTTGGCATGCAGTGCCAGCCTTGAGGCTGCGCGGCGAGACCGGTGATGAATGCGTTCTTTTTCAGGGGAGTCTAGTGCTGCGGGGCTGTGGCAATTGGAGGTCACAAAGGCCAGCGGTGGCGGGTTTCCCAATTGCTTGCGCGCTTGAAAATCAATGCTTTGCTTTGCGTCAAAGCCTTTGGCGCCGATCTTACGGGGGAGAACGAAGATCAATCAAAGCTTTGTAAACTTACAACGCAGCGCCGCCCCAGACGTGTCACCTCTCAACGCGCAAAGCTTAAATCATTTTATCAATCACCCGCAGATCATGTTTATTTGCGCTAAGATTGGAAAAGACGCGGTCAAAGAAGGCGGGAAACTATTTCGCAGTGGTTGATCATCCTTGAGAAACTTGCATTATCGGCGCGGGGTTAAATGGTGAAAGGGCGATGGTTATGACAAAAATGAATTGGGATGAAAATCAGGCGCTCGATAAGCTTGCAGCGCTGTCGATTAAAACAGGGGTTGCTCTGCAGCCGGGCCAAGACCTGTTGATAACCGCTCCAATGGAAGCGGCGCCATTGGTTAGACGTCTTGCGCATCATGCCTATAAAGCAGGAGCTGGGCTCGTCACCCCTTTTTATACTGATCCGGAAATTACCCTTGCCCGATATCAACACGCAGCCCCCGAGTCTTTTGACAAAACGACGGATTGGCTTTTTGAAGGAATGGCTGCTGCATTCGATAAAAATACCGCACGGCTTGCTGTGGTTGGTGAAGATCCAATGCTGCTTTCTGGGCAAAATCCAGAACATGTGGGCCGGGCCAACCAAGCGATGTCGAAAGCCTCATCGCCGCTTCGAGAAAGAATTACGCGCTTTGATATCAACTGGAATATTATAGCCTGGCCCGGTCTGCAGTGGGCAAAGCTTGTTTTCCCTCAAATGAGCGATGCAGATGCACAAATTGCGCTGGCAGAGGCTATCTTTAAGGCGTCACGGGTGAATACATCAGACCCGAATGAAGCGTGGGCGGTGCATAACAAAAACTTGCGCGCACGCACCGAGTGGCTCAACAAAAAAAACTTTGCGGCGCTTCATTTTTATGGGGAGGGAACGGATCTTACCGTGGGTTTGGCAGATGGTCACGAATGGATGGGAGGCGCATCCACCGCCCGAAACGGGGTGACCTGTAATCCGAATATTCCGTCAGAAGAGGTGTTTACCACCCCACATGCGTTGAAGGTAAACGGGTATGTGACCTCTACCAAACCGCTCTCGCATCAAGGCACGCTGATCGAAGATATCGCGGTTACTTTTAAAGACGGTGTTATAACGAAAGCAAGCGCCTCGAAAGGCGAAGACGTGTTTCTGAAGCTTCTTGATACCGATGAAGGGGCGCGCCGCCTTGGCGAGGTGGCTTTGGTGCCCCATGGGTCCCCGATATCACAAAGCAATCTGCTTTTTTATAACACGCTGTTTGATGAAAATGCCGCTTGCCATATTGCTCTTGGCCAATGTTATTCAAAATGTTTCCAGCAGGGCGATAAATTATCCAATGATGAGGTTATTGACCGGGGGGGTAACAGCAGCATGATCCATGTTGATTGGATGATCGGATCTCATTCCATGAATATTGATGGTCTTGATGGTGCGAATGACCCCACCCCTGTCTTTAGAAACGGCGAATGGGCGTAGTGGACATTAAAACATCTGCCCGCAAAGCCAACCAAAGCGGCCAGGCGCTCCGAACCAAAAACGAAGGCGAGGTGCAAGGTTGCGCGTGTCAGCAATCCCGCCAATCCAAGACAACCTTGCCTGATTGCCCAGATTTCATTGCCGCGAACCCTTTGGCGTAGTCTTTCATTTTGAACCGGTGCGTTATAATTCCAGACACGTCCAATCCGTTTTGCAGCATGGCAATCATTTTATACCAGGTCTCGAATATCTCACGCCCATAGATACCCTTGATCGTGATCGCCTTGAACACAATGCGGCTCCAATCCACAGGGCTTTTGCCAGGTGGAATTCCAAGAAGAGCAATGCGTCCACCCATCACCATCGCTTCAATCATCTGAGTGAGAGCAATCTGATTGCCGGACATTTCCAAGCCAATATCAAAGCCCTGCGCAATCTTTAATTGGGCCTGAATGTCAGACAGATCGTTTTTTGTCACATTTACGGGAACCACGTCTGCGAGTGTTGCCGCAAGATCAAGACGGTCTTGATTAATATCTGTGATCACCACATTGCGCGCCCCTGCATGCCGTGCGATGGCCGCTGCCATGATGCCAATCGGCCCTGCGCCGGTGATCAACACATCTTCGCCCAACAGATCAAACGACAAGGCTGTGTGAACGGCATTACCCAAAGGATCTAGGATCGCTCCGATATCGTCGCTGATCTCATCTGGCAAAGGCACCACGTTGAATGCGGGCAGACGTAGGTATTCTGCAAACGCGCCGGGCTCGGTGACGCCAATGCCGCGTGTTTCAGGATCGAGGTGAAATTTACCGGCGCGGCTTTGACGCGATTGTTTGCCGATAAGGTGGCCTTCACCGCTACATCTTTGCCCTACATTAAGGCCGCGGACGTTACGCCCAATCTCGGCGATTTCCCCGGCAAATTCATGGCCGGTGATCAAAGGAACTGGAACCGTTTTTTGGGCCCATTCGAAGAGCCGCCGCCAAGCACATTGCCTTGTGGAATATCATGCACACGATTTGCCAAATGCGGTTGCGGCACCGTCTGATGATAGGTCATATATTTGCTGCCATTGATAAGTTTAAAAATACCCGGTGGCATGTCTAATAATGGATGGCGATGTGAATGCCCTGCCTCTAACAACAACACGCGGCACCCGCCTTCCGAGACGAGGCGGGCTGCTGCCACGCAGCCGCTTGAGCCGCCTCCGATTACAATGTGATCATATTCGTTTTCATTGTCTGCCATATAATGCGCCATCGCCTAATGTTGCAGATATATCATACGAATTTTGGCAGATTTTAAAACAAATCATTCAATGAAGTAGTTTTAAAACTCGAGCTTTGGCGCAGGTCAAAACTTTGAAAAGCAGGTTTGTGGTGTTTGCCGGGTTAAAATCTTGTTAGCGGTTTTCTGGTTTAGCAGCAGTTTAGGGTTGCGATTTTTAATTTTGGAACAGATTAAAAGGCTGCTTGAACCTGCCATACCAAGCATTCACAAATGCAGCGTTCTATTTCGCCATGTTGTACATGGAGTTTAATTATCTTGCGCGGGAGAGATCTTGTTTACTGCGTTTGAGCTCGGCCTCTAGCCCTGAAGCAGAATGTTTGGATCTGGCCAAGGCGGTTTCGAGCGATGCGCCGTCGATCGCCTGAGACGCGAGCTCAAACAAGGAATAAGTCGAAACTCGTTTGGTTCCTTTCAGCGCAGCCCGGCTTATTCCATGCGCCGCAAGATATGTGTGATAGGGGGGCAGCGTGCCCTGTCCGGTTGCCGCCTCACCTTTGGTCGCTTTTTCACAGGCTTTGACGCTTGTTGAAATGTAAGATCTACAAATGACAGGGCGTGCTTCATATGCCCGGCATGCAAGGGTTTCTGGATCCAGCGATGGGCAGGCTTTAGGTGCCCAATTGCGCCCATCTGGATCATCTTGCAAAACAGAAAGCGCTTTATACATCTCGATTGCTTCAATTTCCGTGATCGTGCCCCCGTCTTCGCCCTTCAAAATGCAGCAGAATGCGCAGCCTTTCGCACAAGCCAAACCGCTTGGGTTCAGCGCAGATAAGCCGATCTGGCCTATGCCCTGCGCCACCGTTCCATCTGCCAATTTCTCTATGATATTTGCCATTGGGGTGCCATTTTGGGCCATTGTTTGCGTATAGGCCTCGATGCCGCGCTTTGCGCGCGCTGCTACCTCTGGCGCAGATGTGACCCGCGCTTTGTCAATGCGCGTGGATAAAGGGGCTGATTTAGGCATCCGAGTTGACCCATTGATGACTCTTATGAACCGCAGAGTTTATGCATCTTAATAAAGTTTGCTAGGGGGGCAGTTATAGAAAATATCAACTGGGCCTCAACTTTAAATACATTCGCTGAAATTGTCTTGGCTGGCCAAACGGAGTTCCTTCACCCGCTTCACGTTAGAAATCAAGTATATACAGCCCGCCAGTGAGGAAGGCAGCTTTGTCTTTTCTAAGCTTTATGGTGGAGAAATGCGACAGCTCGAAGCCAAATTGACTGCAAAGCGAGTTTATATAATGTTTTGAATGCGCGTTACGTCCCGATCGTTCAAGTTTAAACGATCCCGTTTCAAGATGCTCTGTTGAAAAAGCAAGCTTGCCCGGCCGCTTTTTGCCGGCTTTTATCAGCTGGAAAGTTTCGCTTAAATCACCAAGATAAATGAACACATCCGCTGCCATGATACAGTCAAAATCCAAGCTGGTTTTGAACAGATTTAAGGCCTTTGCGCGCGGCTGTGTTTTTGGGAAATGTGTTCAAAATATCTTGGTAAAGCCGAGTAGAATAAGAAAAATCGTGTTGTTTTTCCTTTTTTGCAGCAAGCCGTAAAGCCTGTGCTAGGGGCATGATCTGTAAGATGGTCATCGTGGGTGCCTTTCCAAAAGGGCGGTTCTATCTACCAGCTGAAATAGCCCCCTAGGCTCATGAGCCCCGCTTAAGTGAATCTTGGGTGGAAGGTTTGTCATTTTACACGCAGACGCCATTCTTTGTTTAAATCAACCGCCCGGAAATCAGATGGTTCAGGCCAAAATACGCGCCGATGAATATAGAGGATAACGCCAAGGGTGCGTTTATCGACAGCAAGGCCATCGCAGAAATACCTTGCCCAACCGAGCAGCCGATCGCCAATACCCCCCCAATACCCATCATCACGGCACCGGTGATTTGGCGCTGGAGTTCGCGCGGATCCTCACACGCTTCTAATCGAAAATGCCCTTTCATCAAGCTGCCCGTCAATGCGCCAGCCCAGACCCCGCAGACCGATCCGATACCAAAATTTAAGGTCTGCCCGGAAGAGGTCATGAAATATAAAATTGCCGAGCCCACGGGGGCGGTAAACCCATGCGAAACAGGACGCAATCCTGAAAAGCCGACCTGCGCAATAAGATGTGTGCCAATCCACCCGCTTGCAACAGCAAGGCCGACCAAGCTGCCCCAGATAACATTGCTTTTCTCTTCCCAAAAGGCCTTGTTCCAAACCGAAAATCCGAAAACACCCGCGCCCATTAGCAGGCCAATATAGCTTGCAGGCATGCCGGTTGAGGCTGAAAGAAGCGCTGAAAAGCTGGCGGTATTTGGTTGCAGGCTCAGCAGCTGGACCAGCCAGATCCGAAGAGGGGAAAGCGGTCCTCCTAGCGTTATATAAGCGCTTACCCCCATCACCAATACAATCACGAAAGAGCGCAGATCCCCGCCTCCCAGGCGCGCCAAGGCTCCAAAGCCGCAATTGCCGGAAAATGCCATGCCTAGCCCAAATAAAAGCCCACCGAAGATCGTAAGAAGCGGCGTGAAAGGCACCGTAAGCGGATAACTGTTAGAGGTAGTGATCAAGCCTTGTGTAAGTGCCAAATGCACCAGCAGCACCGCCATCCCAATTGCGGTTCCCCACATCCGAAGCCGATTGTTGCTCTGGCCATAAAGCGCATCTTCAATTGCGCCTAAGGTGCAAAACCGTCCGATCCGTGCGGCCAAGCCCAGTACTGTACCGCCCGCGAAGCCAATCATGGTGCCCATAAGTGCTTCAGGGATGCTGTACAGAACCACTCTGAACTTTCCTATGCTGTTGGTTTTGATCCATAGTGAGCAGACTATTTTATAGCGGCACAGTCAAGTTTTGTTATTTGCAGAAAATCTCATAGACAACGTCTAAAATCCGCGTTGCGCGCTTATCAGCCAGCCGGTAATAAATCACTTTGCCTTCGCGCCGTGGATGCACCAACCCTTCAAGCCGAAGACGCGAGAGTTGCTGCGAAACCGCCGCTTGGCGCGACGCCAAAAGCGTTTCAAGTTCGGTCACCGATTTTTCCCCCGATGCCAGATGGCATAAAATCATCAATCGCCCCTCATGGCTGATTGCTTTCAAAAAATTTGAGGCGGTGAGCGCGTTGTCCATCATATCGTCAAGTTCGGTTTGCGATACGTTTTCAGAGATTACAGGGAGGGCCATCGAATTTCCTTAAAAAGCGATTTCATCTTCAACTGCACTGATGCCGGCGGCGGCGCAATCTTCATCCAAGGTGCCGCCTGGCGCCCCGGATACACCAATTCCCGCAACAAGGCTGCCATCGCCGTCTAGCACGGGAAGCCCACCGCCCACGGGCATGATTTTCTCCAATTGCCGCAGCCCAGAAAGCTCTTCACCGGCTTCGGTAAGGGCTGCTATGTCGGCCGTGTTGGTTCGGAATGTTACCGCCGTCCAAGCTTTGCGGGTTGCGGTCTCTAATACATGCAGCCCGGCAAAGCGGTCTCGTAAATAGACTTGTGGAATGCCAAAGCGATCGGTCACGATCACACCAATTTGATAGCCCCCCGCACGACAAGACTCCATCGCAGCTTGCGCCATGCGCAGCGCAATTTCTGGTTTTAACACCTTAAATTCGACGAATGCGCCGTCTTCGGCAGAGGCAAGCCCCGCCCAGCACATACAAATAAACGCTAGTTTCTTCATGGGTGGTTCTCCTCGAATGGGGTGTGAGCTGCCAGAATATCCTCTAATAAGGGCCAAAAAAAATCTTCGCCCGGATAACCTTCTATGCGCGCTAATTCTGCATCATTGTCGATTAGAATGAATGTTGGGGTAAACATTACGCCGCGGTTAAAGCGGATCTCACCGGGTAGGTCATTGATATCGACCCGGCGCAACGGGGCGTATTGTCCGGCGCTGGTTTTGGGGTAAATCGCAGATATTTCTTGATCCCAGCGCTCGCACCAATAACAGCCTTTTTCTTCCACCATAAGCAATTCTGAGGCTGAAACCTGCATTGAAGTTAGCACCATACTGAAGCCAGCGATGAAAGTTTGAATGTTCATTTTTAACCATTGACGTTTCAACATCATATTTAATAATATGAATGTGTTTATTTGGCAAGGTATGAGATATGTTCGACGTCTCTTTAATGGTGGCCTTCGGCGCGGGTTTGTTATCCTTTGCCTCTCCTTGCGTGTTGCCGATCGTTCCCTTTTATCTCAGTTACCTTGCGGGCGTTGGCTTGAATGAGCTCAAAGCTATGAATGCATTAGACCGTTCTGTTCAGCGCCGTGCGATTATTTCTGCGCTGTTTTTTTCAGCTGGCATGATCACAATTTTTGTTGGAATGGGCGCGGCGGCTAGTGGCTTTGGCGGGTTGGTGCGAGAGTGGTTCGCCCAATTGCGGTGGGTGGCCGCCCTTATCATCATTGCGATGGGGCTACATTTCTTAGGCGTTTTGAAAATAGGGGTTTTGTACAGACAGTTTAAGATTGAAGCGGGGGATACGCAGAAAACCTCTTTTGCCACGGCGTTTGTTTTGGGGTTGGCCTTTGCCTTTGGCTGGACGCCCTGTGTGGGTCCCATTTTGGCTGCAATTTTATTTACGGCTGCCTCCAGCGATACGGTTGGAGCCGCCATGCAGCTGTTATTTGCCTATGGGTTGGGGATGACCAGCCCTTTTATTATAGCAAGTTTGTTTGTAACGCCGTTTTTGCGCTGGGCTCAAGGCTTTCGGCGCCATTTGGCGCGGATTGAAAAGATAACCGGTGCTTTATTGGTCTTATTTGGTGTGTTGATTGCGTCTGATAATGTGAGCGTGATTGCCAATTGGATGTTGCAGGCCAGCCCGGAATTATGGACCTTTGGATAGGAGATTAACATGAAACGTTTGATTGCAGTTTTACTTTTGCTCAGCGTTGGCAGCATTATGCAGGCGGGCCAAATCGGCGATGATGGGATGTATAAAGAACCCTGGATGCGCGATACGTTCAAGGATCTGCGTGAAGATTTGGCAGAGGCCAATGCTGAGGGCAAACGATTGGCGCTTATCTTCGAGCAGCGCGGCTGCATTTATTGCAGAAAAATGCATGAGGAAGTATTTGTCCAACCGCGTGTGTCCTCTTACATTGAGGAAAACTTTTTCGTCGTGCAGTTGAACCTACACGGTGATTTGGAAGTCACCGATTTTGACGGTGAAGTGCTCAGCGAAAAAGACATCGCGCGCAAATGGCGGATTTTGTTCACCCCCACATTGATGTTTTTACCTGAAGATATTGACGAGCAGCTCGATGCCGCGCAGGCGTCGGTCGCGGTGATGCCCGGAGCATTCAGTGCGGGCACGACCTTTGATTTGCTGACTTGGGTGAATGCCAAGCTCTATGACACGGAAGAGGAAGGCGATTTTCAGCGTTATCACGCAAAGCAAATTAACATAAGACGGGCGGCAAAAGATGCCAATTAAATTCAATAATATGAATTTATGCTTGCGTAATTGTGCCATGATGTCTAACCTGAGGCTATAAAAATTTATAATAAAGGGGGGAACATGGGACGTTTTTCGTTGATGACCTTGGTGTGTATGCTTGCTGGCTCCTCAGCATTCGCTGCGGATGTTATGCCAGCAAATGTTGTGTTTAATGATGGCGCAGTCGGCGCCACATTAACGGCGCAAGCCGGCGATCCGGCAGCGGGCCGCAAGGTTTTTATGAATCGCAAGCTGGGCAATTGTTTGGCCTGTCATGCCAATGAAGATATGAGCGATCAGTCGTTTCACGGAGAAGTAGGCCCGGCGCTTGATGGCGTGGCTGACCGGTGGGAAGCGGCGGAATTGCGCGGTATCGTGGTGAATTCTAAGATGATGTTTGAGGGCACGATTATGCCAGCATTTTACAAAGACGCCGGATTTGAACGAAATTTGAAAAACTTTCAAGGCAAATCCATTTTGAATGCCCAGCAAGTTGAAGATGTTGTGGCGTATCTTTTAACACTTAAAGAAGAATAGGAGGGCAGTATGGGACTGACGAGAAGAAATATGATGCTGGCGGGAACCTCTGCGTTCGCTGTGGCGACATTTTGCGGAATACCCGTTTTGGCCTCGGCTGTTGATGAGCATATCGCGGCTTTCACTGGCGGTGCCGATGCGGTTGACGGTGCGATCGAATTAGATACACCTGAAATTGCAGAGAATGGAAATACAGTTCCGATCACGGTTTCAGCGCCTGGCGCCAGCAGCATCATGATTCTAGCCGCTGGAAATCCTGTGCCGGCCGTCGCGACGTTTAACTTTGGGCCGATGAGCGCAGCGCGCAGCGGCTCAACACGTATTCGCCTTGCCAAAACCCAGGATGTGATTGCGGTCGCAAAAATGGAAGATGGTTCATTTCAAACTACGCAAGCCATGGTCAAAGTGACTATTGGCGGCTGCGGCGGCTAAAGAGGAGAATAACAATGGCAAAAGGTGTAAAACCCCGCGTTAAAGTGCCCAAAACGGCCGCTGCAGGGGATACGATTACAATTAAAACTTTGATCAGCCATAAAATGGAATCTGGTCAGCGTAAAGATAATGATGGCAATAAAATTCCACGCTCGATCATCAACAGGTTTACGTGTGATTTTAATGGTCAAAGCGTTATTGATGTAACGCTTGAGCCGGCAATTTCAACAAATCCTTACTTTAAATTTGATGCAGTCGTTCCTGAAACGGGTGAGTTTAAGTTTACTTGGTACGATGATGACGGCTCAGTTTATGAAACGGCTAAAAAGATAGCGGTTGGGTAAGCGTCGCAGATAATAAAGGGAGGATAAAAATGACAGTGACAAAGCTTATAAGCGCGTCAGCTCTGGTCTTGATTGGGGCTCTTGCGCATGCTGGCGAAACAGACACTCTAACCGTCGAGGGGCAAGCTATGACAACGCGCGTAGTGGCGCAGGCGAATACACCCAATTTGGATGAAGTGTTCTCGGGCTGGATATTCCGAACAGATGAAACACAAGCTCTGCAGATGGACGATTTCGAAAATCCCGGGTTCGTTTTTGTGGATAAAGGCATCGACCTTTATGCAAAGGTAGATGGCTCAGAAGGTAAATCCTGCGCAAGCTGCCACGAAAATGTAGAGGATTTTGCTGGGCTGCGTGCCTCAATGCCGCGGGTCGTGGATGGTGAAGTCGTTACCATGGAAAATATGGTCAATGATTGCCGGACCGAGCGTATGGGCGCCGAAGCGTGGAAATGGTCATCCTCTGACATGACGGCAATCACGGCGCTGATCGGTCTACAATCGCGTGGTATGCCCGTTAATGTTAAGTTTGATGGGGATGCGGCCGCTCAATGGGAAAAAGGCAAAGAGCTTTACTATACCCGCGTTGGGCAATTGGATATGTCTTGCTCAAATTGTCACGAAGACAATTATGGCAATATGATCCGCGCCGATCATCTGTCGCAAGGTCAAACAAATGGTTTTCCGACATATCGTTTGAAAAACGCAAAACTCAACTCAATTCACGGCCGTTTCAAAGGATGTATGAAGAATATTCGTGCTACGCCTTATAAAGAAGGCGGTGAAGAGTTCAAAGCGCTAGAATTATATCTTGCGTCGCGCGGGAACGGGTTAACCGTCGAAACACCATCAGTACGTAACTGATCCAACGGCCCTGGGCGTTTAAGCGCTCGGGGTTTTCTTTAGCTAAATATATTCAATAAAATGCATGTGATGGGGGTTTATAATGATAGCAAGGCGAGATTTTCTGCAAATGGCTATGGCCACAACCGCGGTTTACGGGGCGTCTTCTTTTGGAGCATGGAGCCGTTTATCCGCGCAGCAGCAAATGACCCAAGACAAACTTTTGGAGTTTGATAGCTTTGGAAATGTATCGCTTATTCATATCACCGATATTCATGCGCAATTAAAACCCATATATTTCAAAGAGCCGGATACCAATATTGGCGTCGGGTTGAATAAAGGGCGGGTTCCCCATATTACGGGCAGCGATTTTCGTAAATTATACGGTATCAAGGATGGCAGCGCTTCTGCCTATGCGCTTAGCTCATCTGACTTTTCGGCGCTCGCGCGAACCTATGGCCGCGTGGGCGGGCTGGATCGGGTTGCGACAGTGATCAACGCAATCCGCAGCGAACGCCCGGAGGCTTTGCTGCTGGATGGCGGGGATACATGGCATGGCAGCTATTCATGCTATCACACGCAAGGCCAAGATATGGTGAATGTGATGAATGCGCTCAAGCCGGATGCGATGACCTTTCATTGGGAATTTACGCTTGGCTCCGAGCGGGTAAATGAAATCGTTGAAAACCTTCCCTTTGCCGCTTTGGGGCAAAACATCTTCGATTCCGAATGGGATGAGCCCACGGATCTTTTTCCTCCCTATAAATTCTTTGAGCGGGGCGGGGTAAAAATCGCGGTGATCGGGCAAGCGTTTCCCTATATGCCGATTGCCAATCCCGGCTGGATGTTCCCCGAATATTCATTCGGAATTCGCGATGAGCGGATGCAGGAAATGGTGGATGAGGTGCGCGCAAAAGGGGCCGAGTTGGTTGTGTGCCTCAGCCATAACGGTTTTGATGTTGATAAGAAAATGGCTGGTAAAGTGAAAGGGCTTGATGTGGTTTTATCTGGCCACACGCATGATGCTTTGCCAGAACCAGTTTTGGTGGGAGATACGATTATCGTGGCCTCCGGCTCGAACGGCAAATTCGTATCGCGCGTAGATCTTGATATTCGCCAAGGGCGAATGATGGGCTTTCGCCATAAGCTTATCCCTATTTTTGCCGATGTGATTGCGCCGGATCCACAAATGACAAAGCTGATCGACGCGCAGCGCGCCCCGTTTATCGATCAATTGTCAGAAGTGATTGGGAAAACGGGCGAGGATCAAGTGCTGTATCGGCGCGGCAATTTCAACGGGACTTGGGATGATCTTATTTGCGATGCGCTGATCTCTGAGCGCGATGCCGATATTGCCTTGTCACCGGGGGTGCGCTGGGGGCCGTCGATCTTGCCGGATCAAGAGATCACTCGCGATGATTTATGGAATGTTACGTCAATGAGTTATCCCAATGCCTATCGCACCGAAATGAGCGGTGAGTTTTTGCATATTATTCTTGAAGATGTTGCGGATAACCTGTTCAACCCGGATCCTTATTACCAGCAGGGGGGGGATATGGTGCGCGTGGGCGGGCTTGGCTACCGAATCGATATTTCTAAGCCCCAGGGCAGCCGGATAACCGAAATGACCTTGTTGAAAACGGGTGAGCCGATTGACCCTACCCGGAATTATCAAGTGGCCGGCTGGGCCAGCGTGAATGAAGGCACTGAAGGCCCGATGATTTGGGATGTTGTTGAGGCCCATATTCGCAAAATGGGGGTTGTCTCTGTAGCGCCCAACACAAGCGTCGACATTATCGGTCGGTAAAAAAAGGGCTGTGGCTACAATATGATAGATTATCAGGCTTATTTCCAATCCGAGTTGGAGCATTTGCGCCAACAGGGGAATTATAGGGTTTTTGTGGATTTAAAGCGCCAAAAAGGTGCCTTTCCAAAGGCTGATTGGCGCGATAGGGGCCAGGAAAAACCAGTTACCATCTGGTGTTCGAATGATTATCTGGGCATGGGCCAACATCCTGATGTTATCGCAGCAATGCATGCCGCATTAGAGGAAAGTGGCGCTGGCGCGGGCGGTACGCGCAATATCTCTGGTTCTAGCCATGCGCATGTTGATCTCGAGCAAGAGCTTGCAGCGCTGCATGGGAAAGAGGCGGCCTTGCTCTTTAACAGTGGCTACATGTCAAATTGGGCAAGTCTGAGCACTTTGGCCAGTCGGTTACCGGGCTGCGTGGTTTTGTCAGATGCGGCCAATCACGCCTCTATGATCGAAGGCATTCGCCATAGCCGAGCGGAAAAGCGCATTTGGAAGCATAATGATCTTGCTGACCTGGAAGCACATCTTTGCGCATTGCCGCTTGAGCAACCCAAAATTATTGCATTCGAAAGCGTTTATTCTATGGATGGCGATATAGCCCCGATCAAAGAAATTTGTGATCTGGCAGATCACTATGGCGCGATGACGTATCTAGATGAGGTCCATGCGGTGGGGCTTTATGGGGCGCATGGCGCGGGGATTGCAGAACGCGACGGCGTGATGGAGCGGATCACTTTGATTGAAGGCACGCTGGCTAAAGCTTTTGGCGTGGTGGGTGGCTATATCACCGGCTCGCGCGCGCTTTGCGATTTCATTCGGTCATTCGCAAGCGGATATATTTTTACCACGGCGCTGCCGCCCGCGATTGCTGCTGGCGCTTTGGCGTCGGTGCGGCATTTGAAGCACAGCACCCAAGAGCGCACCGATCAGAAACGAAAAGTAAAAGAAATACGGCGCCGTCTTGATCAACTTGCGATTCCGCATTTGCCCAATGACAGCCACATTATTCCGGTGATGGTTGGGGATCCTATCAAATGTAAGTTCATTTCAGATTTGCTGCTGAATGAATATGGAATTTATATTCAACCGATCAATTACCCAACCGTGCCGAAGGGCGGCGAGCGCTTGCGGATCACGCCCTCACCCGTTCATAGCGACAAAGACCTTGATCATCTTGTTTCTGCGCTCAGTGCCTTATGGTCGCAATGCCAATTGGCACGCTGTCCAAAAGCCGCTGAATAGGGCTCGGCGCTATTTGGGCGGGGTAGGTTGTGCTGTTATCTTAAGCGGGCGCAGGCAGCCCAGGTGTTCTTTCCAACAACTTTGCGGTCACGCGCGCACCAAAGATCATTGCTGCGAGCGCAAGCAACGCTGCAATGGATAAGTTAGAAGCCCCCGACAAGCCAGCTCCGACGCTGCACCCGCCGGCAAGCACGCCGCCAAAGCCCATCAAAACCGATCCTAAAAGATACCGTGGCATGTCGCTAGTTTTGTCAAAACCGCGTAATTGAATTTGCCCCATCACACCCGCCGCTAAGAAGCTCCCCAATAAAACTCCGGCGACCATCCCCGGCCCAAACCCTGCTGTGATTGCGCTGGACGCAATCGTCCAAAAAAGCAGTTCTGACCATGGCAATGTGAAGGCAAAAGATTGCGCCGGAAGCGGATCGAATGGATCATTCAAAAGCACCGAAGTGCCTGCCCATCCGATTGGCACCAAAAGCCCCAACCCAATCGCGGCAACGAAAACAGATTTGGATGGAAAATTTGAGATCAGCCAGAAAGAGGCCGCGCCACAGAGCATTAACGCCCAGAAAATCGGCCCGCCGGATAGATCCCCCAGCGAGGTAAGGGATAGATCAACTTCTATTGCGCCAATCATTACCCGCAGCGGGGCAAGAACACCCTTCAACGTGGCATGCGCTGTAATGGCAAAAATGAGAAGAACGAAGAGGCTGCGTAGATTGCCGGTGCCCAGCAGGACGGTTGCGCGCGACACGCACCCGCGCGTGAGAATCATACCGATCCCAAACAGGCCCCCACCCAGAACAAGTGCCAAAACAGGCAGGTCAGGGGCAAATAGACGATGCTCTGACAGCGCGATAAACCCGGCATATTCCAAGGCTAAACTGCCCAAAACCGCAGCTATGAACGCGGTGGCCCAGACCGACTTGGCAGTGATGCCCTCCGCACTGTTCCCCACAACCGCCTGACGTAAGCAAAACCGCGTGAACAACGCCAACGCGCCAAATAAAACGCCCAAGACGCCTCCAAGTAGCGGGTATAGCACCTTAGTTTCAAACGGAATATCGTAAAGGTCAAATAACATAATCAATCTCAAAAACTGCAGGTGCTATGCTATAAAATTCTTTTTAATAGAAAATCAAATGCATTTTTTGAGAAAATATTTTGATAATTAAAATTATATTAGAATTTTATTCTATATTTAAAAAATTATGATGGGTTTTTCCAGCCTCTAAGAGAAATGCTGGATTATACGTCTTTTATTCAAATTCCATTTGCTCATACACAAATCCAGCGTTGCGCCGGGCCAGTTCTTCGAACGTATCGAGATGCGCATAGGGGCTTTGGTCAATATAATAGGCTTGCTCTAACTCGCCGCCCTCCTCGATCAGGTCACCGATTTTACGGCGTAAAAACACCAGATAATCACGCGTGTATCGCCGGACTTGTGCCATCACGGTTGGGTGCCCATGACCGGGAATGATATGCGTTGCGCCCAAAGGTTCAAATGCGGTATCCCAAGTTTCGATCCAATCGGCTGCATTTGTATGGGGAAAAATCGGCAACATGCGTTCGTGAAAGGCCATATCGCCAGCAATCACCAAATTTTGCTTGGGCAACCATACTACAATATCCCCCGGACTATGCGCCGGGCCCAAATATAAAACCTTAATCTCAAATGCACCCAGCGTGAGCATATAGGTATCGCTAAAGGTTTGGGTGGGTCTTTGTAGCCGCGTGCCTTCCGCGTTTTCGCGATTATATCCGCGCATGGTTTCCAAAATTGAAAAGCCAAGATCGGCAAATTCAGCATCTGCATCCTCATGCGCCAAAACCTGAATACCTTGATCGACCCAATAGGAATTCCCCAACATTGCATGGCCTTGGCCGTTTTCATTGATAACTAAAATCACCGGTTGATGGGTGCGCTGTTTGATTTCGTCATGCAGCGCCTGCGCCAAAAGATACGAGGCCCCGGCATTGATTACCACCACGCCTTCGCCCGTGATGATAAAAGAAAGGTTATTGTTATGGCCGGCATTTTGATATGTGGGCGGGGCGGTTGCCCCGATGGCAGAAAACACCTGTGGAAAAAACTCAATTGGTTTTTGGTATAAAGGCGATTGCGGATATTGATCCGCAATATCTTCACTGGCTATCCCAAGCTTGGCGCTGAGACAGCTTATAAAAACCCCTATCGCAAAGACGACTAACTTAAAATACTGAGCGGTTCTGAGCATTCTTTTTTCTTTTGGTCTTTAGTTAAGCCGGTATTTTTTAACCGGTATAGGGCGGAACAGTTTAGTGGCGGCAAATGGTTTTAACATCTGTCTGGTTTGGGGCGTGGTCGGTACTGATCATATAATTCCATTTATTTTTATAGCATGGCAACCAGCACGCAACAATAAATTCAAACATTTGAATTTATTGTTGCGTTTTGAGAAAACTTAGGCCAAGATCTGAGAAAATTGGTTCAAAATGCAAGCGTTCTGTGCCGAGTCGCGTGTGTATTTGACGGGTTACGCTGATATGGAGGTGCCTATTTTGAAATTTACACCCAAGCCCCAATCCCGGCGGGCATTTTTGCGCGGAAGCGCCGCAACAATGGCCGGCATCGTAACGGCCCAGGCGGCCAGCGGAACGCAGGCTGATCCCCTAATCACCGAGGTTCAAGACTGGGCATCACTCACCGGTGACGGGGTGGATGCCACGCCCTATGGGCTGCCAATTAAATTTGAAAGCGATGTCGTGCGGCGCAACGTGCCTTGGCTGACCGCAAGCCCGATTTCTTCGATAAACTTCACGCCGATTCATGCCCTTGATGGTACGATTACGCCCCAGGGCTGCGCATTTGAGCGCCATCACTCCGGCGCTATCGAGCTTAGCAAAAGTGATTACCGTTTGATGGTAAACGGCTTGGTTGATCAGCCTTTGGTGTTTTCCTATGCCGATCTTGAACGCTTGCCGCGCGAAAACCATGTGTATTTTTGCGAATGTGCGGCCAATACTGGAATGGAATGGGCCGGCGCGCAATTAAACGGTGTTCAGTTCACGCATGGTATGATTCATAATATGGAATATACCGGCGTGTCTTTGCGCAGCGTGTTGCAAGAAGCCGGATTGGCCGCGGCGGGCGATCTGCAAGATAAATGGGTTTATGTTGAAGGCGCTGATGCCTCTTCCAACGGTCGATCGATTCCGATGGAAAAAGCGCTTGATGATGTGCTGGTGGCGTTTAAGGCCAATGGGGAAGCCCTGCGCAAAGAGCATGGCTATCCTGTACGATTGGTGGTTCCCGGATGGGAAGGCAATATGTGGGTGAAATGGTTGCGCCGCATCGAGGTGATGGATGGGCCCGTGGAAAGCCGTGAAGAAACTTCGAAATATACCGATGTTTTAGAAGATGGCACGGCTCGAAAATGGACCTGGGTTATGGATGCAAAATCGGTGATTACCTCCCCCAGCCCGCAAGCCCCAATACAGCATGGCCCTGGGGCTTTGGTGATCACGGGTTTGGCCTGGTCAGGTCACGGGGCCATCAAAAGAGTTGATATTTCTAAAGATGGCGGGCGCAACTGGGAAACAGCGCGCCTGTCCAATCACGAAAACAACAAAGCGCTAGCACGATTTTACCTTGAGATGGATTGGCAAGGCGAAGAAATGTTGCTGCAGGCCCGCGCAATGGATGAAACGGGCTATGTGCAACCCAGCAAACAACAGTTGCGCAAATTGCGCGGTGAAAACTCCGTGTACCATAATAACTGCATTCAAACCTGGCATGTCAAACCAACCGGAGAGGTCGAAAATGTTGAAGTGTCTTAAACTTTTTTTGGCCGCAGCTGTTCTAGTTCTTCCTGTAACTGTTTTTGCCGGCGACAAACTGGGCTTGGGGCGTGCAGCGCTGCCAGAAGAGATCGCGGCTTGGGATGTTGATATTCGTCCCAATGGCGCGGGGCTTCCCGCAGGCAGTGGGGATGTACTTTATGGCGAGGAGGTATTTGTCGATAAATGTGCGTCGTGTCATGGCGATTTTGCCGAAGGCGTTGATAATTGGCCGGTTTTGGCCGGTGGATTTGACACGCTTGGCGATAAAGATCCGGTGAAAACGGTTGGATCTTATTGGCCTTATCTGTCAACCGTTTGGGATTATGTAAACCGTTCAATGCCGTTTGGCGAAGCGCAAAGCCTATCAGCAGATGAGGTTTATGCGATTGTTGCCTATATGCTTTACTCCAATGATTTAGTGGATGAAGATTTTGTATTAAGCGATACCAATTTTGCTGAGTTTGAAATGCATAATGCGCATGGATTTGTGATTGATGATCGCCCTGAAACGGAATACGCGATTTGGCGCGCTGAGCCTTGTATGCAGGATTGTAAAGACAGGGTTGAGATTACGATGCGTGCATCGATCCTTGATGTAACGCCGGAAGAAACCGCTGCAGAAAGTACTGAAAAATCCGAGGCCGCTGAAGTGGCCGCTGCCGCACCCGCAGAAGAAAAAGAAGCCGCTGTTTCGCCGGCTGTGGTGAATGAAGCTGAAGCCTCGCCAGAGCTGGTTGCCGCGGGTAAGAAAGTCTTTCGTAAATGCAAAGCCTGCCATCAAGTTGGACCCGAAGCAAAAAGCCGCTCAGGCCCGCATTTAAATAATATTCTGGGCCGCGGAATTGGTGCAATTGACGGGTTTCAATATTCAAAAGCATTTAAAAAAGCCGCAGAAGCTGGTCAGGTTTGGGATATGGAGCAACTGGTAAGCTTTTTGGCCAACCCGAAAAAATCAATAAAGGGCACCAAAATGTCTTTTTCCGGCCTTAAAAAGCAAAAGGATATTGATGCGATCATTGCCTATTTAAACGCCGAGGGAGCATAGCTGTGCAGCACATTTTGGGGGTGGTTTTTAGCATTTCTCTAAGCCTCTTTGGCACGTCCCTAGCCTTTGCCAGCGGTGATCCTGCGCGAGGCGCTGCGCTGTTTAAAAAGAAATGTGCTTCCTGCCATGCATTATCAGAGGAGGCACGCGCGCTTTCTGGCCCGCATTTAGCCGCAATTGTGGATGCAAGGGCGGGGCAGGTAGAGGGGTTTCAATATTCAAAAGCCCTACAACAGGCGGTGGCGGCCGGTTTAATCTGGTCGCCGGCGCAGCTGGATCAGTTTCTCATGCATCCAAAAGCCTTTTTGAAACATACAAAGATGAACTTCGCCGGCTTGAAGGTTGCTGCTGACCGCCAAAATTTGATCGCTTACCTAGCGCAAAACGATAAGGCTGGGACCAGCGGATTGGCACAGGCGAGTTTTGATGTTCCTGAAGAATTATTTGCGCTTGAGGGCGATTTGGAGTATGGTGAATATCTCTCTAGCGAATGCATGACTTGCCATCAAAGGTCAGGGCAAGACATGGCCATTCCAACTATAATGAACAAGCCCGCTCATGAGCTTGTGACGGCCCTTTTTGCGTATCGCGAAGGGTATCGTGAGAACCAAGCCATGCAATTGATCGCAAAACGGCTTACAGATGAAGAGATCGCGGCATTGGCGCATTACTTTGCGACTTTAAAAAACTGAAAACTATAAACCAAAGGGAGAATAAAATGTCATTAACCAGAAGAGGTTTTATTGGTAACTCAGCAGCGGCAGCTGCGCTTCTTTCTTCACCCAGCTTGCACGCGGGCGGCCATGCAAAGCCGCGTGTGCTCGTGGTGGGCGGCGGAGCTGGCGGCGCCACCGCAGCGCGTTATATTGCAAAAGATAGCAAAGGCGCAATTGATGTGACTTTGGTTGAGCCAACCCGAACCTATTATACCTGCTTTTTCTCGAATCTTTATTTGGGCGGGGTAAAAGAGTTTGATGATATCGGCCATACCTATGGCAAGCTCGCGGCCAGTGGAATCAACGTTGTGCATGATTGGGCCATTGGCGTTGATCGTGATAAAAAAATGGTCAGCTTGGCGGGTGGATCCGCGCTGCCCTATGACAAACTCATCTTGTCGCCTGGGATCGATTTTGTAGAGGGCGCGGTTGAGGGCTGGGATCTCTCTTCGCAGAACGCGATGCCGCATGCGTATAAGGCCGGATCCCAAAGCGAGCTTTTGAAGGCTCAGATTATGGCGATGCCGCAGGGCGGCACCTATGCGATGGTAGCCCCTCCCAACCCATATAGATGCCCCCCTGGGCCCTATGAGCGGGTCTCTATGGTGGCACATTATCTTTCACAGCATAATCCCACCGCAAAGATTATTATTGCGGATCCAAAGTCGAAATTTTCAAAAATGGCGTTATTTCAAGAAGGCTGGAATGCGCATTATGCCGGTATGATTGATTGGATCGGATCTGAATTTGGGGGTGAAAATGTTGCGGTGGATCCAGGCGCCATGACCATATCGATTGATGGTGAAAGCATCAATGTGGATGCCTGCAATGTCATTCCAGCGATGAAAGCTGGACGGATTGCTGCGGTGGCCGGCGTTACGGATGGCAATTGGGCGCCGGTAAACGCGGTTGATATGTCAAGCAAAGCTAATGCGGATATCTATGTTTTGGGGGATGCATCCCAACAAGGGGATATGCCCAAATCCGGGTTTTCGGCCAACAGCCAAGCGAAAGTCTGTGCCAATGCGGTGCGCGGCGCGTTGACCGGCTCGAAAATATTCCCAGCAAAATTTGCCAATACGTGCTGGTCGCTGATCAATGCAGATGATGGGGTAAAGGTGGGCGCGACCTATAAGGCGACGGATGAAAAAATCGCAAAAGTGGATGGCTTTATCTCAAAAACGGGTGAAACGGCGGATATTCGCAAGCAAACCTATCTGGAATCCGAAGATTGGTATACGGGGATCACATCTGATATGTTTGGCTGAACCTCCCAATATCAAAAACCACTTTTGTGATGTTTACAGCCTTATTTTGCGCAGGAATTTCCTGCGCAAAACAGGCTTTTGCTTAAGCCCTAATCCGTTTTTATAGCCCCTGCAGGATGCGTTTAGGCCTTGATACTCCAAAAGGCGCCCCAGCCTATGTTCTGTATAAATATAAGCGCGTGATATCCGTTTGGCCCGGGCGCTACGATTGAATCCGAACGCTAAGTTTCACAAAGTTTTGCTTGGAAAAGGTTTTTGTATCGCCGCGTTTTGATCGTTATTGGAGATGGGTTCGAGGTTTATGTTAGTAAATTTTATCTTTCAAATAGGCTTTTCCGATCATCAAGAAGGGTTGAAGCCAGCCAAGCACCGACGGAAATATGGATTGCATAAAGGCGCGGTGATGTCTGTTTGCTCACTGGCTGGTTGGCGTCTCTGACCCGCGCAACAGCCAAGCAAAAAACAACGTCGCCAAGACGGCGGCGATCAATTGGGCTGCAATGAACGCTGGTATGTCAGAGGGTGCAATTCCGGCAAAGCTATCCGAAAATCCCCTTGCTATGGTCACCGCAGGGTTTGCAAAGGATGTCGAGGAGGTAAACCAATAGGCAGCGGTGATATAAAGCCCGACCGACATGGCAAGTGTAGCGGGGCGGAGCGTTACGCAAATGAGGATTGTGCCAATCAAGCCGAAAGTGGCGATGAATTCACCGATCCATTGGCCAAGCCCGCTGCGCGTGGTTGTAGAGGGGTCAATCAAGGGATGATCAAACATCATATGCGCGGCAAAAACACCCAAAATTCCGCCAACGATCTGGGCGCATATGTAAAATAACGCCTCTTGCCTTTTCATCTCACCGCGCAACCAAAAGCAAAGCGTAACCGCGGGGTTGAATTGTGCGCCTGAAATAGGCCCAAAAACAGTGATCAAAACCACGAGGATCGCCCCTGTGGGAATGGTGTTTCCCAATAAGGCAAGCGCCAAATTTCCATCCGCCAGACGCTCCGCCATAATACCCGATCCGATCACAGTTGTCAGAAGCGAAAGCGTTCCTAACCCTTCTGCCGCAAGCCGTCTTGCTAATGTCATCTTTGCCTCCGTTTGAACCTTCGCGCCTGGCATAAGAGATTCCTCGTGTTTGAAATCACTTTTCTGAGTAAGCTTAGATAGACGCGGCAATGTAATACTTTTGTGAAAGAAATCATGAACAAAAAGTTAGAATTTGATTTTATTATTCTAGGAGCGGGATCCGCAGGCTGCGTTCTTGCCAATGAATTAAGCGCTGATTCCAGCTGTCGGGTTTTACTGCTTGAGGCCGGCCCGCTGGATAAAAACCTATTCATTCATATGCCCGCAGGCGTTTATCGCGTGTTCCGAGAGCGTTCGCTGAATTGGAATTACTTTAGCGCAAATGAAAACGCTTTGCATGAGCGCTCTATATTCACGCCGCGCGGGCGCGTTGTCGGCGGCTCCTCTTCTATAAATTCGATGGTCTATATGCGGGGGCATCGTTTTGACTATGATGGATGGGCGGAAGATTTTGACCTTCCTGAGTGGCGGTTCGATAAATGTTTGCCTTATTTTATTCAGGGAGAAAATTATAAATCTGCGCGCAATCCATGGCGCGGCAATGCAGGTAGGCTTGCCGTAAAACAAGCCTGTTCTTCTGATCCTTTGTTTGATGCATTTTTAGAGGCCGGAACGCAATCAGGGCAGGGGCGATCGGATGATCTGAATGGCGTTAATCCGGAAGGTTTGGCACGGTTAGATTGTACCATTTTGGATGGCAAACGATGCAGCTCAGCAACTGCCCATCTGCGGCCGGCGCTTGGACGCGCCAATTTAACGCTGATCACGATGGCCGAAAGCCGGAAGATCATTCTCAATAATGGCAAAGCTCAAGGGGTGGTATTTACCCATTCAGGGGAAACGATTACAGCTTTTGCAGGCCAAGAAGTGTTGTTATGCGCAGGTGCAATCAATTCACCCGCCTTGTTGATGAAATCTGGAATTGGCCCTGCGGCGCATTTGAAAGATTGTGATATTCCGCTTCGATTACACTTGCCTGGGGTGGGAAAAAACCTGCAGGATCACGCGAAAATTAGGCTGCAATTTGCCTCGAAAAAGCGGTTGCCGTTTCACGATATAGGCAGGGTTTCCAGTAAACTTAAACACGGCCTCGCCTGGCTCTTAACGCGCCGCGGTATGGCCGCTTCAAATATTTGGGAGGCGGGCGGTTTGATTCGCTCGCGCCCCGGGGTTAGCCATGCAAATCTTCAATATCATTTTGGGCCGCTTGGCTTTACGGTCTTGGATGGAAAAATAAACGTTGAGCAAGCTTTTTCCTTAAATGTTGATCAGATGCGCCCTAAAAGTACCGGCTCTGTGCGTTTAGACAGGGCTGATATTCACCGCTCGCCGATCATTGCCTTTCGATATATGCACCATCCGCATGATCTTATCGAAATGGTTGATGCGGTAAAAAAGGCCAGAGAGCTTGTGTCTCAATCCGCCTTTGACGGGTTTCGGGGCGCTGAAATGAAGCCCGGTGACCAATTTCAAACCGATCAAGAGATTACCAATATGTTGCGGGGTTCAATTGAAACGGCCTATCATCCAAGCTGCACTTGTCCGATGGGGGGTGATGATCGGGCGGTCACGGATAGCCAGTTTCAAGTGCATGGGATTAGGGGGCTTCGCGTGATCGACGCATCCGCCATGCCGCGGATTGTAAGCGCAAATTTGAATGCGCCAGTGCAAATGATGGCGGCGCGCGCGGCAGATTTTATTTTGAAAAGAAAGCCCTTAGAGCCTTTGGATTTGCAGTATAGCGTTTAAAAAGAACCCGCTTTTCTGTCAGGTAGAGACCTTTATAACTTGTTCTGGTTACCAGTAACATGTCGGGTGTTGAACGGCTTAACACAGCCGCTTTGGCGCGACCATATTACACTCATGTGGCCGCCAGCGCCTCTGGGTTTAAGCACGGCTTAACTTCGGTAAGAAATAGCAAGTCTTGGGGATCAGCGGCTAGACTATATTTGGATTTTCCTAAGGCGGGTTGCTGCACTGTTTCGCTTTTGGAGCCAGGCTAGGCGGCTTTCCGGAGCGTTGCCTTTGGTTTGTATTTCAAGATTTTTGTCATTTGCTTCTTTTATCATGCGCGAGGCCGGGTGTGGGTATGCGATGTAAAGGCTCACCAGCATATAATGAAATTGCTCTAGAGTTTGGCATTAATGTTAACAAAGGGTTTCATCTGGATGCCAGAGCATTTTCGCAGGCTGTCATATCTAATAGATCGGGTTAAAGCGGCTTTTGCGCAGGGCGGAGCGTTTCCAAACAGCGGCGGAATTCAGGATCAAGAGGCAGTGGAGCGCCGCTTTCGGAGCCCACTTGCACCTGCGCAAAAAAACCTTCAGCAAAGGCGGTTTGCTGCTGATTTCGAAACAAACCCACCTCATAACGCCAAGAAGAGGTGCCGATATGACCCACACGAATGCCCGCATGGATAAGATCGGGAAATCCAGCCTCATCGTGATAGATGCATCCGCTTTCTACGACCAAGAAGCGCGTTTTTGTCCCTGACATATCAAACACCGCTTGCTCAAGTTGCCAATGTGTTACGGCCGTGTCGATTAAGGAATAATGGATCACATTATTCATATGGCCATATTGATCATTATCCATCCAGCGCGTGGGAAGTTGGTAAAAAGCTGGATAGGCGCTTCGAGCTGCAGGGGGTGTACGCGGCATTTTAATCTCGTCGGTTGTGCTGACTAAGGCGCAGTCTGGCGCAGATTGAGCCAGAAGAAAAGAGCAGCAAACGGGGCGTTCCCTTTGCAATATTGACCTTATCGCGCGAAGCGCATTACTCTGCTTGAGTCAAAAAGCCTGAAGAGATTTCTATGCAGATAAACAACAAGACAATCGCTGTGGTGACAGGGGGCGCGTCTGGCCTGGGCGCGGCGTCGGCGCGGGCTTTGGCGAAGGCCGGTGCGCAGGTCACAATTTTTGACATGGATGCGGCGCAGGGCGAGGCCGCCGCCGCAGAGGTTTCTGGTCAGTTCCAGCAGGTGGATGTTTCAGATGCGGCGCAGGTGGCGGGCGCTATGGTCGCGCTGGAAGCGCGCGCGGGCGGCTTGCATATTCTGGTAAATTGCGCCGGAATTGGCCCTGCGGCGAAAACTGTTTCGCGCGGCGTGGCGCATGATCCAGCTTTGTTTGCAAAGGTGATCGGGGTTAATTTGATCGGCTCGTTCAATTGCGCATCGCAGGCGGCTGCTCTGATGGCAAAAACTGCGCCTGTCACTGCTGATGGAGGTCGCGGGGTGATCATTAATACCGCTTCGGTGGCGGCGTATGAGGGGCAAATCGGGCAAGTTGCCTATTCGGCGTCTAAAGGCGGTATTGTGGGGATGACCTTGCCCATGGCCCGTGACCTTGCGGCCAGCGGAATCCGCGTTTGTACCATTGCGCCCGGCCTCTTTCTGACCCCTTTGTTGCGGGGCTTGCCAGAAGAGGTTCAAGTGTCTTTAGGTCAACAAGTGCCGTTTCCCTCGCGCTTGGGCGCGCCGGAAGAATATGCCAGCCTCGTCGGCCAGATTGTTGAGAATGATATGTTGAATGGTGAGGTGATCCGCCTTGATGGCGCAATCAGAATGGCGCCTCGCTAAACCGTCTAGCGGTTTCTAATCACTTGAAACACCGCCGAGGCCGCCCATCCTGCGAAAATTGCAATCGCCAAAGACATCAGCCCGTATAGCAGGGGTTGTTCGCGCGATAGTGAGAATAAAAACCGTTCCAAACCCACTTTGCGCACGTCAATCTTGGTGGATAATTGATCGACAACAGCGCCATCGCGCGTGATAAAAATCCGCGTGCTGTAATCGCCTTCGGTGAGGTTGGCGGGCATATTGATTGAGGTCCGAAACAAGGTTTGTTGATCTATTGACACAGAGCCTTCCTGCAATCTGTAGAGGCCGTTTGCCTCTCGAATACGGATCACGGCATCTGTAAAGCTTTGTGCATCCAAAATATTCATTGGTGCGCCTACGGAGCGGATGGCGCGGTTGATGGACACTTTATGCCGCAGGTCCTCTGTCTCGGTTAAAATATCGCCCAAAGGAGCGCTTGTTGCGATTGCATAAAAGCTGGGCGCCGCATCCACTTGCACTGTATCGGTATTGACCCAAATCCCAAAACGCTTGGCTTTGCGCCGCACATCCAAAGGTTCGCTGGGCCCCGAGATGGTTACGATCACGTCAATGGGTGTTTCAGGGATTGGCGCATCGCGCTGAATTGCGCCAAAAACCAAAATATTTGAGCCATCGAACGTGGCCGTGATGGCCACCTCATCTTGGCTCATACCCAAAACAACCTTCTCTGCAAGAACAAAGGGGCTGGTTAGAAGCATGATCAGGGCGGAACAAACGAACAGGCGCATCAGTGACCCCCTGCCGATCCAATGGAATACAGCTCGCTGGGCTGGATCAGCAGATCTAAGGCCAGCTTGCCGCAGACCATCAGCACCATAATCGCCAATAAAATGCGCAACTGCTCGGCTTTCAAGCGGGTACCGATTTGCGTACCAATCTGAGCGCCAATCACGCCGCCAACCAAAAGCAAAACGGCCAGTGCGACATCGACGGTATAGTTTGTGGTTGCGTGCAACAATGTGGTGAAAGCGGTGACAAAAATGATTTGATAGAGCGAGGTCCCGACCACCACTTTTGTGGGCATTCCCAAAATGTAAATCATCGCAGGCACCATGATAAACCCACCGCCAACGCCCATTATTGCGGCCAGTATGCCGACAAACACACCCACGATCAGGGGTGGGATAATCGAAATATAAAGGCCAGATGTGCGAAAACGCATCTTGAGTGGCAGTTTTTGCACCCAGCCGCGCTGGCGTGATTTTTTAGGGGGTGCCACATTGCGCGAAGTTCTGCGGATTGCGCGCAGACTTTCGAAAAACATCAGCCCGCCAATAATGCCAAGAAACACGACGTAGCAAAGCTTTACCAATAAATCCACTTGGCCAAGGCTTTTCAAATGGTTAAACAACACAATCCCGATTGCGGCTCCTAAAAGCCCACCCAGCATCAAGACCGTACCCATTTTAAAATCGACAGTTTTACGCCTTAAATGCGCCAAAACACCAGAAAATGATGAGGCAACAATTTGGTTGGCTTCCGTAGCCACGGCAACCGCCGGCGGGATACCAATAAAAAACAGCAGAGGCGTCATCAAAAAGCCCCCCCCGACGCCAAACATGCCAGACAGCACGCCCACCAGCCCCCCGAGCCCGAGCAGCAAAAAGGCGTTTACAGAAACTTCAGCGATAGGAAGGTAAATCAACATGTGCCCTCCTAAACCACTCTCTGCTGCAATTGCAACATTCGTTGCGACTTTAGCAGCTTAGGCCTTAAGAAAAGCTCAAAACTGGATCTATCTTTCCTTTACATAAGGCTCGCCGCCTGCGCGCGGTGGAATTGCTTTGCCAACAAACCCGGCCAGAATGATCACTGTAAGGATATAGGGAAGCGCATCCAGCAACTGAATTTGCACCTTGAAGAACAGATATTTCTCGATCAGGTCAGGACGTAAGGCGAGGGCCTGTAAAAACCCGAAGAGCAGGCAAGATATAAGCGCGTACCATGGCCGCCATTTGGCAAAAATCAATGCGGCCAAAGCAATATATCCGCGCCCTGCGGTCATATCTTTTACGAAACCCGCTTGCAGCCCGGTGGACAGATACGCCCCCGCAATGCCGCATAGAACGCCGCAAATTACAACCGCTGTAAAGCGCAGGCGAATGACCGAAACGCCCGCCGTGTCAACGGCTTCGGGCGCCTCCCCAACGGCGCGCAAGCGCAAGCCAAACCGGGTGCGGTATAAAAGCCACCAGGTCAAGGGCACCATGGCCAAAGCTGCATAGACCAAAATTGTGTGGCCAGAAAAAAGCTCGGCATAGATAGGCCCGAGCAACGGCACCTTTTCTATATGCTCAGCAAAGGGCAGATGCACCGGGTTAAACCGCGCCTGACCAGAAAGCGAAGGCGTCCGCCCACCTTGTTGGAACAGGCTTTGCGCGATCAGCACTGTCATTCCAGCGGCCAGAAAATTAATCGCAACCCCCGAGATGAGTTGATTACCCCGAAACGTAATCGAGGCCAGACCATGCACTGCGGATAACGCCAATGAGGCCGCGATGCCGCTGGCCAAGCCGATCCAAACCGAGCCGGTTAACGCGGCAACCGCGGCCGAGAAAAAGGCAGCTGCGAGCATTTTACCTTCTAATCCAATGTCAAAAATGCCAGCGCGTTCTGAAAATAACCCCGCCAAACAGGCCAAAAGCAATGGGGTTGCCAGCCGTAAGGTGGAATCCAGCACTGTGAGCAGATCATTTAAGACATCAACCATTCCGGTCTCCTGACCCGCGCAAGGCGATAAAAATCCGTTCAATCGGCATCCGCACCATATTATCCAGCGCACCAGTGAATAAGATAACCAAGGCTTGTATCACCACGATTAACTCGCGCGGGATCGATGTCCAAAGCGCCAATTCAGCACCGCCTTGATATAAGAACCCAAATAAGATTGAGGCGAGCACCACCCCGAAAGGATGGCTGCGCCCCATCAAAGCGACCGCGATGCCGATAAAGCCCGCGCCCTCGGTGGCGTTTAAAACCAATCTTTCGGCTTCACCTAATGTGGTGTTTACCGCCATCATACCGGCCAACCCCCCGGAGATAAGCATCGCCAGAATGGTGATTTTAACCGGGTTTATGCCCGCATATTGCGCGGCCGTATCCGAATGACCAAACGCTCTGAGCGCGTAGCCCAAGCGGGTACGCCAAATCAGCACCCAAACAAAAACCGCCGCGGCAAGGGCCAGCAGCAAGCTAATATTGGCTGGCGCGGATTTGGAAAATTCTACGCCCAGCGGCATCAGTATATCGTGCAAGGTTGGCAAATGCGTCGGCTCTGGAAACGAGGCTGTTGCTGGATCCATCGACTTAACAGGGCGCAAAATACTGACCAAAAGATAATTAAGCAAAGCCGCAGCCATGAAATTAAACATTATCGTCGTGATTACGATATGGCTGCCGCGTTTGGCTTGCAAAATTGCCGGTAACAAGGCCCATAACGCGCCAAACACAGCCCCGCCTATGCTGCAGAATATCAGCGCCAATGACCAATGTGGCCAAGGAATAAATAAGGCCATCAACGCCACACCCAAGCCTCCGATCATAGCTTGGCCTTCGCCGCCAATATTGAACATTTTGGCGTGAAACGCCACGGAGACCGCCAGGCCGGTAAAAATGAAATTTGTGGCGTAATATAAGGTGTAGCCCCAGCCATAGGTGGAGCCAAGCGCGCCCGATACCATCATTTTCACCGCCGCCACCGGGTCTTCTCCAATCCCCATGATCACCAAGGCAGAAATCGTTGCTGCCAAGAGCAACGAAATCAACGGAACCAATACCACATCAGCCCAAGCTGGCATTTTTTCCATTATGCCACCTCTTCGGTAATGCCGGCCATTAAAAGCCCCAATTCTTTTTCATTGGTCTCGCTTGGAAGGCGCTCGCCCATGATCTGACCGTCAAACATTACCGCAATCCGATCCGACAATGACATGATCTCTTCCAGCTCGACAGAAACCAGTAAAATCGCTTTGCCGCGCTCGCGCAGCGTCATGATTTGTTGGTGAATGAACTCGATCGCGCCGATATCCACACCCCGTGTGGGCTGACCAACCAATAAAATATCTGGGTCCCGCTCGATTTCGCGCGCCAAAACCAATTTTTGCTGATTGCCGCCGCTGAAGCTTTTTGCCGTTAAATTATGATTGGGCGGCCGCACGTCAAAGCGCTGCATCTTTTCGCTGGCATCTTGCTTGATCGCCGCATTGTTCATAAAAATACCCGATTGGTATTTTTTATCGGTATGATAGCCAAAGGCGATATTTTCCCAAGCGGCGAAATCCATAATCAGCCCTTCGCGCTGCCGATCTTCTGGCACATGGGCAATGCCATACTTACGCCGGCTTTGACCATCAGCATTCTGACCACTGATATCAATGGGCGCGCCATTGACTAATATCTGTCCTTGCGCTGTACGATAGCCGCCCAAAACCTCTAAAAGTTCTGATTGGCCGTTACCGGCCACCCCGGCAATTCCAAGAATTTCTCCGGCTCTGATATTAAAGCTGACGCCTTTCAGGCGCAACACACCGGCCTCATCTGTGACCTGCAGGTCTTTAACGTGCAACATCTCTTTGCCCGGCTTGGCTGCGGATTTATCAATGCGCAGCAAAACCTTGCGCCCGACCATTAGCTCGGCCAGCTTTTCGGGATTGGTATCGGCTGTTTTAACCGTTGCGGTCATTTCGCCGCGGCGCATCACCGAAACCGTATCTGTGATCTCCATAATCTCGCGCAATTTATGGGTGATCAGGATGATCGTTTTGCCTTCGTCGCGCAGGCGTTTTAAAATGCGGAAAAGCTGATCGGCTTCCGATGGTGTTAACACGCCGGTCGGCTCGTCCAAGATCAAAATATTGGCCTGGCGGTATAAGGCTTTTAGGATTTCAACGCGCTGTTGATGCCCCACCGAAAGCTCTTCAACGATGGCATCCGGATCAACGTTCATCTCGTAATCGCGGGCCAAAGAGAGCAGGCTTTCGCGGGCCTTGACCAGCGAGGGGCGCAACATCGCGCCATCTTCCGCGCCAAGGATAATATTTTCCAAAACTGAAAAATTTGGCACCAGTTTGAAGTGCTGAAACACCATTCCGATACCCGCGGCTATTGCGGCTTGGCTGTCGGGGATTTGCATCTTGTTTCCAGCGATGAGCACGTCGCCTTTATCAGCCTTATAAAACCCATAAAGAATTGACATAAGCGTGGATTTTCCCGCGCCATTTTCACCAATAATTCCATGGATGGTTCCAGGCATCACCCGGATTGAAATATTTTTATTTGCTTGAACCGGCCCGAATGATTTGGAAATTCCGACCAGCTCAATAGCTGGGGCGGCAGAAACCTGCCGCCCCGTTGTGCCATTTTTGGTCATTTTAGAAGTTTAAAACCGGGCATGAGTTATCAGACATGTAATCATGCACGGCCAGATCGCCTGAGATAATGCTGGCTTTGGCCGCTTCAACCGCTGCAACCATATCCGCACTTACCAGATCGGCGTTATGCTCATCCATTGCATAGCCAACGCCTTCATTGGCCAAGTTCAGCCCGATCGCGCCGCTTTGCATATCAGCGCCATCTGAAAATGCATTATAAACGGCCACGTCAACGCGCTTCATCATCGAGGTGAGCACTTTGCCTGGATGCAGGTAGTTTTGGTTGCTATCAACACCGATAGATAAAATACCTTCATCGGCGGCGGTTTGCAGAACCCCAACACCGGTTCCGCCCGCCGCAGCGTAAACAATATCCGCGCCCTGCGAGATTTGCGCTTTGGTCAGTTCAGAGCCCTTGACCGGATCGTTCCAAGCGGATGGGGTTGTTCCAGTCATATTGGCAACCACCTTTGCATTGGCATTTGCATGCGCAACACCTTGTGCATATCCACAGCCAAAGCGGCGGATCAAAGGAATATCCATTCCGCCAATAAATCCAACCACGCCTGAGCCGGATTTCATGCCGGCGATCATGCCAACAAGGAATGAGCCCTCATGTTCGGAAAAGCCGATGTTTAAAACATTATCCGCGGGTGCCCAGCCATCAATGATACCGAATTTTGTATCTGGATAATCGGGGGCGACTTCGGAAAGCACCGATGAAAAGGCAAATCCTGTAACAACGATTGGGTTGGCGCCAGATTCGGCAAAGCGCCGCAGCGCTTGCTCGCGCTGGGCTTCTGATTGCAATTCGATATCAAGATAATTGCCGCCGGTTTCGGCTTTCCATTTTTCAGCGCCATTATGCGCAGCTTCGTTGAAAGATTTGTCGAATTTACCGCCCAAGTCATAAATCAGCGCAGGATCTGCCAATGCTGCGCCAGCTGTTAATGCAAGCGCCGCGGTTGCGCCTAAAAATTTCTGTATAATCTTCATGGATGTCTCCCCATCTTGCGTTTTGTGTCCATAGGAAAAGCGGAATGCGTTGCCTTACTCTAAGATCATCCATCATTAAGGACGAAACTCTTTGCTAGGGTCAACCGATTTTTATGCAAACCGATATAAAACCAATGATAAAATGCGCTAGGCCCAAGTTTTCGCCAGAACCAAAGCATCTTCGCGGCTGCCATTCAATTTGTGGTAATAGGCTTTGCGCAGGCCTTGCTCTACGTAACCACTTTTTTGATATAATGCGCGCGCTGCCTTGTTTTCGGCGCCAACTTCCAAAAAACAGATTTTGGCACCGCGCTGGCGCGCGGCTTCTTCAAAAAGCTGCAAATAGGTTTTTCCCAATCCTTGCTTTCGCTGCGCTTGTGATACGATGAGCAGCAGCAATTCGACCTCGGTGTGTATTACCCGTCCCAGCGCAAAACCAAAGTCCTGTTCGATCAGTAGGGAATTTTCTGCAGCGCATAGCTGGGCGAATTCCTGCGCCGTCCAAGGGCGTTGGTCAAGCCCTGATTGCACGTGAAGTTTGGCCATATCTGCGGGCTGAAAGATGATATTCTGTTGCATTTGGCCCGTCAAATTCAGGATGCGTTTGGATGCAGGATCTTTGGTCCAGGATCGCGGCGCGGCGCTGCATCTGCCGGTTTTACGTATAAAGGGGCAGGGGGCATTACAGTTTTTACATCTCTTCGGGCGGCAATGCGGGCCATGTTTGCGACCAGTAGATCCGGCTTTGGCCGATAGAGCACTGGGATCGGGCTCGCGGCAAGCGTCGGCGCATCGCTCATTTGAGGGGTGGCCTGTAAATTTGCGCTGCTGCGCGTGTAAAACTGATCTCGGGTGGCGGGTATCGCGATCAGGGTTTCCTTGGTTTTTCCCTCTATGCTGGCCTCGAAGCTGTCTACGCCGATCACAGGGCAACCCAAAGACAGGCCCAGCCCTCGGGCCAGGCTGATGGAAATACGGATGCCGGTAAAATTACCAGGCCCAAGGCCGACGCCAATCCGGCCAATTTTGTGTAAGCTGGTTTGCGTTTCGGCCAAAAGGGTTTGGATAAGTGGAACCAAAGCTTCGGCTTGGCCTTTTTGCATTGCTTCAAACGTGCTGCCCAGAATTGCGCCATTGCAAAGCAAAGCGGCCGCGCAATGCGCGGCCGATGTATCAAAAGCGAGAACCGTTTGATCAGCCACCGACAGGGCGCACTTCAGTGACTTCGGGAATATAATGGCGGAGCAGATTTTCGATTCCCATTTTCAACGTCATGGTTGAGGATGGGCAACCCGCGCAAGCGCCTTGCATTTGCAAATACACAATCCCACGTTCAAATCCGTAAAATGTGATGTCACCGCCATCTTGCGCCACAGCAGGGCGAACGCGACTGTCCAGCAATTCTTTGATCTGTCCTACAATAACTTCATCTTCTCCGCTATGCTCAGCATGGCCCGAGCCTAGCCCTTCATCCGTCATCACCGCATCACCCGATTGAAAATGCTCCATGATTGCGCCCAGCAAAGCCGGCTTTACGTGATCCCAATTGACCGCATCCTCTTTGGTGATGGTGATGAAATCACGCCCCAAAAATACGCCTGTTACGCCGTCTACCGCAAAAATACGCTGCACCAAAGGCGATTTTTCGGCGCCCTCATTGCTGGGAAAATCAGCTGTCCCCGCTTCTAAGATGGTTTGTCCAGGCAAGAATTTTAATGTTGCAGGATTGGGGGTAGATTCGGTTTGGATAAACATTTTGAACGCCTCTCTTCAGCGCTCTTTATATGGAGAGTCCCCGTGTTCGTCAATGTTTAGAATCGTTCTAATTTAATTTCATAATGGGTCTGTAAATATTTAGACAGTGTCAAAAATATCTTTAAATTTCACAGTTTTTTCGTTGGTGTCGGGTCTAAGCAGCTTTGGTAAATCAACCGTGGCGTTGCGGATAAGCGCATTGGGGCCGATCAAAATCATCCGTTTGTTCGACCAACATCAAGCGCTTGCCGCCTTGCCGGTTGATTTGTGCTTTTTGCTGACGCGTAGAGGCTACCCAAAGCAGCAGAGTGTAACCATAAGCGCGGTGCGGTTTAATAACATGCAATCTTTAGAGGGGCTACAAGCACGCCTTGAACCAGCTTAAACAGTAGGGTTTTTGTAATATAAACGATGTCTGAATGACGACCAGGACCCAAAATTGCAACGAGCGCGATGGTTATGCGCGGTATGGCTTTAGGTAATTGCTTCGAGTCGCTCTTTGGATAAATCTCCCGGCACAATGGTTATTGGAACGGGCAGAGAGCCGGCGTTTTTGGTCAGTTGACTTACAAGCGGGCCGGGGCCTTTTTTATCCGTGCCTGCCCCCAGAACCAACACGCCAATTTCAGGATCATCTTTAACCTGCGCCAAAATCTCTTGAATTGGTTCACCTTCACGTATCACCAATTCAGGATCTATCCCCTGACGATCGCGCATCCATTTGGCGAAGACTTCAAAATGCACCTCAATGCGTTCGCGCGCTTCGCTGCGCATGATATCGCTGACGCCGATCCAATGGTTGAATTCTTCAGGTGGGATCACGGCCAGCACTTCAACGCCGCCACCGGTTCGTGCAGCGCGCATGGCCGCGAAACGCATTGCGTTCAGACATTCTTGACTGTCGTCGAGTATTACCAAAAACTTACGCATCTATGTGATCTCCTCAGCTGTATATGATGCGCGATGGCGCCACCCAACGCAAGGTTGATTTCAGCAGCCTGCTGTTTGTTTCGCAAAGGCACTTAGGCCGAGGTTGATGCGGCCCAGTCCCAATAAGCCTCTTTAAGCTGCCTGGCAATCGGGCCGATTTGAAAATGCGTTTCTTCAATCGCTGTGACGGGTGTGATTTTTTGCATATTTCCGGTCATAAAAACTTCATCAGCGGCATAAAAATCATCAAAACTCAAAACGGTTTCATGAATAGGAATGCCCATATCTTTTAAATGCTTGATGTGGCGTGCGCGCGTGATACCGGCTAAGAACGTGCCATTTGGCGCGGGGGTAAATACCTCGCCATCGCGCGTCATGAAAATATTTGCCGTGGCGGTTTCTGCTACATTGCCCATAGCATCTGCAACCAACGCATTGCTGAATCCTTTGCAGCGCGCTTCTACCAGCATGCGCGCATTATTGGGATAGAGACAGCCGGCTTTTGCATTTACTACGGCGCTTTCTAAAATTGGCCTACGAAATTGCGTACGGCCCAAGGTTGCGCTGGTTTTGGGGGCTGCAAAGGGAATTTCTTCAAGCGAAATGGCAAACCCTGTGGTTTCAGCGTTTGGAACGATGGCCGTCAGATCCCCATCGATGCCCCAATACATCGGGCGAATATAAACCGCGGCGGATGTCGCGTAGCGCGAAAGCCCTTCCCAGATCAGGGCTTTCATCTCAGAAACGCTATATGTTGGGGTGAGCATTAAGGCCTTTGCCGAAGCGTTTACCCGCGCACAATGCGCCTCCAAATCAGGCGCAACCCCGTTAAAATAGCGTGCCCCATCAAAGACGCCTGAGCCCAACCAAGCCCCATGGTCGGCGGCTTTCATCACGGCAATATCGTCATCATGCCATTGGCCGTTGAAATAGGTTTTGATGTTGCTGCCCGTCGCCATTGAGGTCTCCTTTTGGATACCCCGGCTCAGGACGAGGCATTCTGTGTTGCACCCTGACAAAAGACGGGTTCGCATGCAAGAGCCTGCCCGACCCTATTCGCGCGGCCTTAGCAAGACTAAGAGGTTTATGAGACTGCTTGCTCCGTAAGCGCAGGCGGCAGGGCTTAACTGCGCAGCAAACCCATAATATCGTAGGTTTGGTTCAAAATGGGCTGAGCAATTTTTCGAGCCCGCTCGGCCCCATCGGCCAAGACGCGGTCGATCTCGTCCGGTTCTTGCATCAACCGGTTCATTTCAGCCGAGATTGGTGAAAGCGTGGCGACCGCGCGGTCAATCAGCATTGGTTTGAACTCGGAAAATTGTTTGCCACCAATGTCATTTAGAACCTCGTCAAGGGATTGATCTTCCAACGCGGCATAGATCGCCACCAAATTGCGCGCTTCGGGACGATTTTCCAACCCGGCTTCTTCGGAAGGTAGGGCATCGGGGTCGGTTTTGGCTTTGCGGAATTTCTGGGTAACGCTGTCTGCATCATCGCTCATATTTATGCGGCTCAGATCGGAAGGGTCTGATTTTGACATTTTCTTTGATCCGTCGCGTAGGCTCATCACACGGGCTGCAGGCCCCCCGATCACCGGCTCGGTAATTGGAAAAAAATCCACCCCGAAATCATGGTTGAACTTGGTTGCAATATCTCTGGTTAATTCAAGATGTTGCTTTTGATCATCGCCCACGGGCACATGGGTTGCGTGATATAGTAAAATATCTGCGGCCATCAATGCGGGATATCCAAATAAACCAAGCGATGCATTCTCAGCATTTTTTCCAGCTTTGTCCTTGAATTGGGTCATCCGCTTCATCCACCCCATGCGGGCGATACAATTGAAAATCCAACCCAATTGGGCATGTTCAGGAACCGCGGATTGATTGAATAAAATTGACTGCTCCGGTTTTAGCCCAGCGGCAATAAAAAACGCTGCCAATTCGCGGGTGTTTTTGCGCAAGTTGGCCGGATCTTGCCAGACGGTCACCGCGTGTAGATCCACCATGCAATATAAAGATGCATGGTGAGGGCTTTGCATATGTACAAAACGCTTCACGGCGCCCAAATAATTGCCAAGCGTTAATCCGCCCGATGGCTGAACACCTGAAAAAACGCGCTTTTCAAATGGGCTTGGGGATGGTGTTTGAGCGGCATCCGACATAAATGTTCTCCAAAGGGCAATCTACTGCGTGTCGATTAACGGCAGCTTCAAGGCCCGTCAAGCAAAGGGAATGCGATGTCTTTCAATCCGGAAACCCCCAAAGCTGCGGCCTTGAACCCGATGCCGCCCGTCGTCATGGCGCTTTTCTTGATGATTGCGGGGGTAGAGGCGCTATTTGCCTTGGCATCGATTGGGGTTTTGGGTGAGGGGTTTGACGCTTCCTGGCGGTTTTTGGCGATTGAGCGCTATGGCATGAACACGAAGCTTGTGTCATGGATGCGCGAAACTCAGGATTACGGCGCGGAACATTTGGTGCGCTTCGTTACGTTTTCCTTCTTGCATGCGTCTTTTATGCAGGCAGCGATCGCTTGCGCGTTGTTTTTGGCGATGGGCAAAATGGTTGGCAGCGTGTTTTCCGCCCCCGCCCTATTATTGTTCTTTTTTGTGCCAGCGGCGCTGGGCGCGTTGGTTTATTGCCTGATCTCGCCAGAGGCGGGATGGTTATTCGGAGCTTTCCCAGGGATTTATGGATTAATCGGGGCCTATACGTTTCTGCTCTGGGTGTCGTTAAAAGCGCAGCAGGCGCCGGCAGGCAAAGCGTTTAACATGATTGCGATGCTGATCGGGATCCAGCTTGTCTTCGGAATATTCTTGAGCGGCAGATTATTGTGGATCGCCGATTTGGCCGGATTTATAGGTGGCTTCACCTTATCTGTTTTATTGCTTCCAGGCGGGCTTGCGCGTTTGGCGCAAGCGTTGCGTCGTGATTAATGCTTTTTAAAACTGGCTTTTATCTCTTGCAGCGAGAAGGCTTTTAATCTTTCACCCAGCCAAAGATATAATCCCGCGCCAGCAATTACCAGGAAGAGCGCATAGACAATTCGCCCAGAAACGCTGGTGATAGCGGGGCTCATGAAAAATTGTATGCCGTAAAGAGCAACTCCCAAGAAAAGGCTGGCAATGCACATGCGCAGCAAACGATGCTTCAAAGTGGCGTCCTGCTTCAAAATATCGTCAAAGCCGCGTGCGCCCCAAAACAGCAGCCCGACCATCGCCCATGCCGAAAGACTGGTGGCGATGGCCGCGGCCAGCCAGCCAATAAAGGGCATAAGACCGACGGCTAAGGCGGCATTGACCCCCATCCCCACAAGCGCAAATCGAAAGGGCCTGCGCGTGTCTTCGCGCGCAAAATATAATGGCTGCAAGAGCTTTTGCAGCACAAAAGCGGGCAAGCCCAATCCGTAGATAGCGGTTGCAAGCGCCATCGCTTGCGCGTCAAGGCGGGAGGTTGCGCCATGTTCAAAAAGCGCAGAGACGAAAGGATAGGGCACCACGCAAAGCGCCATTGCAGCCGGTAAACTGAGCGCTAATGTGATTTCGGTTGCGCTTGCAAAGGCTTGTTTTGCCCCTGTTTGATCTTTTGCCTGCAGGCGTCGTGACAATTCTGGCAAGAGCACAATGCCCACAGCAATGCCAACCACGCCCAAGGGCAACTGATACAAACGATCAGCCCCATATAGCCAACTGACAGCGCCGGGATGTTGGCTGGCGACCAATTGTCCGACCAATAAATTAATTTGTAGCACGCCATTGGCCAAAGCTGCAGGTAGCGCAATCCTCACCAGCTGTCGCATTTCGGGGCTAAAGCTGGGCCGCCCCAAACGAATAGGAAGCCCGGCGGCCTGTGCTCCCCGCCACAGCGCGGCCAATTGCACAACCCCCGCAATTGGAACCGCCCAAATCAGATAATAGATGACCGCATGGTTCATCACCCATCCCAGACAAAGCGCGCAAATGATGATGATATTTAAGAAGACAGGCGCGGCGGCTGCCATTGCGAAGCGCCCTTGGGCATTCAGCGCACCAGACAGCAGAGCGCTGAGCGAGATAAGGAAAATATAAGGAAACATCACGCGGCCATAGTCAACCGCCATATCAAAGCGGGCATCGCCCATGAATCCCTGCGCGGTCAGCCAGACAAGCGCTGGCATGAAAATCAGCGCCAGCGCCGTCAAAAGCGCCAGCGCAAAGGCAAGCCCGCCCATCGCCTGGCTGGCAAATCCGATCGGATTGTCTTGCGCTTCAAGGCGCTTTGAAAACAAGGGCACAAAAGCGGCGTTGAAAGCGCCCTCTGCAAAGAAGCGCCGAAACATATTGGGCAAACGAAACGCAACCACAAACGCGTCCAATACCGGCCCTGCGCCTATCAACATATACAGTAGAACCTCGCGGGCCATGCCCAGCACGCGGCTGAGCAAAGTCCAAAAACCGACCGTCATAATGCCTTTGAGCAGTCGCGCCCCACTCATGTTAAGGCGCGCTCAACGCCCAGCTCGATTGCTTCGCGTAGCTTGCGTTCCAGCATTTTTTGCTTGGATTGGTTGTGAAATTTCAGACCAAACATGTCTTTTACATAAAAACTATCAACAACTTGCTCGCCATAAGTGGCGATGACTGCTGATGCGATATAGACGTTTGTATTGGCCAAAGTGCGCGTCAGATCAAACAACAAGCCGGGGCGATCCCGCGTGTCGACTTCGATGATCGTGTAAATTTCGGAGCCGTCATTATCAAAGCTGATGGAGGTTGGAACTTTAAAGGCTTTTTCGCGTTTTTTGAATTTGTCTTTATCCTGAATCGCAATTCGCGCCACGACTTTGCCCATCAATGTCTTATTGATCATTTGTTTCAAACGGTTGAACTTTTCCGGCTCATAAGGGTTTCCTGCCGCGTCTTGAATCCAAAACGCTGCCGTCGCAAACCCATCTTTGGTGGTATAGGTGCGCGCGTCAACGACATTGGCACCCACCAGTGCCAAAGCGCCTGCCAAACTGGAAAAAATGCCGGGATGGTCGACGCAGGCAAAACACACGCGGGTTGCCGCGCGGTCCCCATCTGCATAGAGGTCGATGGCAATTTCATCCTCTTTTAAATCGCGGAGTAAACTGGCAAACACCACATGCGCGGTGACATGTAATCCCTGCCAATAGGGAGAATAATGGCGCGCGACTTCGGATTTTAGGTCCCTGGTATCCCAATCTTTTAAATGCAGACGTAGGTTTTTCTTACCCTCGGTGCCGCGCGATTCGCGGTTCAAAGCGTCTTGGCCATTCTCTAACGCGCGGCGGGTCTGCCGATAGAGCGCCCGGATCAGAACCGCTTTCCAATTGTTCCAAGTGTTGGGGCCAACAGCGCGGATATCGCAGACGGTCAACACGGTCAGCAGATCCAAGCGCTTGCAGGTTTGCACGGCTTTGACAAAATCGCGCACCGTTCGAGGATCCGCAATATCGCGTTTTTGCGCCAAGTCAGACATCAATAAATGGTATCTCACAAGCCATTCTACGGTTTCCACATCGGCTTTGTTCAAGCCAAGCCGCGGAGCGACTTTGCGCGCAATTTGTGCCCCAATCACTGAATGATCTTCATTGCGGCCTTTGCCGATATCATGCAGCAAAAGGGCAACGTAGATCACTTTTCGGTTCACACCCTCTTTCAAAATCGAACTGGCAATGGGCAATTCTTCGATCAATTCGCCGCGCTCGATCTGGGCAAGGTTCCGGATACATTGAATCGTGTGCTCATCCACCGTGTAGCTGTGGTACATATTGAATTGCATCATCGCGACGATGGGCTCAAATTCGGGGATGAAGGCTGACAAGGCCCCCAATTCATTCATCCGCCTCAGGGCACGTTCTGGATTGCCATGTTTTAAGAGCAGATCTAGAAAGATCCGTTGTGCTTCGGGGGTTTGACGCAGGGGTTCGTCAAATAAATGGAGGTTGGCCGAGATTAACCGCATCGCATCTGGATGTATAAGTAGGCCAGTGCGCAGGGCTTCTTCGAATAGCCGCAGCAGATTAAGCGGATCGTTCAGAAATTTATCAGGCGCTGAAATACTCAGCCGGTTGTGCAGCACCATATAATCGGATTTCACGGTGGGGCGTTTGCGAAAAATCCGTTCCAAAAGCGGCTCGCTTTTGACATGACGTGCCTCGAGAGCCGTTAAAAAAATACGGGTTAAATCTCCAACGCTGGTTGCTTGGCGGAAATAATCTTGCATGAAAATTTCAACCGCTGGCCGGCCTGCGCGGTCATAATAGCCCATGCGATCTGCCAGTTCGATTTGCATATCGAAGGATAAAGTTTCAACCGCGCGCCCGCTTACAAGATGCAAATGGCTGCGCACTGCCCATAAAAAAGCCTCTGCCTTGACGAAAATTTGATGTTCTTCCGGCGTGATAACATTTAGCGCGACCAGATCTGCGGTTGAGGCGGATCGATATACATATTTGGTGATCCAAAACAGCGATTGCAGGTCCCGCAAGCCGCCCTTTCCCTCTTTGACATTCGGCTCGACCATATATCGCTGGCCGCCTTGCTTTTCATGCCGGGCCTCGCGTTCTTGTAATTTTGCCTCAATGAATTCTTTCTCGCTGCCCGAGAATAAATCACTCCAAAGCTTGGCGGATAACGTGTCGGCAAGGCTTTTATCACCGCAAAGGTTGCGTTGTTCCAGCATGGCGGTGCGAATCGTATAATCATGCGTGCCCAAGCGCAGACAATCTTTTACTGTGCGCGATGAATGCCCCACTTTCAGCTTAAGATCCCAAAGGATATAGAGCATCGTTTCAATCAAACTTTCGGCCCAAGGCGTGATTTTATACGGTGTTAAAAAAAGCAAATCGACATCGGAAAACGGAGCCATTTCGCCGCGGCCATACCCCCCGACCGCAACAACAGAAAGCCGCTCGCTTTCGGTGGGATTGGCGAGGGGATGCACGAGGGTTGAGGCGACAAACCAGGTTGTTTTAACGATACAATCGGTCAGGTAAGTGTAAGATCTGGTCACTTCATGGGCGCTGAACGGACTTTTGGAAAAAGCATGGGCAATATGTTCCATACCCGCAATTTGACGCGCTTTCAGCTCTGTGGCCAAGGCCGTCCTTATGTTTTTGCTGTCTGACGCCGTGGCTAGGTTGGCTTTGATAAAGGCAACCATAGTTTCAGAGTCAAAAATCATCTCAGCTGGCAAAATCAGTGGTAGATCGGGCTTGTCGAAGTGAAGCATCGACAGATTAGAAGCTGAAGAACTCGAATGCTGAGGGCGCTGGGTCAAGAATCACCACCTGTTTATCTTGGATCGTTGCGACAGCCAGACCACGTTCGTTGGTGCCGTCTTTCCTAAGCCTGAAAATACCATCGACGCCTTCAAAGCCGGCTGTTTGGGTTAAGGCTGCTGCGCCTAACGCGTTATTGGTACCACGGGCGACCAATGCGCCAATTGCGGCAACGCCGTCATAGGCCAGGCCCGCAAGCTGGTGCGGTTTGCTGGAATACTTTTCTTCATAGCGCGTTGAAAAACTTTGAGCCCGCGCGTAATCGGGCAAAGCGAAGAGCCCCCCCTGCACGCCTGAGAGCGCCAGAGTTTGCGCCGGCACATCCCAGCGTGCAAGGCCTGCATATTGCACTTTGGCGGGATCAATCCCAGCTTCGGGGAGCAATTGCACCAACAGCCCCAAAGCGCCGGCGGTGGTTGAGGTTAATAAAATAGTATCGGCCTCTTCAATCTCGACGGCAGCGCGAATGAGCGGGATCGCGGCAACGACCCCCTCTTGCGAGAACTCAAAAGCCTGACTATGCGCGATTTTGAGGCTCGAATATTGGGCGGCTTTTTCCAAAGCGCTACGCCCTGCCTCCCCTTCCAGATTATCCGGATAAACAATCACAGCGCGTTGTTTGCCCAATCGCGCGAGATACCCGATCACTCTTTCGGCCGTATTGTCAAAGGTTTTTCCAAGCAGGAAGACGTTGCCACCGGCAATGGCGCTGCTGTTTGAAAAGCTTAAAACATTCACACCTTTATCCGCGACAGCCAGGCCGGCGGCGTTTGCGGCTTCCGCAAAAAGCGGCCCAATGATAATTTTAGCGCCCTCATCAACCGCGGTTTGGGCCTGCTGTGCGGCGATATCACTGCGCCCTGCCGTGTCATAAACGCGCAGGTCAATTTTGACCGGATCCAAATCAGAAACCGCCATACGCGCCGCTTGCTCTAAACTTCCGGCGATCTCGGCGGCGTTTTGTGAAGATGTTGGAACCAACAATGCGACTGGAATGGGCTCTTGAGGAGTCAGTCTGGGAGCGGTGCCAATGGTTGATGTGTCAGGTGTGCAGGCGCTTATAACAGCTGCCAGCGAGATCCCGGCCAACGCGCGTAGACCTTTATGACGAAATGAAATAGATACTCTCATACATACGCTCCTTTGACAGGGGTTTAGCACAGCTCTTTCGCCGGTGCGACAAGAAAGCTGAGAATGATAAAGGCAAAGTCGTGAGTAAGCGCAACATCCATTTGGTACCAGGGCTCTATTTTGTTGCCACCCCGATCGGGAGCGCGCGCGATATCACCTTGCGTGCGCTCGATATTCTAGCACATGTTGATATTTTAGCGGCTGAAGATACCAGAAGCCTGCGCAAATTAATGGATATTCATGGCGTGGCTGTGAATGAACGCCCGATATTGGCCTATCATGATCACAATGGCGCGCGCATGCGGCCTAAATTAATGCAATATTTACAAGAAGGCCGGTCTGTTGCCTATGCGTCGGAGGCGGGTACGCCGCTGATTGCTGATCCGGGCTTTGATCTGAGCAAAACAGCTGCTGAGGCGGGTATTTTGGTCACCACAGCGCCTGGGCCATCCGCGGTGATAACCGCGCTGACGCTGGCCGGTTTGCCCACCGATCGGTTTTTATTTGAAGGCTTCGTTCCCAACGCAAAATCGGCGCGGCTTGCCGCTTTGAAGAATTTGTTAAACGTGCCAGCAACTTTGGTGTTCTACGAATCTCCTAAACGCCTGGTGCAATTTTTGCAGGATGCATGCACGGTTTATGGCGAAAATAGGCAGGCTGCATATTGCCGCGAATTAACCAAGAAATTTGAAGAGATCCAACGCGGAACATTGGCAGAGTTATTGGCCAAGGCGCAAACTGGGCCCGTCAAAGGCGAGATTGTCGTGATCATTGATCGGGCGCAGTCATCTCCTGTTAATGAAAGTGATATAGAAGCGCAGTTGAGAACAGCGCTGCAATCAATGTCGGTGCGCGACGCGGCTGAGTTTGTGGCACAGGCGCATGGCGTAGCGAAACGCAAAATTTATCAGATGGCTTTGGACATTGAGCGAAAACCTTAAAGGAAACAAGGCTTATTATTCAGGCTTAGCTGCTGAACACAAAATAGCAAAAGCCTATAGAGCAGGCGGATATCACTTGGAGGCGCATCGGTGGAGATCTTTGGCCGGAGAAATAGACCTGATTTTTAAAACCTCGGTCTCTTGGGTTTTTGTTGAGGTCAAGAAATCGCAAAATCATGAAAGAGCCGCACAGCTGTTAACAGCGTTTCAAAGACGCCGCATTATTGCCGCCGCGCAGGTTTTTATGGGGCAGGTGCGATCTGCGCCCTGCTTGGCGATGCGCTTTGATCTTGCTTTGATCGATCGTTTTGGCACCATATTGATTGTAGAAAACGCATTTTTTCAGAGGATTTTCAGGAACCTTCAGAGATGGGTTTTATTTAGTCGGCTCAAGTTGTAATCAAAGCTGAAAACATATCGCAGGAGCGCACCGTGAAAATCGCATTTCAGATGGACCCTATTGAGGCGGTTAATATTGAAGCAGACAGCACGTTTCGTCTTGCTGAAGAGGCGCAAGCACGAGGGCATAGCTTGTTTTATTACCCACCTGACACGCTGGCCTATCAAAACGGAAAAATCACTGCGCGCGGATATCCCATGACCGTACAGCGGGTTGCTGGGGCGCATGTGGATTTTGGGCCAGAACAAGAGGTGGAGCTGGCAAAATTTAATGTGGTTTGGCTGCGCCAAGATCCGCCATTTGATATGCATTATATTACGACAACGCATTTATTGGATCGGTTAAAAGGTCAAACGCTGGTTGTGAATGATCCGTTTTGGGTGCGCAATTATCCCGAAAAACTATTGGTGCTTGATTTTCCGGATTTAACGCCGCCAACGGCGATTGCCCGCGATTTGGAAATCTTGAAAGCGTTTCGCCAAGCCCATGGCGATGTTATTTTAAAGCCGCTTTACGGCAATGGCGGGGCAGGCGTTTTTTTGCTCAAAGAAGATGACCGCAATATGACGTCTTTGCATGAATTGTTCAGCGGTTTCTCGCGCGAGCCGCTTATCGTGCAGAAGTTCCTGCCGGATGTGAGCAAAGGGGATAAACGGGTGATTTTGGTGGATGGAGAGCCAGTGGGCGCGATTAACCGGGTGCCTGCTACGGGCGAAACGCGTTCTAATATGCATGTGGGCGGGCGGCCTGAGAAGATTAAGCTTACGCCGCGCGATTTAGAAATCTGCGCGCGTATTGGCCCGCTTTTGCGCGAAAAAGGCCAGGTCTTTGTGGGCATCGATGTGATCGGGCAGTATTTAACCGAAATCAACGTCACATCACCTACAGGCATTCAAGAGCTGGAGCGCTTTGATGGCATAAATATTGCCGCAAAAATCTGGCAGGCGATTGAACAAAAACTCGTGTGAGGCACGATCCGAATTGCCAAAGAAGAGCGCGTTTGAAGCGGCGCATGAGATGCCGTTCGAAGGTTTTGCGCAACGTTGTTCATAGGCCCTGGGCAGCCAAGCTGGGTCAGCCTGCTTGCTTTGCCGACTTTCCAGACGCTGGGAAGGGGCGAAAACCCAAAGCCTCGCTCAAATGTGGTTTTTCGATTGCGTCGCTGCCGTCTAGGTCGGCGATGGTTCGCGCGACCCGCAGCATACGATGGTAGCCGCGCGGCGAAAGTTGAAAATGATCCAAGGCTTTGTGCAGCCAGCCGATGGTTTCAGGTGCAAGAGCGCATGTTTGGGTCAGCACTTTGCCATGAGCATCTGCGTTGCTGTGAATCCCGTCATGGGCGGAAAACCGAAGGCTCTGACAGCGCTGTGCAGCCCGCACGCGGGCCGCAATATCGCCGGTGGTTTCACCAAGATCTTGATTTTGCAAAGAGGTGAATGAGGTGGCCTCTACATGCACGCAAAGGTCGAAGCGATCCAAAAGCGGCCCTGATAAGCGTTGAAAATAATGTGCGCCGCAATGGGGAGCCTTGTTACAGGTACGTTCAGCTTGATACAAATATCCGCATTTGCAGGGATTGGCGGCGGCGATCAATAAAAAACGGCACGGGTAGCGGATATGTGCGCTGGCGCGGGCAATCCAAATTTCCCCCGTTTCAAGCGGCTGGCGCAAGGTTTCAAGCGCTTCGCGTGAGAATTCGGGCAGCTCATCCAAAAACAACACTCCGTTATGGGCAAGCGAAATCTCGCCTGGTTGGGCTTTGCGCCCACCCCCAACCAGCGCCACTTTAGACGCCGTATGATGGGGGGCGTAAAACGGTGGAGAGCGTGAAATACCCCCTTCTTTCAGTAACCCGCTGACCGAGTGTATCATCGCAGTTTCTAGCGCTTCTTTGGCGTTTAGCTCGGGCAAAAGGGCTGTCAACCGGGCTGCCAGCATTGATTTCCCCGAACCGGGCGTTCCAATCAGAAAGGTATGATGACGCCCGGCTGCAGCGATTTCCAAGGCGCGTTTGGAGCGCTCTTGGCCTTTGATATCCGCAAAATCCGTGGTGGAGTTTTGCAGAAAAACCAAACCAGGCGCCGCAGGGGATATGACGGCTTGACCGTTCAAATGCTGTATCAAACGGCCCAATGTATCCGCTGATATGACAGGCGTTGTTTCAACCCATGCCGCTTCTGCTCCGCAGGCTTGCGGGCATAAAAGTGATAACCCATTTTCGGCCGCATGTAGCGCGGCGGGCAGCGCCGGTCACGGCGTTCAATCTGCCATCCAAAGACAAAGCGCCGATGGCTAAAGTTTCTTGCAGGCAATCGCCGGGAATTGCCTCGATCGCGCTGAGTATCGCCAGCGCGATTGCAAGATCGAAATGTGCGCCCTCTTTGGGCAAGTCGGCTGGCGTAAGGCTGATGGTAATCCGCTTTGGCGGCAATGCCAAAGACAAGCTGTGCAATGCAGATCTTACGCGTTCACGCGCTTCGCTGACGGCTTTATCGGCCAATCCAATGATGGTTAAGCCCGGAAGCCCTGCCGCCACAGCGCATTCCACCTCAACCGAGCGGACATCCAGACCACAAAACGCAACCGTAACAACCCGCGCAATCATCGTTTACAGATTCCTCATAAGCGGCCATGGTGTTTGATAAACCTCATCAAATCCTTAAAAGAGTTTGGACCGTTCCTTCAGAAGGCTTTTTAAGAGTTAAAATTATGCGTGTGAGACGGGCGTTGTTCTTTCTTTGGGTAGCCCTGTTGCAACGCGCTGAAGAAACTGCCGCACGCTGGGTTGGATCAAACCTTTGAATACCGGCTAAATTTTTTATGCAACCTTGCATCGGCAGGGTGTGAATTTTGATTTGTTTTGGCTATGCGGACTTATAATCTGGTTATCTGCTGTCCATACGCTTCGAGCCATTTGTGGGGTGGTATAACGCGACTGTCCGCGCTGGGCGATCGGGGATGCGGTGTCACAACATAATCGGTTGCGCGCTTTGCAAAAAAATAATTGCTACTGGGTTTAAAATGGCAAAAGGGCTTAAATAAGCGCATTCACCCGGTTAACGCGCCAGAGATGGTCCGTGATCTCAATCTCTGTGAGCGATAGGTTCTCTATTTTTTGACCAAAAGCCTGATAGGCAGAAATTGCTTTGGCGCGCTGAAATTGCCGCACTATTACGCCAAAATGCGCAACGATGATCAAATCGCTGCCATGATATTCGGCCCGCAAAGTATCGAGGGCCGTATCGACGCGCGCCGAGAACATATTCCAACTTTCGCCATTGGGCGGGGCGACATCCCCGGGCGTGTCGTAAAATGCAAAAATGCCATCCGGGTCGGTGACATTGACATCATTGAAGGTTTTCATTTCCCAATCGCCAAAATGCATCTCGCGCAGACCCGTTGCATGTGGCAGGCGCCTTTGCCTCAGTTGCAACGCATCGGCTGTATCGATTGCCCGGCGCAGGTCTGATGAAACCATCAGGGCCTTTTGTGGCAGGCTCGCCCGCAAACGTGCCAGCGCCGCGCTATCCGTGAGGTCTGCCTTAACATCCGTCCAGCCAACCATTGCTTTGACATGGGTCGGGCCATGGCGCACCAGAAACAATCTGCTCATCACGGATCCGCGCTTTTTAGAACCAACGGTAAGCCAGCGGTGACCAACACTACCTTATTCGCCGCTGCGGCAAGCCTTTGGTTCAACTGCCCCTGCGCGGTGCGGAATTTACGCGCCAAAGCGTTTTCTGGAACCACGCTATATCCTACCTCATTGGTCACTAATACTAGCTGGGCGGGGCATATGCTCAGAGCCTTTAATAAATCTGTTTCCAAAGGTTCTAAAGGCGTATCTGCCAAAAGATGATTGCTCAGCCACATGGTAAGACAGTCAATCAAAGCGCAGCTTTCAGACGTTAGGCCTGACAGAGCCGCCACCAAATCCAGCGGGGCTTCTTTGAGTTCCCACTGCGCCGTTCTGCGCGCGCGATGTGCGGCAATCTTCTCTTCCATTTCGGTATCAAATGGCTGCGCCGTTGCGATATAAAGGGGCCGCTTGGTTGCGCTCAGTGTATAATTTTCCGCCCAAAGCGACTTGCCAGAGGCCGCCCCGCCGATAATCAATGTGATGTGATGCTGCATTCATTTTCCAAAGTGATCCAAACGGTCTCATCGTGCGTAACTCTGTCAGTAAACGCAATATAAGATCGCTTTAGAGCGCTTCCGTTCGGAAAGGTAAGTTTAATGGCTTTAGATGCTGGCTCCGATATGTCTTTTTCACGCCGTGCGATGAAGGCTGAATTGCTTGATGCGGAAACTGAATTGAAATTAGCGTACGCGTGGAGAGATCATCGAGATGAGCAAGCGCTTCACCGGCTGATCAACGCTTATATGCGATTGGCTATTTCCATGGCGGCAAAGTTTAAGCGCTACGGTGCGCCGATGAATGATCTTATTCAAGAGGCGGGTTTAGGCCTTATGAAGGCTGCCGATAAGTTTGATCCGGATCGGGGCGTGCGGTTCTCGACCTATGCCGTGTGGTGGATCAAAGCCAGCGTGCAGGATTATGTGATGCGCAACTGGTCGATGGTGCGCACCGGCTCGACCAGCAGCCAAAAATCATTGTTTTTCAACTTGCGCCGTGTACAAGCGCAGTTAGAGCGCGAAGCATCGCAGCGCGGTGATCGGCTTGATCGCCATCAGTTGCACCAACTTATTGCGACGGAAGTTGGCGTGCCGCTCAACGATGTTGAAATGATGGATGGCCGACTGTCAGGTTCGGATTATTCGCTGAATGCCACGCAATCCAGCGAGGATGAAGGCCGCGAGTGGATTGACACGATCGAAGATGAAGGCGCGCAAACCCAGCATGTGATCGAAGACGAACACGACACGGATCAATTGCGGCAGTGGCTCTTACAGGCCTTGCACGCCCTGAATGACCGCGAACGGTTCATCGTGCGCGAACGCAAGCTACAAGAAGAACCGCGCACGCTAGAAAGTTTGGGCAAAGAGCTGGGGCTGTCGAAAGAAAGAGTGCGGCAGTTAGAGGCGGCGGCCTTTTCTAAAATGCGCAAATATCTTGAAAAAAACTCGCAAGAAGTGGTGAGCTTTTTCTGATCTATTCGCCCCTATTGTGCGTCGGCTAGGCGTTTCGTTGCGCAGCGCTTGCTATATGGTGAGGTGGCGGGCGGTTAGGTTTTGTGTTTTAAAAAGCTGCCGTGATTTTTATCTGAGTGGCTTCCCTTGCGTAGTCGCAAGAGACCTTTTACATAAAGATCTTTAAGGTCTGGAGCGTAAATGTTAAGCTCAAAGCGCATTTTGTTAATTATCACGGGCGGCATCGCTGCGTATAAATCCTTGGATTTAATACGCAAATTGCGCGCGGCGGGCGCAGCTGTGACCCCTGTTTTGACAGGCTCGGCGAAAGAATTCGTGACGCCGCTTTCGGTGGCCGCTCTGGCCGGTGAAACAGTATATTCTGAATTGTTCGATTTGACCTCGGAAGCAGAAATGGGCCATATCGAATTATCGCGCAGCGCTGATCTTATTTTGGTCGCGCCTGCCACGGCCAATATGATGGCAAAAATGGCGCAGGGGCGGGCCGATGATCTTGCCTCTACGCTTATTTTGGCGACGGATACGCCGGTACTGATTGCACCCTCTATGAATGTGCGGATGTGGGAACATTCTGCCACGCAGCGCAATTTACGCCAGCTTCAGGCCGATGGCGTGAAAATTATCGGGCCCGACGCCGGAGATATGGCCTGTGGTGAATTTGGGCCCGGTCGTATGTCTGAGCCCGCCGATATTCTGACCGCTGTGCAAATGCATTTTACCCGCGGCCCGCTGACAGGGCAGCGCGTGCTGGTCACGTCCGGCCCAACCCATGAGCCGATTGATCCCGTGCGCTATATTGCGAACCGCTCTTCAGGGCGGCAGGGCAGCGCGATTGCACAAGCCTTGGTCAATCAAGGTGCTGAGGTGGTGTTCATCTCGGGGCCGGCGGCAGCAGACCCGCCCCTTGGCGCGCAGATCGAACGCGTTGAAACGGCCTTAGAGATGGCGCAAGCGGTTGAGCAAGCCCTGCCGTGCAACATCGCGATCTTTGTGGCGGCAGTGGCCGATTATCGTGTAGACATGCCCGGCGAGGAAAAGATCAAGAAACAGGCGGGGGGGCTTTCAACCTTAAGCTTTGTGGAAAATCCCGATATTTTGGCCTCGGTGGCGCAACGCCGCGACAATCGCCCGGATTTGGTGATCGGCTTTGCGGCTGAAACCGAAGCGCTTGAGAAGAATGCACAGGCAAAACGCATGCGAAAGGGCTGTGATTGGCTTTTAGCAAATGATGTTTCAGCCAAAACCAGTATTATGGGGGGCGACGAAAACGCGATTTTGTGCATTGAACAGGCTGGGGTGGATCAATGGCCCAGAGCTTCAAAGGCACAAGTGGCGGAGCGTTTGGTGCAAAAGATCATTGACCATGTTGAAAAGGCGTCAACGGCGCATGGTTGAGGTCCAATTTACATGGTCTGAGGGCGCAGATCAAACGCTTGGCGCGCCGTGCTATGAAACTGAAGGTGCAGCCGGTGCAGATATTCGGGCTAATTTAGCGCCTGATTTGCGCGCAACGGGGATGATTTTGAAGGCCGCCAACCGCCTGCTTGTGCCCACTGGGTTGCACGTTGCCATACCGCCGGGTTTTGAGGTTCAGCTGCGGCCAAGATCTGGTCTGGCTTTAAAGCATGGGATTACGCTTTTGAACGCACCGGGAACGGTTGACAGCGATTACCGTGGAGAAATCGGTGTGATTTTGTACAATAGCGGGTCGCAAGCGTTTCTGATTGCACATGGAGATCGGATCGCACAACTGGTCGTGGCGCCCGTCATACAAGCGCGGTTTGTCAATGTAGACGAGCTGGCCGGCAGCGAGCGCAATGCGGGCGGCTTTGGGTCTACGGGGCGCAGCTGATGCTTTGGCTGATTATTTTAGCGCTGGGGTTTTGGGTTTTTGGCGCACGCTTGAAAGTGCCATCTGAAGTGCGGTTCTCGGTGATTGCAACGCTTTATGCGGCATTAATACTTGCCCATTTGGTTTTGCCAGATCAGCATCCCTTAATTCTGGCGACGGGTGGTTCTGTCGCTCCCTTAGCCTTGTTGGGTGGGTTTATCGGTCTTATTTTAATCTATCGGCTGGGATTGCGGGCCTTGCGGCGGCGCGCGGAACGCGCGCAAAGCGCAGGGGCGAGCACGCCTGGCCAATCGGACAAGTTTAACGCCACAGAGTTAGAGCGGTATGCGCGTCACATCATGTTGCGCGAAATTGGCGGTGTTGGACAAAAAAAGTTTAAGCAAGCAAAAATCCTGGTCATCGGGGCTGGGGGGCTGGGGGCACCGGCTTTGCAATATTTGGCCGCGTCTGGGGTTGGAACGATTGGCGTGATTGATGATGATTTGGTGGAAAATTCAAATTTGCAACGACAGGTTATCCACCAAGATGCCGCGATTGGTACGCCAAAGGTGTTTTCGGCGCAAACAATGATGCTGGCGCAAAACCCCTATATCGATATACGCCCCTATCACCGCCGCTTCACTAAGGATATCGCTGCCGAGTTATGCGGCGAGTTTGATCTGCTATTGGATGGCAGCGATAATTTTGACACCCGCTATTTGGCCAATGAAACGGCGGTGGCGTTGGGAATGCCTCTGATTTCTGGAGCGTTAAGCCAGTGGGAGGGGCAAGTTGCGGTGTTTGATCCCAAAACCTTTGGCCCCTGCTATGCTTGTGTTTTTCCCTCTGCTCCGGCGGAAGGCTTGGCGCCAAGCTGTGCAGAAGCTGGCGTTTTCGCGCCGCTTCCGGGCGTGGTTGGGGCGATGATGGCCGCAGAGGCGCTGAAGCTGCTAAGTGATGCTGGCACGGCGCTGCGGGGGGATATGCTGATCTATGACGCGCTGTATGGTGAGACGAGAAAGCTAAAAATGACGCCTCGCACGGACTGCGCGATCTGCGGTGGTTAAATGCTTGCTCGACAGCGCGCGCGCGCTATTGGGGCTTTGGTTTGGCGCGGGGTCTATGCTGCGATGATTTTTTGAAGGAAAAAAGAATATGAGCAACCCCCTTTTATCTGACTGGACAGGCGCCTTTGGCCTGGCGCCTTTCTCTGAAATTTCTGATGCTGATTTTGCGCCAGCTTTCGAAACGGCTTTGGCAGAAGATCTAGCTGAAACCTTAGCGATTGCTAATAACCCCCAAATCCCCAGTTTTGCCAATACCATTGAGGCATTGGCCGCAACAGGCAAAGCGTTACATCAGGTATTATCGGTGTTCTATACCCTCTCAGGGGCCGATAGTAACGCTGCACGTGAGGCGTTGATGCGAGAGTTTTCCCCCAAACTCTCTGCGCATAGTTCCGAAATCTATGCAAATAAAGCGCTGTTCGGCCGTATTGATCGGCTTTGGAACAGCCGCGCCGAATTGGATCTTTCAGAGGAACAGCAGCGCGTCCTGATGCTGACGCATCGCAATTTCATTCGTGCCGGCGCTGCGTTGAACGGTACGGCCGAGCTGCGTATGAAAGAAATCAAATCGCGTTTGGCTGTAATAGGTACCGAGTTTTCGCAAAATCTTTTGCATGATGAGCGTAGCTGGCATTTGGAATTGGGGCCTGAAGATTTAAACGGCCTGCCAGAGTTTTTGATTGATGCGGCCAAGGCCGCGGGCGTTGAGCGAGGTGTTGAGGCGCCAATTGTGACTTTGTCGCGATCGATTATTGTGCCGTTTTTACAATTCTCTGCGCAGCGCGACTTGCGCAAAAAGGCTTATCAGGCCTGGGCGGCGCGCGGCGCGCATGCCGGCGCTCATGATAACCGATCCTTGGCCTTGGAAATGCTTGTCCTGCGCCAAGAGATGGCAGAGCTTTTGGGATATCCTGATTTTGCGTCTTTCAAACTTGAGACTGAAATGGCGAAGACGCCAGAAAATGTGTTAAAATTGCTTAAAGACGTCTGGCAACCGGCGAAGGCCCGTGCCGAACAGGATGCAGGCTTTTTGCAGGATATGATGCGCGCAGAAGGCGTTAATGGCGATTTGGAAAAATGGGATTGGCGCTATTATGCCGAAAAACGCCGCGCTGCAGAATTCGATTTGGACGAGGCGCAATTAAAACCCTATTTCCAACTGGATCAGATGATCGCCGCCGCGTTTGACTGCGCGAACCGTTTATTCGGGTTAAGTTTCGAAGAAGTGAAACTGCCGCTCTATCATTCGGATTGCCGCGCGTGGGAGGTGCGCCGCGATGGCGCGCATGTGGCGCTATTCATTGGCGATTATTTTGCGCGGGGCTCAAAACGCTCGGGGGCTTGGTGCAGCGCGATGCGCGCTCAGGCAAAATTCCCAAAAGCGCAAGCGCCGATCGTGATTAACGTGTGCAATTTTGCCAAAAGCGATCCTGCGTTGCTGTCTTATGATGATGCGCGCACTTTATTTCATGAATTTGGCCATGCTTTGCATCAGATGCTGTCCAACGTAACTTATGAGATGATTTCTGGCACTTCAGTGCCCCGAGATTTTGTGGAATTGCCCAGCCAGCTTTATGAGCATTGGCTTGATGTGCCTGAAGTCTTGGCAAAATTTGCAACGCATGCCGAAACAGGCGCGGCAATGCCGCAAGACTTGCTTGAAAAAGTTTTGGCCGCGGCCACCTATGATATGGGGTTCCAAACCGTTGAATATGTGGCATGTGCGATGGTAGATTTGTTTTATCATACCGGTGATATACCAACTGACATCATGCGGCGGCAGACAGATATTCTTGATCAAATTGATATGCCCAAAGCGATTGGAATGCGCCATGCAACACCGCAATTCGCCCATGTATTTTCAGGGGGGTATTATGCCAGCGCCTATTACAGCTATATGTGGTCTGAAGTGATGGATGCCGATGCATTTGCCGCGTTTGAGGACAAAGGAGACCCGTTTGACCAAAGTTTGGCGCAATCGCTTGAAGAAAATATCCTAGCCGCGGGTGGCTCGAAAGATCCCGAACTTCTTTATCAGGCCTATCGGGGGCGTCTGCCGGGGGTACAAGCGCTTTTGCAGGGGCGCGGATTGGTATCAAAAGCCTTAATTTGAAAGCGTTTTGCCAAAAATCGATTTCGCTCGACGCTGCGTATAAAAAAAACCTGAATTTGGATAAAAATTTGTAGTGGGCGTGGTTGACTCTGTAGAGGTCGCTCCTTACATGACGTCTGTTGGCACTCACGCTAGGTGAGTGCTAATGGCCTGCGAAGGTCAACTTTAATTTGAGCGTAAGGAGCCTAAGAGATGGCATTAAAACCGCTTCACGACCGCGTTCTGGTCCGTCGCCTTGAAGGCGATGAAAAAACTTCTGGCGGATTGATCATTCCAGATAGTGCAAAAGAAAAGCCTGCTGAAGGCGTTGTAATCGCTTGCGGTGAGGGTGCTCGCAAAGACAGCGGCGAATTGATCGCAATGGCGGTCAGCAATGGCGATAAAATTTTGTTTGGTAAATGGTCAGGTACAGAAGTTACCGTAGATGGCGAAGAGCTGTTGATCATGAAAGAAAGCGATATTTTGGGCGTTCTGTCCTAAATCGCACTCCCCTAATTTCAATTTATTAAGACGAGGAAAAGCACATGGCTGCTAAGGACGTCAAATTCGCCACAGATGCACGCAATCGCATGCTCAATGGCGTAAATATTTTAGCTGACGCTGTAAAAGTAACTTTAGGTCCAAAAGGTCGGAACGTTGTTCTGGATAAATCTTTTGGCGCGCCACGGATCACCAAAGATGGTGTGTCAGTTGCCAAAGAAATCGAACTGGAAGACAAGTTCGAAAACATGGGCGCGCAAATGGTCAAAGAAGTGGCCAGCCGCACCAATGACGAAGCCGGTGACGGCACAACCACAGCAACCGTTTTGGCGCAAGCGATCGTTCGCGAAGGCTTGAAATCAGTTGCTGCGGGCATGAACCCCATGGATCTGAAGCGCGGTATTGATGTAGCAACAGCGAAAGTTGTTGAATCAATCAAAGCGGCTTCTCGCGAAGTGAAAGATAGCGATGAAGTGGCGCAGGTTGGCACAATCTCTGCCAATGGCGAAGCCGAAATCGGCCGCCAAATCGCGGATGCGATGCAAAAAGTGGGCAATGAAGGCGTGATCACTGTTGAAGAGAATAAAGGCTTGGAAACAGAAACCGACGTTGTTGAAGGCATGCAATTCGACCGTGGATATCTGTCACCTTATTTTGTGACCAATGCAGATAAAATGACATCTGAGTTGGAAGATTGCATGATCTTGTTGCACGAAAAGAAGCTGTCTTCTTTGCAGCCAATGGTGCCATTACTTGAATCCGTGATCCAATCGCAAAAGCCCTTATTGATCATTGCAGAAGATGTTGAAGGCGAAGCCTTGGCAACTTTGGTGGTGAACAAATTGCGCGGCGGCTTGAAAATCGCGGCTGTGAAAGCGCCTGGATTTGGTGATCGCCGCAAAGCGATGCTGCAGGATATTGCAATTTTGACTGGCGGTCAGGTGATCAGCGAAGATCTGGGCATGAAGCTTGAATCAGTGACCATGGACATGCTTGGCACGGCCAAGAAGGTTCAAATCACCAAAGACGAAACAACCATTGTTGATGGTGCCGGTGCGAAAGCTGAAATCGAAGCACGCGTGACGCAGATCCGCAATCAGATCGAAGAAACGTCATCTGATTACGATCGTGAAAAGCTGCAAGAGCGCGTTGCCAAATTGGCTGGCGGTGTTGCCGTGATCCGCGTTGGTGGAATGACCGAAGTGGAAGTGAAAGAGCGCAAAGACCGCGTTGATGATGCGCTGAATGCGACCCGTGCTGCGGTTCAAGAAGGCGTTGTTGTGGGTGGCGGCGTTGCGCTGGTACAAGCGGCCAACGCTTTGGCTGGTGTGACTGGTGAAAACTCCGATCAAGATGCAGGCATTGCAATCGTGCGCAAAGCAATCGAAGCGCCTTTGCGCCAGATCGCTGAAAACGCAGGCGTTGACGGTGCCGTTGTTGCTGGCAAAATCCGCGAAAGCAGCGATCCGGCATTTGGCTTTAACGCTCAAACCGAAGAATATGGTGATATGTTCGCTTATGGTGTTATTGACCCTGCCAAAGTTGTGCGCACAGCGTTGGAAGACGCCGCTTCAATCGCGGGTCTGTTGATCACAACAGAAGCGATGGTTGCAGATAAGCCTGCCAAAGAAGGTGCCGGCGGCGCTGGAGGCGGCATGCCCGACATGGGCGGCATGGGCGGCATGGGCGGCATGATGTAAGCTGCTTAAACGCAAAAAAGAATGGGGCCCAGCTATGTAGCTGGGCCTTTTTTTTTGCCCCGACTTGCGCTAGGGCCTATAAAGCTGAGCGGTTGAGGAAAACTTGGATGCGTTTATTTTTACTCACCACAGTGACGATGCTGGCATTTGCGGCCAACTCAGTTTTGAATCGAGCGGCGCTTGCGCCCGAACTTGGAGCTGAGCGGCTTGAGCCCTGGGTTTTTGCCGCGATACGTTTACTGTCGGGGGCGCTTTGTTTGCTGCTGTTGATTGGGTGGCGCGATAAGCGGTTCCAGATTCCAGAGTTCAAATTTTGGGGTGTGATCAGCCTGAGCGTATACGCGGTTGCATTTTCGCTGGCTTATATTTCGCTGCAAACGGGGATTGGCGCTTTGATCCTTTTTGGCGTGATCCAGCTTGTGATGTTTGCCGGCGCACTGATTAAAAAAGAGCATCTGTCAGCGCGAAAATGGATTGGCGCTTCGATCGCTTGCACGGGTTTGGTCTGGCTGCTTTGGCCGACGCAGCCCGTTGGCATTGATCCATGGGGCGCTGCGCTGATGCTGGCGGCCGGTATCGGCTGGGGGGTGTATTCGCTGTTGGGGCGCGAAAGCCTTGATGCTTTGGCCGATAGCGCCGCGAATTTTTTCTATATAGGGTTTTTGGCGGCAGCTGTCTTATATCTGCTTCCTGCGCAGATTAGCCTATACGGGGGTGTTTTGGCGGTGGCGTCCGGCGCGGTGATGTCAGGAATGGGCTATGCGCTTTGGTATTCAATATTGCCGCGTTTATCTACTGCAGTGGCGGGGATAGCGCAGTTAAGCGTGCCGGTTTTGGCAGCTTTCGGCGGCTTGGTGTTTTTATCCGAACCCGTGACTTGGCAGTTTATCCTTGCCAGCGCGGTGGTTTTGGGCGGTATTGGCTTTGCAACTTGGTCATTTGATGCAGAGGGCAAAGGCGGTGATCGCGTATCTACCGCCACGAGGGCAAAATGATCCGGTATCTTTTTCTCTTTACGATGGGGTTCATACAGCCGGTTTCCGCAGATTGTGTGGTGTTGTTGCATGGGTTGGGGCGGTCGGCGTTTTCGCTGGTGTTGCTGGAAGAGGTCTTGCAGCGGCACGGGTATAAAACGGTAAAAGTAGATTATCCCTCAACAAAACAAACTATTCAGGCTTTGTCTGATTATGCATTGCCGCAGGGGTTTGCCGCCTGTGGAACAGCAAAAACCCATTTGGTAACGCATTCCATGGGGGGCATCTTGGCCCGTTATTGGCTGGCCCATCAAACCCCCGAAAATCTTGGCCGCGTGGTTATGCTGGCACCGCCCAATCAGGGCAGTGAGTTGGTTGATATTTTGGGGCCCTTACCGCCTTTTGAGTGGATCAATGGCCCGGCGGGGGCGCAATTGGGGACCGATGGTTTGGTATTGAGCTTGCCCGCGGTCACGTTTGATTTGGGAATTATTGCCGGATCTCACACGCTAAACCCTGCGTATTCCGCGCTAATTGATGGGGCGGATGACGGGAAAATATCGGTTGCAGCTACCAAGGTTGAAGGGATGCGCGATCATATCATTCTGCCAGTCACGCATACATTCATCATGAATGCCCCAAATGTTTTGGCGCAAACGCTTGTTTATCTTGAAACGGGCCGGTTTGATCCTGAGATGAGTGATCTTGAGGCCTTGCAAAACGTGCTGATTAATGACCGGTAGTTCTTTCTCTTTTTACAATGCCGATGTTTTAACGCCAACGGGCGTGGCGCGCGCACCTTTGCACATTGAAAAGGGCGCCGTGGCGAGCGCCCCGCAAAGCGTTGCATTTGATCTTGACGGATTTCTTGTGCTGCCAGGGATTATTGACCTGCATGGCGATGGGTTTGAGCGCCATCTTGCGCCAAGGCGGGGTGCGGTGAAAAATTTGCAAACAGGATTTTCTGCCGTGCAATCTGAATTGGCGGCACATGGGATTACCACAGCGTGTCTGGCGCAATTTTACAGCTGGGAAGGGGGCATGCGCGGCCCCGAATTCGCTGAAAAATTCTTGCAGGCCTTGCAATGTTTTCAACAAAGCAGCCCGTTAACCTTGCGCGCGCAGTTGCGCTTTGAAACGCATATGTTGGATCATTATGAGCGTTTTGCGGATTTGTGCATTAGGTTCCAAGTGCCCTATATCGTATTCAATGATCATATTCCCCATGCGGCACTGGCCGCAGGAAAACGCCCCCCCCGATTGACGGGTCAGGCATTAAAAAGCGGCCGCAATCCAGATGCGCATCTGGCGTTATTAACGAAGATGCATGTCGCCCGTGGCCAAGTTCCTGCCGCGCTGTTGCGCTTAAGAGCGCTGCTCAGCGCGCATACAATACTGGGCAGCCATGATGACCGCAGCGCTCAGCAGCGTCAGATTTGGGCGCAGATGGGCGTTTCGATTTGTGAATTTCCGGAAACCTATGAGGTTGCCAAAAAAGCCAATGCTCTTGGTTCGCCGGTGGTGATGGGTGCGCCAAATTTGTTGCGGGGTGGATCGCATAAAGGCAATATCAGCGTTGCAACCTTGTTGGCAGAGGGGCTTTGCGACGCTTTGGCCTCGGATTACCATTACCCATCGCTTTGCCAAGCGGCGCTAAGCTTAGAGGCTGATATTGGCATTGCCAAGGCTTGGGCGCTGATCTCCTCGCGGCCTGCCAAGATTCTGGGCCTCGGTGATCGGGGGCATCTGGCCCTTCGCCAACGGGCTGATATGGTGGTTTTGGATCGGCGCAGTCATGCAGTCGAAGGCACGTTTGCGCAGGGTCAACCTGTACATCTTACAGGGGGTTTGGCGGCAAGGATGACGGGGCTCGTGTCAGGAGATGCGTTCTGCTAGCGGCCTTTCGCCGGTCTGCGCGTTAGCTTTTCGGCCGCACGCTGTTATAATGACCCATTTTGCGGCCCGGTTTTATCTCGGCTTTGCCATATAAATGCAGCGCGGTGCCGGCTTGCGAAGAAAGGGCTTCAAGCGCGTCAAGATCATCTCCGATCAAATTTGTCATCGTGACATCGCTATGCCGGCTGCCATCAGCCAGCGGCCAATTTGCGATGGCGCGTATATGCTGTTCAAACTGATCAACCGCGCAGCCATTTTGCGTCCAATGCCCCGAATTATGAACCCGTGGCGCGATTTCATTGACGATTAAACCCTGCCCAGTGATGAAAAGCTCAACGCCCATAACGCCTACATAATCCAGCGCATTCATAATTTGCGCGGCCAAAAGCACCGCATCCATCCGCTGGGTGGCGTTGATTTGCGCCGGTACGGTGGTCGTGCGCAAAATCCCCGCTTGATGGATGTTTTCGCCCGGATCAAAGCACGCCACATCACCAGCACTGTTGCGCGCGCCAATAATTGAAATTTCTTTTGAAAAGGAAATGAAGCCTTCTAAAACTGCCGCTTGCCCGGCCATGTCGGCGATTGCCGTGGCCTGATCTTCTTGGGTGGATAAGCGCGCTTGACCTTTGCCATCATAGCCAAAGCGCCGGGTTTTCAACATGGCGGGCAGCCCCAGCGCGTCCACGGCTTCGGTCAGGTCTTGGCGCGTGTCAACTGCGCGATAGGGGGCTGTTTTCAATCCCAAGCCCGTCAGGAAGTCTTTTTCCGTCAATCGGTCTTGGGAAATGCGCAAGGCTTCACGGCCGGGTCGAATTGGGCGAAGATTTTCTAAAATATCCAAAGCCGATGTGGGGATATTTTCAAACTCATAGGTGATCACATCAACCTCGGCCGCAAAACGGCGCAACGCATCTTCATCCTCATAGGCGGCGCTGGTGGTGGCGTAAGCCACATCGGCGGCGGGGGGCGCGGAAGATGGATCAAAAATATGGCCACGAAGCCCTAATCTACTGGCGGCAATACACAGCATCCGGCCCAATTGTCCGCCGCCCAAGATACCGATCACGGCGCCCGTTTTTAAAGGTTCATTCATCAACGGGCTCATCCGCGATTGAAGCGGTGAGCTTGGCGCGCCACTGCGCCAAACGCGCCGCAAGCTCCGGATCGCTTAAGGCCAAAATTGCAGCGGCCATCAGCCCCGCGTTTTGAGCCCCTGCAGCCCCAATCGCCATCGTGGCTACGGGAAAGCCTTTTGGCATTTGGACGATCGAATAGAGGCTATCCACACCGGATAAGGCTTTCGTTTGTATCGGGACGCCAATCACCGGCAACGGGGTTTTTGACGCCATCATGCCAGGCAAATGCGCTGCCCCACCAGCGCCGGCAATAATCACCTTTAAACCCCGATCGATCGCGGTTTTACCATAGGTCCACAAACGGTCTGGGGTGCGATGGGCCGATACGATTTTGGTTTCATAGGGAAGATGTAAATCATCCAAAATTTCGGCAGCGTTGCGCAGGGTTGGCCAATCTGATTGGCTGCCTATAATTATTCCGATGTCCGGCTGTGTCATTCTTTGATCCTTGGCTTCAAACACGCAGTATAAGGATTGCCCAAGTTTAGGCAATAATGTCAGGGGTCAAACGGTCCTCTAAACGCGATATTTTATCTTTTAGCGCCAATTTTCTTTTCTTGAGCCGCTGCAGGGTCAGTTGATCTGCGGTGCCCTTCTCAACCAGAGCGCTGATCGCATCATCCAGATCGCGGTGTTCGCGTTTAAACACCGCCAATTGGATCTGTAAAACCTCTTCATTTTCTAAGGCGGGGTCGCTGGTATTGATCATTCACATCTACTGGCTTGTTACGTTTCTAGTTTACCGGAAAGGCGTTGGGCTGCAAAGCCCTTGTCTTTATCATTTTGGTTTCCCATATCTACCGCAAGAGCCGCCAGATTGGGGCTTTTTACGGACTGTCGCTTCTAAAAAGGACGTGTCGATGGCAAAATTAAATTTGGGGTCTTATCCGCATATGCTGGGGTTTGAGCAGCTGGAACGCTTGCTTGAGCGCGCGGCGAAATCTGGAAATGAAGGATATCCGCCTTTTAATATTGAGCAAACCTCGGCCAGCTCGTATCGGATTACGCTTGCCGTTGCGGGGTTTCGCGAGGAAGATTTATCGATCACGCTTGAGGATCGCCAATTGCTTATTCGGGGGCGGCAGCAAGAGACAAGCGACGCGCGGGTGTTTTTGCATCGCGGGATCGGGGCGCGGCAGTTTCAACGCAGTTTTGTTTTGGCCGACGGTGTGGATGTGGGCGAAGCGCTCATGGAAAATGGTTTGCTGCATATTGATTTAACGCAAAATCAACCTGAAACCGTTGTGCAAAAGATTAAAATTCACAAAGCGAGAAAATAGGCGCAGCGTTGAGGGTTGATTTGCGGCGCTAAGACAACGCGAAATCACGCGTCTCAGCTTTTTATGTAGATGTGTTGAAGATCAGGCAAGCGATCATGCTGGGCCTATGACAGGCGATTTTGCCGTGGCAAGGCCCCGTTATATATTCATTGCCAAGCGGTAATACGCGTTTTGACGCGCAGAGTTGAGGTTCAGATATCGAGCCACGCTTTGCGTCATATCATAATCTAAGCGGAGTATTTTAGCCGTTTTCAGCCAGAAATTTTTCTGCATCCAAGGCGGCCATACATCCCATGCCCGCGCTGGTGATCGCTTGCCGGTAGGTATCATCGGTCAGATCACCCGCCGCATATACGCCAGGGATTGAGGTGCGGGTGCTGCCCGGTTCGACCACCACATAGCCACCGCTATGGGTTTCCAATACATCCTTAACCAGCTCTGTCGCGGGGGAATGCCCGATGGCCACGAACACGCCTTTACACGCAATTTCCGTGATCTCTCCGGTTTTGACGTTCTTCACTCGCACGCCTTCAACGCCGAGCGGGCTGTCGGTCCCGATCACCTCATCCAATTGGTGAAACCATAAAGGTTCGATTTTTGGATGCTTGAGCAAACGGTCTTGAAGAATTTTCTCTGCGCGTAATTCATCACGGCGGTGGATTAACGTGACTTTGCTTGCAAAATTGGTGAGAAACAATGCTTCTTCCACTGCAGTATTGCCGCCGCCAATCACCACAATTTCTTGGCCACGATAGAAAAATCCATCGCAGGTGGCGCACGCCGATACACCAAATCCTTTGAACTTTTCCTCTGATGGTAGGCCAAGCCATTTCGCGCGTGCGCCGGTGGCTAATATCACGGCATCTGCTGTGTAGACCGCGCCGCTATCGCCTTTGGCGGTGAAGGGGCGTTGGCTTAGATCCAGATTGCTGATGATATCTCCGATAATTTCGCATCCCATCGCTTTTGCATGCGCCTCCATACGGATCATCAAATCGGGGCCTTGCACTTCCGTATCGCCGGGCCAGTTTTCCACCTCGGTTGTTGTGGTCAATTGACCGCCTGGCTCGATCCCTTGCACCAGAATGGGCTCAAGCATGGCTCGGCTGGCATAAACACCGGCCGTATAGCCTGCGGGGCCTGATCCGATGATCAAAACTTTGGTGTGGCGGGTCTCTGACATGATGATTCCGATATCATTTAAATTCTGCTCGGAACGGTATAACGGTGTCTTTTAGGCTGGAAAACCCCCAAGATATTTAAAACTCTCGCTGTTACCAATAATTTAAAGAGTTGGAATAATCTTGCGGTTTTTTGAAATATTATTGCGCATAGAGCTTGCTTGCTGTAAGAATTACGCAGCTTGTGGAGAATTTAAATGCCGTTAACCCGTTTAGACCCTATTGATAGGCTCATTTTGGCTGAGTTGCAGGCCGATGGCCGAATGACGAATGTAGAGTTGGCACGCCGCGTTGGAATTTCGGCGCCGCCATGTTTGCGCCGCGTGCGCGCATTGGAAGATCAGGGCTTTGTTCAAGGTTATCATGCCAAAGTTGACAGCCGGCAATTGGGCTTTGAAGTTCAAGTTTTTGCCATGGTAGGGCTGCAAAGCCAGGCAGAAGCAGATCTACGGGCTTTTGAAGATCGCTGCGTTGACTGGCCGTTGGTGCGCGAATGTCATATGCTGAACGGCGAAGTAGATTTCATGCTTAAATGCGTTGCTCCTGATCTGAGCAGCTTTCAAACATTTCTGACCTCGGATTTGCTCACCGCAGAGAATGTGGGAAGCGTTAAAACATCCTTGGTTATTCGAGGCGCCAAGGAAGAACCTGGCGTACCCTTTGACGTTCTAGAAGAGCGATTGGCCAAAAAAGCGTAACGCCGCTTTGAAAGACGCGGTGTGTGTTCAAGAAAGCCGGATGGTGGAAATCAAACGCCCGTAATCCGCCTGTTTCTCATGCGTGGCACGCCGATATGAAAAAAAGTGTTTCGGGTCTGAATAGGTACAATATTGCGTCCATTCAGCTGCTTTTATTCCCGCTTTTCGCATTCTGAAAAGTCCGTAGCTTGGCAGGTTGAATAGATATTTCTCAGGGGATTTGGCGTTGCTAAAAAAGCAGTGGTTATCGGGGCTTGCTTCTAAGAAGCGTTCGATAAAGTCTTGACCGACCTCATAAGCAGGCTGGCTGATGCAGGGCCCGATCACCCCGAGAATGTTTTCGCGCTGTGCGCCCAACTCCTCCATAGCATCGATTGTGGCCTCCAGCACACCGTTCAAAGCGCCGCGCCAGCCGGCATGGGCAGCCCCAATGACTTTGGCATTGGGGTCGGCAAACAGCACGGGTTGGCAATCGGCGGTCAGCACAGCCAAGGTGATATTGGGCGATGCGCAAACCATGGCATCTGCTGCGGTTTCTGGGGTTCTGGCTAAGGTGATTGTCAGCGCGGTTGCGGAATGGGTTTGGTAAACTGTGACAAGATCGCTTAAATCACCGCCCATATCTTCTGCCACGCGGCGTCGGTTGATCTGTACGCTTTTAGCTTGATCCGAAGATCCGGTGCCGCAGTTCAGCCCTTCAAAAATACCAGAAGAGGCGCCGCCAAGCCGCGTATAAAACCCGTGATTTACCGTTGATAAAAGCGGGGATGTTAGGCGTTTCAAATTCATTCAGTGAATCCTGCAGGCGCGCGGGTTGCAGATGGATATAGCGCGATCGCTTTAAATAGGTTTCCCATTTCTGCAGGATGGGTTAAGCGCTTATGCGCTGCGATATGTTGATCAAGCGCCATGCCGCTCAAGCGTTTGGCCAAAGCTTGCGCCCGGGCGGTTATTCCTAGACGCTCGAGCAGAACGCCTTGCGGGGTCAGCCGGCTGTGTTTGCAGGCAAGGTTCGATACCAAAGCCGCAAAATCGACATGCGCGGAAAGATCCGCCAATCCGGGTGCGCTTAAAAACTCGGTTATGCCATGTTCGTAGACGGCTTGCAGCGTATCCCCCAAAGTTTCCCAATCGCCATAATCGATCAGCAAAGCGGCCCCGCCCTGCGCTTCTATATGTTGTCCAAGTTGTTTGGCAATCGCCTGGCCGCCGGTATTTAGTTCAACGATATCGCCAATTTGAATTTCGCCAAACCTATGGTCTAATGCAGGAAGGGGGGTAGGCGCGCTGGTCAGGCCAATGTGAAACGCCCCATCCCTCAACCCGATCAGGCGTTCGTGCCAGCCTGTGGCCTCGAATTGGAATTGCCGGATGGGAAGCGCGTCAAAAAATTCATTGGCGATACAGAAAATTGGAAGATTTGGAAGATCTACAACCTGCTCAATCCAGGCCGGGTGAAACGGGTGCAGTTTTTCCTTTTGCATGGCGCGCAGTTGAGGCGAGGCTTCCAGTAGATTAATTTGGGCAGCGGCATGAAATCCATCAATATTGCGCGTGGCATGCAAAATATCTGCCATTAATGTGCCGCGCCCGGGGCCCATTTCTAACAGGATAAAGCGGTCGGGACGCCCTTGATCCTGCCAGGTTTGTGCCAAGCAGAGGCCCAATAATTCGCCGAACATTTGGCTAATTTCAGGCGCCGTCACGAAATCGCCTTGCCGGCCGAAAACCGCTTGGGTCGTGTAATAGCCATGCTTGGGATGCAGCAAACAGGTCTGCATATATTCGCTTATCGCAATGGGGCCGGTTTGCGCGATGCGCTGTTTAAGAACTGGTGCAAGCGCAGTCATGATTTGCGAAAAGCCCGCAGCATCAAAGCCATGCCCAAAAGAGCCATCGGAAGTGATAAAAGCTGCCCCATCGTAAGCCCAAAGCCGTCAAAGTTCAGCGCATATCCCAAAGGATTTTCGGGGCTTTGAAACTGCGCATCGGGCTGGCGCACCAATTCAACAAGGCAGCGCGACAGCCCGTATATTGTAAAGAAAGCGCCAGTGATCAAGCCGGGGCGCTTCAGCGCGTTATAGCGAAACGCCATCACGGCCAACACCACGCCCAGCAACAAGCCCTCAAGCGCCGCTTCATAAAGTTGCGAGGGATGGCGCGCGCAGAGGCCCACGGCTTGGCCACAGGCTTGTGCGGCCTGGCCGGGAAACACCACCCCCCATGGCAGATCTGTAGGCCGCCCCCAGAGCTCGGCATTTATAAAATTTGCCAAGCGCCCAAGCAAAAGCCCCATTGGCGTGGATAGGGCGATCACATCCGCGCCGCTTGCATAAGGAACAAGATTGCGCCGAAAGTAAAAAAACGCCGCGATTACGACCCCCAGCAAGCCCCCGTGAAAGGCCATGCCACCCGTCCAGATCATTACAATTTCAAACGGGTGTGCCAGATAATATGCGGGCTGATAAAACAGCACATAACCCAAGCGTCCCCCCAGTAAGATGCCAAGGATCATCCAGGTTAGCAGGTCTTCAAAATCCCGAGCGGCCATTGGCGCAAGGTTTTTGGGCCAAAGCTCTGCACGGCGCAACGCGACAAGCGCCATGCGCCAAGCTAATAAAATACCTACAATATAGGACAGAGCATACCAACGAACGGAGAAGGACAATCCGAAAACAGAGATTGAGAAAATCTCAGGAGAGATATCAGGAAATATAATCATTTTGCCTCTCTAGCGATCTCATGAACGCTGCAGAATGTAAACTGGTGCTTGAGACTATGCGTGGAAAGCCCCATATAGGAGGTAAGTGTAACGAAGGAGTGTCCAATGCAAACCAGAAATAAAATGTTTGACGATATTTCTCAACTTATGACCAACGCGATGGGGGTGGCACAGGGTGCGCGCGAAGAAGCTGAAACGGCGATGAAGTCAATGATTGATCGTTGGTTGGCTGATCGTGATTTTGTCACCCGTGAGGAATTTGATGCGGTGCAGGCTATGGCGCGCAAAGCGCGTGAAGAAAATGCCGAACTGGCTGCGCGGCTCGAAGCGTTGGAGCAGGGAAAATAAATTCTCAAGACGCTGCGCGGTTTTCTGAACCCGATTAAGCAGAAATATGCGGCTGGTTCCTTTTGGAACCAGCTTTATTTTTGCGATATAACAGCGGCTGATATCCGCCTATGTCGTAGGCATAATCAAGATATCCACAACTTATTGTAGGCACTGGAAAGATTTAGCTTTACAGGAAGGTCAATCCATATAACCATATGTAGTAGGGGTGTAGCAATCGGCAGCACTCTGTAGAGCAGGCACCAAGTGGTAGGGATACTGCCATATCCCCCCCACTAAAAACGTAAGAGGTGGCGCTATGGCATTGACCGAGAGTTTTCTTGAAGAAGATATCCATCCAATCGATATTGTTGAAAATATCGCAGAGCATAAAGCTTGGGATTTCGATCGCATTGCAGAGGATCAAATCGCGATGGCTGTTGAAGGGCGCTGGCGGACTTATTCCATCACGTTGGCCTGGTCGGCTTATGATGAAACCTTGCGCATGGTGTGCACTTTCGAGATGGAACCGCCCGCGCATAAACATGGTGTTTTATTCGAAGCTTTGAACGAAATCAACGATCAATGCTGGGCCGGCGCTTTCACCTATTGGACCGAGCAATCTTTGATGGTTTATCGCTATGGCTTGTTATTGTCTGGCGGGCAAGTCGCCAGCGCAGATCAAATAAGCACATTAATTTCGTCAGCAGTTGCCACGTCCGAGCGGTATTACCCAGCCTTTCAATTGGTCGTTTATGGCGATCATTCGGCGAAAGATGCGATGCAAGTGGCTATTGCAGAGGCGTACGGGCGGGCCTAAACTTTCCCTGTATTTGGGCAAAGTGCCCATAGGGGGGGCTATGGATTTTTCTGATATTGCGCAGCGTGGCTTGGTGCTGCTTGGCTGCGGGAAAATGGGGTCAGCGATGCTGGAAGGGTGGCTGAGTTCAGGGCTTCCAGCTCAGTCCGTTTGGGTAATAGACCCGCATCCCTCGGCGTGGCTTCAAGTGCAAGATATACATTTGAATGCCGCTCTTCCGTCTGATCCGGCGTTGGTTTTGGTGGCGGTAAAGCCCCAATTGATGCAAGCGGCTTTGCCTCAAATGTCGAGATTTGGAAATGGAAACACTTTGTTTTTATCAATCGCTGCGGGCATTACAATTGCCAGTTTTGAAGCGATATTGGGGCCACACGCTCCCATTATTCGGGCAATGCCAAACACGCCAGCCGCGATTAAGCAAGGCATTACGGCATTATCGGGAAATCGCCTGATCGAAGAACGTCACTTAGTATTGGCCGAAGGCCTTTTGGGCGCCATTGGTCAGACCCTTCGCCTAGAGCATGAAGCGCAGATGGACGCGGTGACGGGTGTGTCAGGCTCTGGCCCGGCCTATGTGTTTTATATGATCGATTGTTTGGCTGCGGCGGCCCGTGCACAAGGGCTTGGCGAAGATGTAGCAATGCAATTGGCCAAGGCGACAGTGGCCGGCGCCGGAGCTTTGGCCGCCATATCGCAGGAACCACCCGAGCAATTGCGGATCAATGTCACCAGCCCCAATGGCACTACGCAAGCCGGTCTCGAGGTTTTGATGCAAGCCAAAGGCGGGCTTGATGCCTTGATACGCGAAACCGTGGCCGCCGCTGCAAATCGTTCGCGAGATTTGGCCAATGGCTGAAATTTCCTTTGACGATTTTACCAAGTTTGATATTCGGCTGGGACGCATCGTTGATGCGGCGCCCTATCCCGAAGCGCGTAAACCCGCGATTAAACTGTGGATCGATTTTGGTGCTGAACTGGGTGTGAAGAAAAGTTCAGCGCAAATCACCCAGAATTATGAGCCTGATCAGTTGGTTGGGAAGCAGATATTGGCGGTGGTCAATTTTCCGCCACGCCAGATTGGGCGCTTTATGTCCGAAGTTTTGGTGCTGGGGGTCTCCGGCGATGATGGCGGTATTGTGTTAGTGGGCCCAGATCGCGCGGTGCCGCTTGGTTCGCGGTTGCATTAAAATTTTCTAGTGCTTGACCCGTGCCTTTGGCAGTTTTAATCGGCCGCCTCATACTGGTGCAGATTGCAGGCTGGGCCGTAGCAGCAAGCCTCTGAAATTATCGAGTTGTGGCCAACCTGACGTGGTTAAATTATTTTAACGGCGTCGCGGCGTTTATTGTCATTTCCAGCATAAAAGGTACTTTACCCGTCGCGGTTACCTTGATAGCACAGTGGTTGAGCTTATCGTTTTCACAAGTAACAGGTGGCAGCGTTTGGCTCGACAAAAAACTGTGGTTCTTTGAGGTATGATGCGAGCGAAAATGCTGCGCTCTGGATGAAAAAACAGCCGATGGGCGTAAAACTGATACGGTTTGGTGGTTGAAACTTAAAGTAACGGCATGTTTGAAAATCTGGTTCCTGCCCACGTGGTGGAATGGTAGACACAAGAGACTTAAAA
>JADHOV010000036.1 GCA_016778765.1 Paracoccaceae bacterium | reverse complement strand
CAGGCGTCCATGATGCACCCAGCCTGCCATATTAACAATCCCGTCAAATGGCTGTTGAGTCGTGAAAAAACGATCTACCGCCTCTTGATCGGTCACATCAAGAACAGCGACTGTGCAGCCTGCTTTACTTAAAGGCAAAAGCCCGTCCTCGGATTTGTCAGTGGCAAGAACCTCGGCTCCCGCGCGCGCCGAAAGCAAAGCAACGGTGGCGCCCATACCAGCGCCTGCACCGCTTACAAAAATCCTTTTACCAGCCAAATCTATCATGGTTCCCTCGCATTACCGCCAGTTTCCAGCCCCGCCAATACCACCGCCTCCCAAAATGCACCGTCAGCCCGAACAGCTAGCGGCCCAAGAAGAAAGGGAAAACCTAAGTCAAACGGCGCGAAAAGGCGGTTTCACGCCGCATTATCTTCCATCAAAAAGCGCGGTTCGTTTTTCCAGAAAGGCCACAACGCCTTCTTTGAAATCACGGCTATTTCCGCATTCTTTTTGAAGCTTGGCCTCTAAAGCCAGTTGCGCCTCTAAATTATTCTCGGATGAGGCACGCAGCGCCGTTTTTAAATGAGAATAAGCCAAGGTTGGCCCCTTGGCCAAATATTCCGCCCGCGCGCGCCACGTGGCTTCAAACGCGTCATCTGCAACCGCCTCCCAGATCAAACCCCATTCATCCGCTTGCTCTGCTGATATTTTTTCAGCAAACAACGCGGCTCCCATGGCTTTGGCAAGACCCATTGTGCGCGGCATTAGGTAGGTTCCGCCCGCGTCAGGAATGAGACCAATTTTTGTAAAGGCCTGCATAAAATAAGAAGATTTCGCGGCAATCACCACGTCGGATGCCAAGGCAAGATTTGCGCCTGCACCCGCTGCAGCCCCGTTCAAGGCGGTTATCGTGGGAATTTGACACTCGATAATCGCGCGCAACATCGGTTCGTATTCATCCCTGAGCGTGCGCTCCAAATCAAGTTGCGCCGCATTTGCACGATCACCTAAATCTTGCCCCGAACAAAACGCTTTACCGCGCCCAGTCAATACGATCACACGCGCCTGCGCAGCCAAACGCTTATACGCATCGGTGATTTCGGCGCGCATTTGCGCGTTCAGCGCGTTCATCACCTCGGGACGGTTCATAGAAACACAGGCAACATCAGAGGACAGGTGAACCTCAATCGTATCATACTTCATAAAAAATGCCTCCGCCCTGCAGAACAAGAAATTTCTAATGCCATTTTAGCTCACTCCAAATTGGTTTGTTCTAAAATTTTATCTAAACGCTCTTTTTCATTCACGCTTAATGCGTTGGATGCAGCGCTGTTCACTTGCGCTTGGCGGCTTCTTATATAGGCAAAAGCGATCAACAATGCGAGCAAAAGCATCACCGGACCCGCAACCCATAAAATCACGTTAGAGCCTTTGGTTTGGGGGCGCAGCAAAGCAAATTCTCCATAACGGGTGACTACAAAATCAAGCACTTCTTCGTTACTTTCACCCATCACCAAGCGTTCCCGCACCAACAGCCGCAAATCGCGCGCCAAAGACGCGTTGCTTTCATCAATGCTTTCATTCTGACACACCAAACACCTTAAATCTTTGGAAATGACCCGCGCGCGCGCCTCGAGGGCCGGGTCGGCCAAAATTTCGTCAGGCTCAACCGCATAGGCGCATCCGATCCAGAGCGAAAACGCCAATAATATGTAACGTAGCCTCATTCGGCCGGAGCATTTGCGGTTGCAACCGGCGCTTTGCGACGCGCTCCAGCGGCCACGCGAAAGCGGCGATCCGTTAGGCTAAGCCCGCCACCAAGGGCCATTAAGAGCGCACCGGCCCAGATCCAATTGGTCAGGGGCTTGATATAAGTGCGCAGCGTCCACGCCCCATTTTCTTGCTGATCTCCAAGCACCAAATACACATCGCGCAAAAAGCGATAGTCAATGGCTGCTTCGGTTGTGGGCATATTGGCAATCGGGTAAAAGCGCTTTTCAGGATGCAACGTTGTGATAAACCGCCCCTTACGTTCCAGCGCAACATCGCCTCTGACCGCGCGATAATTCGGCCCATTCACATTACTGACGTCCTGTAACGTGAACGTATAGGCTCCAACCGACCATGTTTCACCTGGTGCCACGATGCGGATGTCTTCTTGCTGCCAAATCATCAGCCCAGCCACAGCGAACATCGTTACCCCAAGCCCGCTATGGGCGACCGATTTGCCCCAATCCGAGCGCGGTAACCGCAACAGTCGGCTGTAATCGCGCTCTTTTCCGAGGCGAGATACAAGATCAATGATTGCACCGCCGACCATCCACGTCCCCAGGAACAACCCAATTGGCCCCTGCAATGACTTGCCACTTTGCATAGCCCAGATCAAACCTGCAGCGGCCAAAGCCAGAACAAATACGGGCAAAAGACGTTTGACTGGACGCATTACAACGCCCCGCTTCCAAGGGATCATTGCACCAATCGGCATCGCGATGCCCAAAGCGATCATGAAAGGGGTGAACGCCAAGTTGAAAAATGGGGGCCCAACACTGAGTTTTCGATCAAACATCATCTCTGCCAACAGCGGCCAGATTGTGCCGACAAACACAACCAAAGCCGAAACGGCCAATAATATATTGTTCAATACCAATGCTGTTTCACGGCTGACCATGGAAAACGCGCCCCGCGCCTGCATCGCAGATGCGCGCGCGGCAAATAAGGTCAAAGCCCCGCCGATGAAAATCGCCAAAATGATCAGGATAAACACACCCCGCTCGGGATCATTTGCAAAAGCATGCACCGATGTTAAAACCCCTGATCGGACGATAAACGTCCCAATCAGAGAAAACCCGAAGGCAAGAATGGCCAGAAGAATGGTCCAGCTTTTCAAACTTTCACGCTTTTCCACCACAATTGCAGAATGCAATAAGGCAGCGGCCAGAAGCCATGGCATAAAAGAGGCGTTTTCAACCGGGTCCCAAAACCAAAAGCCCCCCCAACCCAATTCATAATAGGCCCACCAACTGCCCAAAGCGATGCCAATGGTCAAAAAAATCCAAGCTGCCAATGTCCACGGGCGCACCCAACGCGCCCAAGCAGCATCCACGCGCCCTTCAAGCAGTGCCGCGACCGCGAAAGAAAACGCCATACTCAAACCGACATAGCCTAAATATAAAAACGGCGGGTGAAACGCCAACCCGGGATCTTGCAGCAATGGATTCAAATCTTGCCCATCAAACGGCGGCACCACCAAACGCAAAAATGGGTTTGAAGTGAACAAAATAAACGCAAGAAATGCCACGCTGATCGCGCCCTGAACGGCCAAGACCCGGGCCCGAAAGCTTAGTGTGAGATTGTTTCCAAACCAGCCCGCGCAAGCGCCAAACAAGGCCAAAATAAGCACCCATAACAGCATTGAGCCTTCGTGGTTCCCCCACACACCGCTAATCTTGTAGATCATCGGTTTCAAAGAATGGGAATTTAACGCCACCAATCGCACCGTAAAATCCGAGGTGACGAACGCGTGCATTAGAGCCAGAAATGATCCAAGAATAAGAAAAAAATGGGCCGAAGCGGCAGGGGCGGCCAGCCCCATCAAGGCAGCGCGGCCCGTCATTGCGCCGATTAAAGGCACAACGCACTGAATACACGCGACAAAAAACGCCAAGGTCAGTGCAAAATGTCCAAGCTCACTTATCATAATGCCTCTTATAAGCTTGTCTTATCAGAGTGACCATCTAAAAATCTAGCATCCGCATTCAAGGCCCATCATCATTTTTCGGAAGACAGAGCCATCATTTCGCCTTGATCTTAGTAATAACATCGCCATATGGCTTAGCAGAAAAATAGGGTAAACCTTCTGTAAAGCAATCTGTTTTTATGCAGTTTAAAAAGCATTTTTTGAAGGATTATCCGTTGTTACCTAAAAACAGGTTCAAATGCATCATTGTCCAAGATAATTAGGCCCGCTATCAGCTACTGCGGAAATTCACCAAACCGACGGTCAAATTCCAAGATCCAAATATTTCAGCAGATGCAGCGGTTAAAGCTTTCGTTTTTAACCGGTTCACACCAGCCCCGCTTGTCTTTATTGGGAACTATTTTCTATATGAAAATTCTTTGCAACAAAGTTTCTGAAAAACCAGAAACAGCGCCGGCCTATCACAAGATCAATCTGAAGTTTCTTGATACACTCCCTGTTCTTTCAAGGCATCTACAACTTCTTTTGGCATATAGTTTTCATCATGTTTCGCCAAAATTTCAGTGGCTTGAAAAATATTGTTAATGTATTTTCCAGTACCGATCATTCCTTGATTTTCATCAAATAAATCCGGCAAAACACCTTCATAGGTCACGGGCACGACAGCGGCGCCGTCAGTTACGTTAAAACTAATCACAGAGCCCACCCCGCGTTGCAAGGATCCTTCCTCAACCAAGCCACCGATGCGGAAGGTTTCGCTGGCATCTGGCGGATCCGCCAAAACTTCACTGGGGGATTTGAAGAAATTGATACCATCGCGCATGGCATAGCCGATCAAAGCTGTTGCAAGCGCAAGCGCCAAAAAAGAAATAATAATAATCTGAATACGCCGCGTCTTCTTCAAGCTTTTCATAAATTCAACCTGTATCTAGGGAAACAGCGGTACGTGCATCAAGCCGGCTGTTTCTTCCAAACCCAACATCAGATTGGCATTTTGAACGGCCTGCCCACTGCTGCCTTTGGTAAGATTGTCTAGCGCCGCAATGACAATGCTGCGGCCTTCAATCCGATCCCCAGAAACACCAATATGCACAAAATTTGATCCACGCACATCATGCGTGCTGGGCGTTTGCCCAAAGTCTAATATCTGAATAAAGGGTTCATTTTCATAGCTTGCCTTTAAGCTTTGGAACACATTTTTAGCAGAGCCTTTTACATAGGCGGTGGCTAGAATACCCCGATTTACGGGCATCAGATGCGGGGTGAATTGAATTTTTACGGGGCGACCAGCCAATTCCGAAAACTCCTGATCAAACTCCCCCAGATGACGGTGCGTGCCCCCAACCGCATAAGCATTATACCCCTCTGACAACTCAGCATGCAGCAGGTTTTGTTTGAGCGCGCGCCCAGCCCCCGAAACGGCGCATTTCATATCCACAATGATATCATCAAGATCGATTACCTGGTCTTTAATCAGGGGCCGTAAAATATATTGCCCCGTTGCCGCGTTGCAGCCGGTTCCAGCCACCAATCGCGCCGCGCGAATTTCTGCGCGATAAAACTCGGTCAAACCATACACCGCGTCTGGCTGCAAATCAGGTGCAAGATGTTTGCTATTATACCATTGCTCATACGCCTGCGGATCACGCAATCTAAAATCTGCGCTAAGATCAATCACTTTCAAAAAGGCTGGCAGCTTTGCTATCAAATCTTGCGAAGTCTGGTGCGGCAAAGCGCAAAAGCATAAATCGATCCCTTCAAAATCAACTTTGTCGAGTGTCACCAAGTTAGGCAAATCAAGATGACGCAGATGCGGAAAGACCTGTCCCATTGATTGCCCGGCCTTGCTATTGGCCACAAGGGCTTTTATTTCCAGATTGGGATGGGAGGAGATCAATCTGATCAGCTCTGCTCCGGTGTAGCCTGAAGCCCCAATTATGGCGATTTTATACATCATATCCGCTCCTCATTAGCGCCAAGGCTTTGTCAGCTCAAGCGGCTTCAAAAATTATTTTCCGCTTTAAAAATTGCGTCGCTCGATCTGAAACAAGGCCAGGTTCACCCGTGGTTAAAAATTTTGTTTCCGATCCATGGCCCAATTTATCGGGATGACGATGCAGATAATCCTGCAGGCTCTCCGCCACCAGCTCAGCTTGTGAATATACCCTCACATTTTCGCCTAGCGCATTTTGAAAAATTGTGTCCATCAAAGGATAATGCGTGCAGCCCAAAATCGCGGCATCCGGCGCGGGCATTTTGCGCATCAAGGCTTGAACATGGCTGCGCACCAGCGCCTCGGCAAGGATCAGATCGCCATCTTCAATCGCATCAACAACACCTCCACAAGATTGCGCTTCTACGTCAACACCGATCGCTCGGAAGGCCAGTTCGCGTTGGAAGGCTCGGCTTGCAACCGTGGCCGGCGTTGCAAACAGCGCCACATTTTTTACCGTAACCTGCCGAGGCGGCGAATTATCCCCCCATTGGCGCTCCGTCAAAGCTTCGATCAAAGGCACAAACACCCCCAAAACGCGCTTATGTTCGGGCAACCCGGCCTCTTGCATACGCCTGAGCGCCGCGGCCGAGGCGGTATTGCAGGCCAAGATGACCAGATCACACCCCTCTTGCCAGAGCCGTTCAACCGCGCGCGTTGTCAAATTGTAAACATCCTCGGCATCGCGCACCCCATAAGGCGCCCTCGCATTATCTCCCATATATACCAAGGGAAGCGCGGGAAGTTTTTTGCAGATTGCATCCAACACGGTGAGACCGCCCAAACCGGAGTCAAATATGCCTATTGCCATCCTTTTACTGCCCCCTTACGCTTTACGCCGCGTTTCAAATTCAAAGCCATAGTCGTAAGACCTAAAAGGCGTCGGCGAAAGCTCATAGGTTTTTTTTCGCAAAAAATCCATCATCGCCCGCGCATCTGCAGAAAATTCCTTCAAATCCTCTTTAGTGATTGGATCGCCCACCACAACGCGCACAGGCATATCGACGCGTTTTTTAAACTCTTTTATCAAAAGACCCATCCGCAGCGTGTTGTGTAAATGGCTTGCAAGCTGAAACATCCGGCTGGTCTGGCCTTCAAAATACACTGGTAGCACAGTCGCATTAGACTTGCTGATCATCCGCGCTGTAAACGATCTCCACCCCGGATCCATGGGTTGCGCGAAAGGCGTTGCGGCCGTTGAAACCGTACCACCGGGAAAAACACCAATTGCGCCCCCCTCAGCAAGATAGGCCAAAGCGCTTTTTCGAGTGGCCAGATTTTCACGCACGGCATCTTTTGTTTCATCAAAGGAAATTGGCAAAACAACGCGTTGCAAATCTTCCGACTTCCGGAACACCGTATTCGCCAAAATACGAAAATCCCCCCGAACCGTCGATAAGATATGCCCCATCATCAAGCCATCTAAAATTCCATAAGGGTGATTTGCGATCATTATCATCGGGCCAGATGTCGGAATTTTTGACAAATCTCCGGCGATAATATCCAAACTTAAACCATATCGATCAACCATCACCTGCCAAAAATCACGCCCATTCGCGACTTCTTGTTCGTATCCCCGTGCGCGCTTTATCAAGCGAAGACGCCCGGTTGTATTTTCCATCAATTTAATAACGGTTTTACCGGCTTTTGTTTGCGCGGAATACGAATAACTGATGTCGCGAGCGATGCTCGGAAGCTTTAGCACAGATAACCCCTTCCGTTTTCAGGCATGGATCAACGTTAAAATAAAGCGAAGCAGAGCCGCCTATTCTGCCGCTTGCGTAACCGTGGGCGGAGGATTACGTAAAACGTCAAGCAATTCAAGACGCCGCTTTGCGGCTTTTTCATAATTTGAGAACTTTACCGGGCCAAAGCCACGAATTTGCAAAGGCAATTCAGCCAGTTCTTGAAGGGCCGCCGTATCAACCGGCTCATCAGAAAAGGCAAACGCGGCCAAATCAGCTTCATATTGTTTTATCAACTCTCGTTCCATTCTGCGCTCAACGCTATAGCCAAACACGTCAAAAGGGGTTCCCCGCAAAAACTTGAAGCGCGCCAACACACCAAAGGCTTTTTCAATCCAAGCGCCAAATTGCCGCTTCAACGGGCGCCCATCCGGGCCCAATTTGCTGAGCAAGGGAGGGGCAAGGTGATAGGTAATCCGGTCTATATTTTCAAATTGCTCTGCAGCCTTGGCGCGGGTCAGCCGGTGCAGGCGCGCAACTTCATATTCATCCTTATAAGCCAAAAGCTTGTGATAGGCTTGGGCGACCAGTTCTTTCAAATCAGGATCTTCGATTTTCGTGACCAATTCCAAATAGCGCTTTCGCAACCGGCGGCCTTGATAGGCTTTCAAGTGATCCGCGCGGGTGGCGATTTTTTCATCCAATGTTTGCGGCAATTTGATCAAACTCGGGGTCAAGAGTTTCTGCGCTTCGCTCAAGTGTAACACCGCCCATCTGCCCAGATCGAACGCCCGCAGGTTTTTTTCTACAGCAGCCCCGTTAAGCTCGATCGCAGCTTTAAGTGCATCATGACTAAGGGGTAAATATCCACGTTGCCAGGCGCCGCCAAGCACCATCATATTCGAGAATATAGAATCCCCCAGCAATGTCTCGGCTAAGGCTGAGGCATCAAACAAATCCAATCTTTCTTGCAACCGCGCCTCTAATGAAAGGCTCAAACGGTCATGGGGGATTTGAAATTCGGTGTCGCGGGTAAATTCGCCGCTCACAGCCTCATGCGAATTAACCACTGCTCCGGTACGCCCGCTCTGCGTTAACCCCAATGTTTTAGCGCCGGCGCTGACCACTAAATCGCCACCGATCAAAACATCACATTCGCCAGTGGCCACGCGTATCGCGCTGATATCCGCAGGTTTTTCTGCCAAGCGGCAATGGATATGCACCGCGCCGCCTTTTTGCGCCAAGCCGGCCATCTCCATCATGCCGGCGCCTTTGCCGTCAAGCTGGGCGGCCTGCGCAATCACCGCACCCAAAGTCACAACGCCAGTACCGCCAATGCCCGTCACCACCACATTCCAAGTTCCCTCAATCGGTGCAAGTGGGGGAAGCGGCATCTCGGGCAAATCCAAAGCGGTTGTGGCCGCTTTTCTGGGTGTCGCCCCCTCTAATGTTACAAAGGATGGGCAAAAGCCGCTCACACAGCTGAAATCTTTATTGCAGGCGGATTGATCGATCATCCGTTTGCGGCCAAACGCGGTTTCCAAGGGCGCGATTGCCACGCAATTGGATTGAACACCGCAATCACCACAACCTTCACAGACGTCTGAATTGATAAAAATCCGCTTATTAGGATCAGGGAATTTTCCACGCTTGCGCCGCCGTCGCTTTTCTGCTGCGCAGGTTTGAACATAAATAAGAACAGAAACGCCCTCGGTTTCAGACAGCCTCTTTTGAACCGATAACAGCTGCGTTCTGTCGTCTTTGCTGATGTCTTTGGGAAACGCACTCAGGTCAAGCTCTTCCTTATCATCATAGACCAGGGCAACCGTTTCAATCCCCATCGCCAGAACTTCGCGGGCTATCCGAGCGGCGGAAAGTTCGCCGTCATTTCCCTGACCTCCGGTCATCGCGACCGCGTCATTAAACAGGATTTTATAGGTTATGTTGGTGCCAGCCGCCACAGCCGCGCGGATCGCTTGAATTCCCGAATGGTTATAGGTGCCATCACCAATATTCTGAAATACGTGTTTGCGGGTTGAAAAGGCCGACTCGCCAATCCAATTGGCGCCTTCGCCTCCCATATGGGTATAGCCAAGCGTTTCCCGATCCATCCATTGCGCCATGTAATGACAGCCGATGCCAGCATAAGCGCGGGCACCCTCGGGCAACTTGGTGGAGCTATTATGCGGGCATCCTGCACAAAAATAAGGAATACGCGCTGCAGTCTCGCTGGCATTATCGGCACGCTTGGCTGCCTCTAACTGCGCCAGACCTGCCAAAACCTCTGAACTGGCGGCGCCCTCTTCGCGCAAAACTTGTCCCAGTTTTTCAGCAATTTCCACCGGATCTAATGCGCCCACTCCCGTAAAAAGTTGCGCCCCCGTCAGCCCATGACGCGCGCCATAAACGCGGCGCCCTTGCAAATCATCAAACAAAGCCTCTTTGATTTGGGGCTCGATCAGTTTGCGCTTTTCTTCCACAACAATGATCACATCGAGCCCATCGGCCCATTCGCGAAGCGAGCGTTGATCAAGCGGCCATGTTTGCCCCACTTTATATGCTGTAATTCCACGCCGCTCGGCCTCTGCCTCATCGATATTCAACAGAGAAAGAGCATGGATCAAATCCAACCAGTTTTTACCCGCGGCTACAAAGCCAATCTTGGCGCCTGTTTGCCCTAAAAGGCGTTTGTCCATTTTATTCGCGCGCGAAAACGCCTCGGCTGCGGCCACCTTATAGGTCAATAACCGTTCTTCTTGTTCGGCAGGCGTGTCAATCAAGCGGATATTCAGCCCGTCTTCGGGCATCTCAACCGTAGGTGTGATGAAGGCCAAACGATGCGGATTCCCATCCACCACCGAGGTCACTTCAACCGTATCTTTCATCGTTTTCAACCCGACCCAAAGCCCGCTAAAACGAGAAAGCTCATAGCCGTAATGGCCGTAATCTAAAATTTCTTGAACGCCGGCCGGGCTGACGATGGGCATATGGGCATCCATCATTGCCCATTCAGATTGATGCAATGTAGTCGAGCTTTCCCCTGTGTGATCATCGCCCATCGCCATGATCACTCCGCCTTTTGCGCTGGTGCCGGCCATATTGACGTGGCGCATCACATCCCCCGAACGATCGACCCCGGGCCCCTTGCCATACCAAAGCCCGAACACACCGTCATAAAGGCCTTCGCCGCGCAATTCCGCTTGTTGCGCACCCCAAAGCGCCGTTGCAGCAAGATCCTCGTTAAGACCTTCCTGAAACGTAATATTGGCCCTGTCCAAAGCCTGAGCGGCCCGCTTCATTTGAAAATCAACAGCGCCCAGCGGAGAGCCGCGATACCCTGTTACATAGCCCGCTGTATTCCAACCCTTGGACTCATCACGCGCGCGCTGCGCGATCATCAAGCGAACCAGAGCTTGCGTGCCGTTCAAAAGCACCTGATGTTTGGCAATATCAAATTTATCGTCCAAAGAAACAGCAAGTCTTCCCATAGCGTTCCCTCCCAGGCTTGCCTTTGGTTCCGCAATTCTATTTACTGATAATAGGTCATGCACACTGACTTAGCTAGAAATAAATTGAGCCGTAACGTCACACCATACGGCTTTGTTACGGCGATGAAGACAGCGTAGGCGCGCAGCAAAGCAGGTAGCTTTTATGGATTGGGATAAACTTAGAATTTTTCACGCCGTTGCGGATGCGGGCAGTCTGACGCATGCAGGTGATACTTTGCGGCTGTCACAAAGCGCGGTGAGTCGTCAAATTCGTGCGTTAGAAGAAAGTCTGAATACCACGCTGTTTCATCGCCACGCGCGGGGCCTTATTCTCACCGAGCAAGGCGAATTATTGTTTGACGCAACAATTTCCATGAATAAGCGTTTAGAGGCGGCTGCGGCGCGTATCAGAGACAGCGAAGAAGAAGTTTTTGGAGAACTTAGAGTTACCACCACGACGGGCTTTGGATCCTTGTGGTTGGCGCCACGGCTTCCAAAACTTTACGAGATCTATCCGGATTTAAAGATTGATCTGATGCTCGAAGAACGGGTGCTTGATTTGCCTATGCGCGAAGCCGATGTTGCCATTCGCATGAAAGAACCAAGCCAGGCCGATTTAATCAGAAAACGGTTGATGAGCGTGCGTATGCGGCTTTACGCATCGCCAGAATATTTGGCTGCGCATGGTCCACCAGAGCAGATTGAGGATATGCGGCATCATCGGTTGATTTGTCAAAACACAAAATCAGCGCAAGTGGGTGCAGGTCTGCAGCTCGTTCAAAAGCTGATGACCTATAATTTGCCTTCGATGTTAACCGTGAATAACTATTTCGGCGTTTTGCAAGCCGTTATTCACCATCTGGGTATTGGTGTTTTACCCGATTATGTTACCCAAGATTTTGAAGGTGTTACAAGAGTTTTGCCAGAACTTGAAAGCGTGGAAGTACCGGTTTATCTGGCATATCCTGAAGAGTTACGGCATTCGAAGCGCATAGATGCTTTTCGAGATTTTGTTCTTTCTGAAATTATTGAGCATCGCCGCAAACTGCGCTACGCTTCACTATAATCAACGACCTTGCCATGCATTTTTTGCATGGCGGGCATGCAATCTATCGGGGTCCATGCTTATTGATTAACCAAAGCGCACAGATTATGTGCAATTCCGAAAGCGATATGATTGTTTTTATACTCCCTGTTGGACCTGGCCGAGCCTTCATTGTCTCGGCCTCTTTTTTTCAAAACCTTCAAAATGGACAATTGCAACGGAACCGTGTTGCCTGTGCATTTTGATTGGTGCAAAAGAACCAGCGCCGTCAAGCTCAGCGTGCAAATAGCCGCCCTGGCCCATGATGCAAACCCAACAATCCAGATAAAGATTGCATGTGCCATGCCAGCACTTGATTAGAAGATAAAACGGGCGCGTTAATAACAGTTTCAATCTCTGGAATAGCCTCAAATGTTTGCAGATTGGTACAGGATAAGAACAGCGCATCCACGTTTTGATCAGACCAGAGCGCGCAGGCCGCTTCAACCACTGAGTGATGAGAGATACGCGCCACATTGGTTTCCAACGGCTCTTCAAACGATCCAAAAAGCGGCGTTTCAATATGCGCCTCCAGCAATCGGCGACGCAACGTTTTTGACACATCTTCAATGTAGGGTGACAAAACAGCAAGGCGCTTGATCTGCATCGCGTGACAGGCTGCAATCAACGCCGTCAATGGATCGCTGACTTGTTTTGTGCGACAATGGCGAATGATCAATTCAGCAATGCGCGCTGGCCCGATCACCGATGTTCCCGAGGTGCACCCATAGCCAACAACATCAAAATCGATAGGATTGGGCAGCAATCCTGCCGCCGCTGGCAAATCTTGTTCCATTTGAGCCAAGGTTTCCGCCGTGACATCTGGCGCACTGCGTATGCGCGAAACGTAAAAGCCCACGCCCTCTTGTGGCATCAAGCGCCGCATATCATATTCAATGGTTTCGTCGGCTTGTAACGTGATTAGACCCATATTTGCCCTCGCGCCAACCGGTTGGCCTAAGGCGTAAGGAAACGGCCCAGCCATCAATCCAGCCGGGGAAGGCTAAGCGAGGCTACGGGCGACAATTGTTCGGGGCCAGCCTCGCGGATAACAAAATCATCCTCATGGACCAGCAAACCGCCCCCGGGAATGGCTATACCCGGCTCTAATGTCAGCACCATACCCTCTTGTAAAATGGTCTGATCCGCCGCAATCAATGAAGGCCATTCGGTCAATTGCATTCCCAACCCATGACCCAAGCGCCCCGCATCGCCGGTTCCCTTGCCGCCGGTCACAATTTTATCCATCGCGTGAAACACATCTGCAGCAGTTTTTCCGGGCATCGCCGCTTCTTTGCCCGCCTCAACAGCCTCTAATAACCTGTCCCAAGCCGCGCTGAGCTCGGGCGCCGGTTTGCCCGCCACAAAATTTCGATCAAAATCGCAAAAATACCCATCATGAACCAAGCCGGTGTCAAGCATCAACGCATCTCCTGGCTGCAACAGTTCAGGTCCAGCGGGCGAGATCACATCATCATATCCTAAGGGGCCATGGCCCCCGGCAAGATAGGGGACCCAATCAGCTCCCTCTTGTAAACAAAGGCTCTGGAAGTCACGAAAAACTGCGTCTACCGGCCTGCCTTGCTGGGCAATCTCGGGTACCCTGTCAAAGGCGCGGCCGGCAATCTCGCAGGCCGTTTTGATTTTGGCAATCTCAGCCTCTGACTTGACCATCCGAAGGGAGCGCATGATCCCTTGGTCTGAGGTAAACTCGTATAGGGGCAAGGCAGCTTTCAAGCGCTCAAAATCGACTAAAGGCATGCGTAAATGCGTTTCATGCCCCGATGGCACCGCGATGCGGCCAGATTTTGAAACCCGATCTTTGATCGCAGAGGCCAGCAAGCTTAACCCGTCATCCTCTAGGTCTGGGGAGGACCAGGTTCTGATATCCGTAATCCAGGTCTTTGACATCAATGCCGCGCCAATAGATGGAATAACCGCTACCGGCTTGCCGGATTGGGGCAGGAGCAAAAACCAAGGGCGCGACGGGCTTTCCCAAAATCGGGTTAAATAGCCGGTAAAATACCGTATTTCAGGCTCGGTTGTGAAAAACATCGCGTCCAACCCCGCCGACCGCATCGCGGCCTGAGCCCGCGAAACGCGGCCTTCGAATTCGGCGGTGTCAAACCCGCGCATCAGGAATCACTGGCCTCGCTGAGCACGCATAAAACGCGCGACTCATCACCAATACCTTCGATATTTTGGAACATCGCCGCTAAACCGGCTGCGCCAGAGGGCGTGGTTTCAAGATCAAGCGCGTTGAGATGCGGCAAAACTGCTTCTGCCTCTGCATCCGAAATCAAACAAAACAGATCTGCATCTTCTGCCAATCCTTGAAGCGCTATCATTGAAGGCTCTTTGCAATCCAAACGGCCCATAGTGGACACTGGCCCCAAGGTGATTTTAGATTTGCCCGCTTTGATGCTGTTGTAAAGCGCCGGCGCGGCGTCGGGTTCAACAATGATAATTTGCGGCGCGCTGCCCCAGATTTTTCTAAAATAGCCAGCAGCGGCAGAGGCCAAGCCCCCAACGCCGGCCTGCAAAAGAATATGGGTCGGCGGGCTTTGCATTTGCTCAACTGCCTCCGCCGCCATAACCAAATACCCCTCCATCAGCTGACGCGGTGTTTCTAAATACTCGGCCCAAGACGTATCCGATAATAAAACCCATCCATTTTCGGACGCCGCCAAGAGCGCGGCCTGCATACTGGCTTCATAATTATCACCAGCCCGCACGACCTCTGCGTCATGGCCGCGCAATTTTTCTGCAAAGCTTTCAGGCACCGTGTCTGAAAGATACACCACCGCCTTCGCGCCAAAAACCTTGGCCCCTGCCGCCACAGAAAGACCATGATTTCCGGCACTAGCGGTGACAAAAGTTTCACCTGTCAGATTACGTTTTTGGGCTGCTTGCGCTATTACATAAGCCGCTCCCAGCGCCTTGAAACTGCCCAACCCCATGCGCCCGCGCTCGTCTTTTATGAAAACGTCCCCAGCGCCGCCAAACCCTTGCAAATGTTTCATCGGTGTCGGTGCGGCAACGGGGCATCGCGCCAAAAGCGTCTGCGGGGTTGCAGCATCATCGCTGGGACGGGGAATTTCCGGCATATTCAACCCATCGCGCATGCCAACATAAGGGTTTGCTAAAAGCTGCATCGCGGCCTCATCAAAAAGTTTAAAATCCGACGTTCACAAGAGAAGGAGTTGCGTTGACAGTCAAGCGATTATTTCACCCTTTGCGATTTCGATAAGCAAAATTTTACCGTCACACCTGCCCTGCCCGTCCAACCCGCGGCCGCTTTTGCCTGGGCCGATTACTTGCTCTCGCGAAAAGCTTCCCGTATGAGGTGCAGAAAATGATCATTAGGGGCCAGGATGCGCGAACCAGAGATTTCAGATGAGCTTATTTCGGCCCATGGACTTGCACCAGATGAATATCAGAAGATTCTAGAGATCATCGGCCGCGCCCCGACGTTCACCGAATTGGGTATCTTTTCGGCTATGTGGAATGAGCATTGCTCGTATAAATCTTCAAAAAAATGGCTGCGCAGCTTGCCTACGAGCGGTCCACAAGTGATTTGTGGCCCAGGGGAAAATGCTGGCGTGGTTGATATTGGCGACGGACAGGCCGTTGTGTTTAAAATGGAAAGCCACAACCATCCCTCTTATATCGAGCCTTATCAAGGTGCAGCAACCGGTGTTGGCGGAATTTTACGCGATGTGTTTACGATGGGTGCGCGACCGATAGCGGCGATGAATGCACTCAGCTTTGGAGCAGTGGATCATCCCAAAACGCGCCAATTGGTGCATGGCGTTGTGGCCGGAATTGGCGGCTATGGAAATTGTTTTGGTGTGCCGACGGTTGGTGGCGAATTGCGCTTTGATCCTGCATATAACGGCAATTGTTTGGTCAACGCCTTTGCCGCCGGTTTGGCCGATGCAGATAAAATTTTCTATTCAGCAGCCTCTGGTGTTGGCATGCCCGTCGTTTATTTAGGCGCAAAAACCGGCCGCGACGGCGTGGGCGGCGCCACCATGGCTTCGGCTGAATTTGACGATACGATCGACGAAAAACGCCCCACCGTTCAAGTTGGTGACCCGTTTACAGAAAAACGCTTGATGGAAGCCTGTCTGGAACTGATGCAGACCGGGGCGGTGATTTCTATTCAAGATATGGGCGCGGCTGGTTTGACCTGCTCAGCGGTAGAAATGGGGGACAAGGGGAATTTGGGGGTGCGGCTCGACCTTGAGAAGGTGCCGACGCGTGAATTGAACATGACTGCGTATGAAATGATGCTTTCGGAATCTCAAGAACGCATGCTGATGGTGCTACAGCCTGAAAAAGAAGGAGAAGCGCGGGCTGTATTTGAAAAATGGGATCTTGATTTTGCGATTGTCGGGGAAACGATTGCAGAAGACCGTTTCCATATTTGCCTCAACGGAGAAACCAAAGCTGATTTGCCGCTCAAAGCCCTTTCTGGTAATGCGCCCGAATATGATCGGCCATGGGTTGAAACGCCCCCTGCGGCGGCCTTGGCAGATGTTCCTTACCTTGCTCCGATCGACGCGTTAAAGGCTTTGATCTGCGATCCGAACTATGCAAGCAAACGTTGGGTATATGAACAATATGACAGTCAGGTTATGGCCGATACGGTACAGGGCCCGGGCTTGGGCGCGGGGCTTATTCGGGTACATGGTACCGAAAAACAATTGGCCTTCACCAGCGATGTAACGCCACGCTATGTACAGGCCAACCCGTTTGAAGGTGGCAAGCAAGCCGTTGCAGAAGCCTATCGCAACCTGTGCGCCATGGGGGCAACGCCTTTGGCTACCACTGACAATATGAATTTTGGCAATCCAGAAAAACCGGAAATCATGGGCCAGTTCGTGGGCGCAATCAAAGGTATCAGCGCCGCCGTTTCTGCTTTGAATATGCCAATTGTTTCGGGAAATGTGAGTTTGTATAATGAAACCGACGGCGCTGCGATCTTACCAACGCCGACAATTGGCGCGGTTGGTCTGGTGGGCGCGCAGGACGAGCCGATTATCGGCGTTGCGCGCGCCGGACATGAAGCTTTGCTGTTGGGATCACCTGGCACGCATTTGGGCTGCTCAGCGCTGTTGAGCAGCGTTTTCAACCGCTCAGATGGAGATGCGCCAAGCGTTGATCTTGATGAAGAGCGGCGCAATGGTCAGTTTATTTTAGAGAACCGAGAGCTGATCAAGGCCTGCAGCGATTTATCCGATGGCGGTTTGGCGTTGGCAGCATTTGAAATGGCGCATGCAGCCGGCACCGGGCTTTATATTCAAAGCGAAGATATGTCCTATTTATTCGGTGAAGACCAAGCCCGCTATCTCATCGCTTGCAATTTTGATCAGGCTGAAGCGCTGATGATCGCGGCCGGTCAAGCCGGCGTGACGCTTTCATCAATCGGTCGGTTTGAGGGCGATCAGTTGCGCTTTGGATCCGCGCAAGCAGATCTAAGCGGGCTGTCAGAGCTTTATAATTCGAGCTTTGGAACCCTGTTTGATTAGACAAGATTGACAGAAGGCGCCCGGGCGTGTTTTCTTTTCGGATCAGCTCTTGCACACCCACTGGCCGCATCCTACATTTGAGCAGAAAGTGAGGCTTGCATCATGGCTATGACGGCGCAGGAAATAGAAGATCTTATTCGGGCTGAATTTCCCGATGCTGATATCACGATCAAAGATTTGAGGGGCGACGGCAACCATTATGCCGCCGAGGTAATTGACGCCAGTTTCCGAGGCAAAAATCGGGTTCAACAGCAAAGATCTGTTTATGCCGCGCTAAAGGGTAAAATGGATGGCGCCCATGGCGAATTGCACGCGCTCGCTTTAACCACTAAGGCGCCCTGAGTTAAACTTTAAATCACGCACACCCGAAGCAAAAACATAAAATCACCGACGGCTTTGTAGAGAAACAAAACATTGACCTGTAAATAAGAGAGATCCAGATGAGCGAAACTCAAGTACAAATAGAAGAGACCATCAAATCAAATTCTGTCGTGCTGTACATGAAGGGCACCAAAGAGATGCCGCAATGCGGGTTTTCAAGCCGTATCGCTGGTGTGTTGAATTATATGGATGTCGATTACAAAGATATCAATGTTTTGGCCGATGATGCGATCCGTCAGGGAATCAAAGAATTTGCTGATTGGCCAACGATTCCTCAACTCTATGTGAATGGTGAATTTATCGGCGGATGCGATATTGTTACCGAGATGACCTTATCGGGCGAATTGGATACGCTTTTTTCAGAGAATAACGTCGCCTTCGACAAGGATGCCGCCGATAAAATTCGCGAAGCAAACGGATAAGTGCCCTAAGCTGAGCGTATTTGCTCCCATCACACCTAACTCATCCACTCAGCGTCCGAGTTCGGCCAATTCTTCGCCGCGCTCAACAAGCCGATTGAGAATAGACAGGCTTTCGGCATCCAAACGCCCCGAGTCATTTCCGGTTTGATTTTCAGCAAATTGGGCAAGTTTTTCTTCGGCTTGTGCAAGCTGTACCTTTAATGTCGCCATCTTATCCGCCAACATCAACCCCGCCATTAACAGCATGCGTTGTTCTGGAAGGCGCCCTATTTGGGCAGAAAGCTCGGTTGCTTCCGCGTCAAGCAGCGCCGCAGCAGCCTTCAAAAACCCCTCTTGCCCCGGCTCGCAGGCCACGTCAAAGGGGCGCTTGCCGATCTCAACATTTACGCGTGCCATTTATGCCTCTCCATTCTCTGAGATATTCGTTCGGCCAAGCAGTTTTGCCAAATCCTCATAGAGTTGTTGAACTTCAAACGCCTGCTCTTTGCGCGCTTGCTCGCACGCTTCAAGGCGCTGCGCCAAATCCGCTTTCTCAGCGCTTAGCCTGTTTATGATTTCCTGATTATCGTATCCAGGTTTTAGCTCTGCCAGCGCCGCAAGCTCGGATTTCAGGCCGGCATTATCAGCTTTTAACCTGTCAAGTTCAGCGAAGGCGTGATCTTTTTTATCACTGGCTTGCGGTGACGATTTCAAATGCACCGCGATATGATCAAGAGCAGCATCCATACGCTTTTCGAATTCTTTAATTTGCTCCATCGCCTAACCTTTTGCTTCTTCACGCGTTTTATAAATCAAGCATATCTTCTGATGCGGCTCAAATCCAGATGAAACTTTCGGCAATGCGCGTTCAAAACCATCGCCGAGATATCTCAGTGATGGTAAATCACCGTTTCAGGCTGCGGGTTCTGCTTGAACTTCGCGGCAGGGCTGTTATGCAGCCCTCGTTCTTCGCTTTTTATAGGAAATAATGCCGATATGGATATTCAAACGCTACGTTCTTTGCATTCAGACCATTGGCAGAACGCCTGTGCCATTCGTACCCTGACATTGGATGCAATCGCCGCGGCAAATTCGGGCCATTCCGGAATGCCAATGGGCATGGCTGATGTCGCCACCGTGCTCTATGAAAAGCATCTTAAGTTCGATCCGCAAAGCCCCACCTGGCCAGATCGCGATCGCTTCATTCTATCGGCCGGCCATGGGTCAATGCTGCTTTACAGCTTGCTCCATTTGACGGGCTATAAAGATTTTCCGATCGAAGAGCTTAAAAATTTCCGCCAATTGGGCGCTAAAACTGCGGGCCACCCTGAGAATTTTCTGTCTGATGCTATCGAGACAACAACCGGGCCACTCGGTCAAGGAATCGCCAATGCGGTGGGATTCGCGATGGCAGAGGAAATACAACGCGCGCGCTATGGTCAAAAAATTGTAGATCATTTCACCTATGTTATTGCGGGCGATGGATGTTTGATGGAAGGCGTGAGCCAAGAGGCGATCGGGCTCGCCGGGCGCCATGCTCTAAGCAAACTGATGGTGTTTTGGGATGATAACAACATTACGATTGATGGCAGCGTCGATTTGGCTGACCGCACCGATCAATTGGCGCGTTTCACCGCCTCAGGCTGGCATGTGCAAGAAATTGACGGCCATGATCCCGCAGCGATTGACCACGCGATCACAGCGGCAAAAAAATCCAAACAGCCCTCAATGATTGCTTGCAAAACGCATATTGCCCTTGGATCAAGCGCCCAAGACACGTCAAAAGGCCATGGCGCGCTTACCGACCCAAAATTGATTGCAGACACTAAAGAAGCATATGGCTGGTCATTCGACGCGTTCGACATTCCCAAAGATATCAAATCTGCGTGGGAAGGTTTTGGAGCCCGCGGCCAATCCGAGCATGCGCAATGGACTGCGCGTTTCGAGGCTCTATCCGCCAGCAAACAAGCCGAGTTTACGCGTGCCTATGCGTATGAAGCGCCCAGCAAACTCGCATCCGCTATCCGCAAGTTCAAAAAAGAAATCTCGGAAACAGCTCCAAAGCAAGCCACCCGCAAATCGAGCGAACTGGCGTTAAACGTGATCAACCCCATCCTGCAAGAAACAGTCGGCGGATCGGCAGATTTATCTGGATCAAACAATACGCGCTCGAAAGATATGAGCACTTTTGATATCGATAACCGCGCTGGCCGCTATGTTTATTGGGGCATTCGCGAACATGGTATGGCCTCGGCGATGAACGGAATGGCGTTGCATGGGGGCATTCGCCCCTATGGTGGTACTTTTATGTGCTTTACCGATTACGCACGCCCCGCAATGCGGTTAGCGGCCCTGATGAAGGTACCAACCGTATTTGTCATGACGCATGACAGTATTGGTTTGGGCGAAGACGGACCAACTCATCAGCCGGTCGAACATTTGGCAATCAGTCGCGCCACGCCCAATACATATGTCTTTCGCCCTGCTGATGCCGTTGAAACGGCTGAGGCCTGGGAATTGGCCTTCACTAGCCCAAAAACACCCTCTGTATTGGCGCTGTCGCGGCAAAACCTTCCAACCGTACGTTTGAGCCATAAAACGGCCAATCTCTCAGCCCGCGGCGCCTATGTGTTGGCAGAAGCAACGGGCAAGCGCGAGGTTATTTTGATAGCAACCGGCTCAGAGGTAAGCCTTGCCATTGAAGCGCGCGATATCTTGCAAGAAAAAAGCATTGGCACGCGCGTTGTATCAATGCCCTGCATGGAATTATTCGCGGCGCAAGATGAGCGCTATCGCAGATCCGTTTTGCCCGCGGGCAGCGCAGTGCGTGTGGGTATCGAAGCAGGGATCCGCCAAGGGTGGGATCAATGGCTATTGGGCGAGCGTGCACGGGCAAATCGTTCTGCCTTTATCGGCATGTCAGGTTTCGGAGCCTCTGCGCCAGCTGGTACTTTATTCAAACATTTTGGAATAACGGCAAAGGCTGTTGCGTCTTGCGCCGAAAACCTTCGCTAACCAAAATAGCTCTTACTTAGGCCATCGGGTGAGTCGCAAATTTAGGCGCATAAAGCCCGTTGGCCCATCGGGCCTATTTTTAAAACATATTGTTAGCGCAAGCATTTTTTAAACTGCAAAAGTTATCGCTAACATATTGGAAAATAGAAGATAAACAGTATCCAACGCCATTTAAACATTCTATAGATGCCTCATTAAATTGAGGTAAGCGATGACAGTCACAGTGGGAATAAACGGCTTCGGGCGGATCGGCCGCTCAACATTGGCTCATATTGCGGAAAGCGCAAGAAATGATGTGGAAGTCGTTAAGATCAACGCCACCGGCCCTGTGGAAACCAATGCGCATTTGTTGCGCTATGACAGCGTTCATGGCCGCTTTCCCGGCACGGTAAGTGTTACCGAGAACACGATTGATTTGGGCCGCGGACCGATGCATGTGATGTCATCTTATGACCCGGCCGCGCTAGATTGGTCTGGTTGTGATGTGGTATTAGAATGCACTGGTCAGTTTAATGATGGTTTCAAATCTTCCATCCATCTGGAGAGAGGTGCCAAATCCGTTTTGATTTCGGCCCCCGCCAAAAACGTAGATAAAACGATCGTTTATGGCGTGAACCATCGCGACCTGCGCGCCGAACATCGGCTGGTTTCAAATGGGTCCTGCACAACCAATTGCCTCGCACCGCTGGCGAAAACGTTAAACGATGCAATTGGTATTGAACGAGGGATTATGACCACGATCCACTCTTACACTGGTGATCAACCAATGCTGGACCGCCGACATAATGATCTTTACCGCGCCCGCGCAGCCGCGATGGCGATGATCCCCACTTCAACCGGGGCAGCCAAAGCCCTTGGAGAGGTTCTGCCCGAGCTTTCGGGTAAGCTGGACGGCACCGCAATGCGGGTGCCAACACCCAATGTATCAGCCGTTGACCTGACATTTGAGGCGGCAAAAATCGTAACGGTTGAAGAGGTGAATGCCGTTATTGAAGAAGCTGCTGCAGGGCATATGGGGCATGTGCTCTCCTACGATCCAGAACCAAAAGTTTCGATCGATTTCAACCACACGCCCTATTCGACAATCTTTGCACCGGATCAAACCAAAGTTATCGGAGGGCGCACCGTTCGCGTCTTGGCATGGTATGATAATGAATGGGGGTTTTCATGCCGCATGGCAGATGTTGCCGCGACCATGGGGCAGTTGCTGCACTGACCATATCAGGGCCAAACCGCCTTTGAACGCCGCATAGCTGTGGCCACTTAAGGGTCAAAGAGCAGTAGCGTTGGGGTTATCGGCTTGGCTTGCTCCCAAAGCTCATCAAAACTTATATAAAACCGACGGCCATGCGCCGCATTCAGGCTATTTGCAGTTGACTTTCCGAGTAAATTGTAAATGTTAGCGCTAACTAAACAGAAACGACAGAGGCCGAGATGACTACAAAAATCGCTATTAATGGCTTTGGCCGCATTGGTCGCAATATTTTGCGGGCTTTTTCAGAAAATCCGCGCAATGATTTGGAAATTATAGCGAT
>JADHOV010000087.1 GCA_016778765.1 Paracoccaceae bacterium | reverse complement strand
CGGGTTGTTGAAATGCAGGTGATTTGGGATCTGCCTGAATTGATGATGCAGGCCAAAGCCTGGCCAATGGCGCCGCAATTGGGCGCATTCTTATGCACGCCCGGGCCGCTTAGCGGTGATGGGCTAAGCGCGTCTGGCGACGGGCGGGCCAGTCTTGAGTATATCAAAGATATGGAAACGGCTTTGTGTCGATATCCTGATAATCCAGATCCAAAGGTGATGCAGTTGGATCGCTTTTGGCATCCTCGGTTCAATTGGTACGGGCCGGCGGGGATTGGCACGGGCCGGGGCATATCCGGGTTTCGCCATTGGCACCAGATCCCTTTTTTGCGCGGAATGCCGGATCGTAAAGTTGATCCAGCTGGGGATCGCTTGGCTGCAGAAGAGATGTATGATTTACATTCCCATTATATCGCAGAGGGCGCCTATGTCTGCGAAACAGGCTGGCCCAATATGCGGATGAAATTAACCGGTGATGGCTGGATGGGGATCGCTCCAGCAGGCCGTGAAATTACCCTGCGCAGTATTGATTTTTGGCGCTTGGAAAACGGAAAAATCCGTGAAAATTGGGTTCAGATTGATGTGCCATATACTTATGCGCAATTGGGGGTTGATGTGTTTGCACGCTTGCGTGAATTCAACAAAGCCCGTTCTATGTCGGCGATTTCAATAGATCAGGGGCTGTCATGATTTTACCCACAACGCCATCTTTCAATTTAATTGGTAAACGCGCATTGATCGCCGGGGCCTCCTCGGGCATTGGACTGGCCTGCGCTGTGGCTTTGGCCGAGCATGGGGCCGTTGTGACTTTGGCCGCACGCCGCACCGAGCGATTGCAAGCCCTTGCTGCGCGTTTACAGGCCGCAGGACGCCATGCAGAGATATTGCAACTGGATGTTGCGGATATTGAAGCCACATCAGTGGCTGTGGCTGCGGCGGGCCCGTTCGATATTTTAGTCAACTCGGCCGGCTTGGCGCGCCATGGCAAGGCCAGTGATACGACAGCGGTCGATTACGACGCCGTAGCAGAGGTGAATATTCGCGGCGCTTATTTTTTGACCCAAGCGGTGGCCAAGGGGCTGCTTGGCGCGCAAAAACCCGGCAGCTTGATCAATATCTCAAGTCAGATGGCGCATGTGGGGGGCCTTGATCGCGCCGTTTACTGTGCGTCTAAGCATGCGGTTGAAGGGTTTACCAAAGCGATGGCGATTGAGTGGGGGCAGGCGGGGATCCGCGTTAACTCGATCTGCCCGACCTTTGTTTTAACCGATCTGACGCAGGCCACGTTTGAGGATGCAGAGAAACGCGCTTGGGTGGAAAGCAAAATCAAATTGGGCCGCGTGGGAACGGTAGAAGATATTATGGGGCCGGTTGTATTTCTGGCCTCTGATGCCTCTGCGCTGATGACAGGCGCCTCTCTTTTGGTGGATGGAGGCTGGACGGCTGAATGAGCGGACGGATCACATCAAGCGAGGTGGCAAAGCGGGCGGGGGTAAGCCAATCTGCGGTGAGCCGTGTGTTCACGCCGGGTGCCTCGGCTTCGGCCAAAACCGTCGAAAAAGTGCGTCGTATTGCGGATGAAATGGGCTATCGTCCAAATTTCATTGCGCGCGCGATGGTGTCGGGGAAAAGCCGGATCATCGGGCTTGTTGTGGCCTATCTTGAGAACCAATTTTATCCCGAAGCCTTGGAAAAGCTTTCAAACGCACTGCAGGAAAAAGGCTATCATGTTTTGATCTTTATGGCGGGTAAAGACAATGCCAGCATCGAACATGTGATCGAAGAAATTTTGGATTATCAAGTAGATGGCATCGTGACCGCATCGGTGGCGCTGTCATCGACTTTGGCAAATCGTTGTCGAGCTGCCGGGGTTCCTATGGTATTATTTAATCGAAGCCAAGACGATACAGGCATGTCTGCGGTGACCTCGGACAATCATGCAGGCGGGCAAAAAATTGCGCAGCACCTGCTGGCCACAGGGCATCAGAGGATTGGCTATATCGCCGGCTGGGAAGGCGCCTCGACGCAGCGGGATCGGGAGGCAGGGTTTCGCGCTGGCCTGAATGCTGCTGGTGTCGCTCTGCACGCAAGAGAGGTTGGCAATTTCACCATGAATGGCGCCACAGAGGCGGTGCGGAGGATGTTTGCTCACAGCCCACCGGATGCGGTGTTTGTGGCGAATGACCATATGGCGCTGGCGGTTATGGACACATTGCGGTTTGAGCTTGGCTTAACCATTCCTGATGATGTTTCCGTAATCGGCTATGATGATGTGCCGGCCGCTGCCTGGCCCGCCTATAATCTTAGCACAGTGCGCCAACCGGCGAACCGCATGGTGGCCGAAACCGTGGCAATTTTGATGGCGCAAATAGAAAATAAAGCCGAAGCGCCCCGCCGCGTGGAAATCGATGGCCCCTTGGTTTTGCGACGCTCGGTGCGCAGAGTGGGAAGGAGTGAAACATGAAGGGATTTTCCGAACAATGGGGCGATCTTCCAGATTATATTTTGGGGATTACCAAAGAAATTTGGGAAGGTCGTGGCTTGGCCACGCTCAATCATTACTATGCTGAGAATATTCCGATGCGGTTCCCCGAAGGTGTCTCGATTGGTAATCAGCGCACGATCAACGGAACTTTATCCACCTTGGCAGAATTTCCCGATCGCGAATTAACCGGCGAGGATGTAATCTGGTCGGGCAATGAGCAAGACGGGTTTTTATCTTCGCATCGCTTGTTGACCATGGGCACGCATACCGGGGGCGGTTATTTTGGCCCCCCTACCGGTAAGCGCTTTGTCATTCGCGCCATCGCAGATTGTGCGGCGATCAACAATCAAATCAATGATGAATGGCTGATCCGGGATACAGCAGGTTTGGTGTTGCAATTGGGTCTTGATCCGAAAGAATTTGCGCGTGATCTAATCGTACGAGAAGGGGGGGCAGAGCGCTGCGTTACACCGTTCTCTCCGGCGGTCGATGTTCAAGGGCCTTATAAAAGCCGAGGCAATGAAAACGAATGGGGCGCGCGGCTATCGGATATTTTGCGCCGGATGATGGAAAAAGATTTTTCGGTGATCCGCGCCGAGTATGACCGGGCCGTTCAAACGGAACATCCAGGCTCAACCACGGTGCATTCCTGGGCCGATACTGAAAAGCTTTGGATGGGTCTGCGGGCCTCTTTTCCGAGTGCTGAATTTTCGGTTGACCATCAGATAGGCCGTGAGGATCCGATGCTGTCTCCGCGTGCGGCGGTGCGCTGGAGCTTGAATGGCACCCATGATGGTTGGGGGATGTTTGGCCAGCCAACGGGCGCTCAGATCCATGTAATGGGCTTTACCCATGCCGAATTTGGGCCTTACGGGCTGCGCCGCGAATTCACATTGTTTGATCCGGTTTCCATCTGGAAGCAAATTTTCATCGCCACCGGGGTGACATAAGAATGGAAAGCCCAGATGGCAAGCGCCGCTTTGAAATAAAGTCAAAAGCTTTTCACACCCTGCAGCACACCGTTCTAGCCAGGTTTGACTCCTTTATGAATGCGCTTCTGCTACAGCCCTTATAATCTGATGAATCAAGGATAAATGATAATGACGCCGAAAGAGATGGAAAAAAGGATCGTAAGATATGGGGATTTGATCCCCTGTAAAACCGCCTTTATCGATGCTCATACCCCAGGTTCGGATCAAAAGGAAAACTTCACCATTATTGGTGGGGGGGTCTCGGAAAGCGCGGATCAGCATGTTCATATCAATATTCCGCACGGGTTTAATATTGGCGCTGCCGGGCAGCCGCCCAAATGCCGTAACTCACTGCATTCGCACCGCACAGCCGAGGTGTTTTTTGTGCTCTCGGGTCGGTGGAGGTTTTTTTGGGGACGTTGGGGCACCGCAGGTGAGGTGGTTCTTGAGGCAGGAGATATCATCAACCTGCCGACAGGTATTTTCAGAGGGTTTGAAAATATCGGAACCGATTATGGAATGATCATGGCGGTATTGGGCGGCGATGATGCGGGTGGAGGCGTGATTTGGGCGCCGCAAGTGATCGAAGATGCCAAAGATCATGGGCTTGTTTTATCTCAAAAAGGTAAGCTTTATGATACAGCTCAGGGGCAAAGCCTTCCCGCAGGGGACATCCCGATGCCTGTTTTAACGCCGCAAGAGCTTGTCGCATTTTCTGAATTGTCAGTGCAGGATTTGGTACCAAACCACGTTGCACGTTATTGGGATATGGTCGCCTTCGCGGATCCCGCGCCGGCAAAAATCATTGGCGAAGGCGCGATGCTTCCGGATCGACCAGGGTTTGAAGTTGAGTTTATCACGCAATGCACCCGCTTTGAGGATCTTGAGAGGTTTGATCAAGCGGATGTCATTATGCCCGTGCGCGGGCATTGGCGTTTGCATTATGAGGGTGGCAGCACGGTGCTTAATCCAGGCGATACAGCTTCGGTTCCTGAACACATGCCGCATCGCTTGGCGCCGGCGATGAGCGGCGCCTGCGCGGCCTTTCGGATCCGCAAAACTGCAGACCCTGCTGGGCCCACTTGGAAAGGAAATTAAATGAATATTGCAACAACGCATGTCGGGTCTTTGCCGCGCAGCCAAGCTGTTGTGGATTTTATTTTTGCCCGTGAACATACACAACCCTATGATCAGGAGGCATTCGACCGCACCATGCAGGAGGCGGTTCTTGATACGGTTCAAAAGCAAGTGGATGCCGGCATATCCATTGTATCGGATGGGGAGACGTCAAAAATTTCTTATGCGACCTATGTCAAAGATCGCTATACTGGCTTTGATGGCGATGGCCCGCGCAATGCGCCCGCGGATTTAAAGCAGTTTCCAAGCTTTTTAAAGCGCCTGGCCGATGATGGTGGCACACCGCAATATGCGCGCCCTATGTGCGTGGGGGATGTGAAATCCAAAGGTCAAGGCGAGTTGGAAAAGGATATCGCCAATTTAAAAGGCGCGATGGCCGCCACGGGGGTAGAGCGCGGATTTATGAATGCCGCTT
>JADHOV010000086.1 GCA_016778765.1 Paracoccaceae bacterium | reverse complement strand
GCGGTGACTTTTGGCGCCGGTGTTGCCATGGAACGCTTGGTTATCCGGTGGTTGTATAACCGCCCCCTTGAAACGCTTTTGGCGACCTTTGGAATTTCGATCGCTCTTCAACAATTGGCCAAAAATATATTTGGAACGCAAGCTCGCCCGTTGACCTCACCCGATTGGTTGGGGGGGGCATGGGTGATAAATGATGTGGTGTCCATCAGTTTTATTCGCATTGCCATTTTCGTTCTGGCATTGATTTTTCTGGCTTTGTTTCTGTTTATTATGAAACGCACCCGCCTAGGGTTGGAAACCCGCGCGGTGACGCAGAATTCGCAAATGGCCGCTTTGATGGGAATCAATCCAGATCGGGTGAATATGTTAACCTTCGGGTTAGGCTCTGGGATTGCAGGTATTGCCGGCGTGGCGATCGGCCTTTACGCCAAAGTCACCTCTGAGATGGGCAATGATTACATCGTACAAAGCTTTATGACCGTGGTTGTAGGTGGTGTTGGCAATATCTGGGGCAGCCTTGCAGGCGCTGCCATGGTCGGCTTTTTGCAAAAGGGCATTGAATGGTTCAACCCGGCCAATACATTGGCGGCGCAGACCTATATGATCCTATTCATTATCATTTTTATCCAGTTCCGCCCGCGGGGCATCATCGCGCTTAAAGGGCGCGCAGCAGGAGATTGAGGTAGGCTTATGACCAGTTTTAAAATCCCGCCTTCGGCATTGATCTTCCTATCAGGCTTGGCCATTTTTACGATCATCGTTTCCGTTTTGTCGGAAGGAATGGGGGGCGGCGTGATTTCGACATCCTTCATCAAAACCATCGGCAAAACATTGTGTTTGTGCCTTGCGGCCATCGCGATGGATTTGGTTTGGGGGTATTGTGGCATATTATCCTTGGGGCATTTCGCTTTTTTCGGGCTGGGCGGCTATATGATTGGTATGTGGCTGATGTATGCGCGCACTGAAACCATTGTGGCAACATCGATGGCGCAAGCGGAAATTCCGCCCACCCCGCAAGAGGTGATTGAGGGGATCGGCACGCAAATTTTTGGGGTGGTGGGCAGCAGCGAATTTCCAATGATTTGGGCCGTTGCGGATAGCTTGTTTTTGCAGCTTGTCTTGGTGGTGGCCTTGCCCGGCGCTTTGGCTTTTTTGTTTGGATGGTTGGCGTTTCGGTCGCGGGTAACGGGCGTTTATCTGTCAATTTTGACCCAAGCTTTCACTTTGGCGCTGTCATTATACTTGTTTCAAAATGAAAGTGGCTTGCGCGGCAATAATGGCTTATCAGGTTTGCAAAACCTGCCTTATGTGAGCGCGGGCCAAGATCAGGTGGCCTTGTGGTTTCTTTGGGGCTCGGCGGCAGCGCTAGGGTTGGGCTATCTTTTTATCAGCTTCATTGTGGGCGGAAAATTTGGATCGGTTATTCGGGCCATTCGCGATAATGAGGCGCGCGTGCGGTTTCTCGGTTATCAAGTGGAACATTATAAACTTGCTATTTTCACCGTAACGGCCTGCATCGCGGGCATTGCCGGGGCGCTATATTATCCGCAAGCCGGTATCGTAAACCCGGCAGAAATGGCCCCGATTGCCTCAATTTATCTGGCCGTTTGGGTGGCGATTGGCGGGCGTGGGCGCCTTTATGGTGCGGTGATCGGGGCGGCGTTTGTCAGCTTGTTATCCACTTGGTTTACAGGTGGGCAGGCCCCGGATTTATCGCTGGGGTTTGGTGTGATCAAATGGGTGGATTGGTGGCAGGTTTTGCTGGGCGTGTCTTTTGTTTTGGTAACGCTCTTCGCACCCAAGGGGATCGGTAGCCTGTTCGATTTACTCTTTATGAGAAGGCGCTGAGAATGAGCTCGCTTTTAGAAGTGTCTGGCGTTTCGGTCAGCTTTGAAGGCTTTAAGGCCATCAACAATCTGTCTTTTCAGATCGGAGCGGCAGAGTTGCGGGCGATTATTGGCCCGAATGGAGCTGGCAAAACCACCTTTATGGATATTGTCACGGGCAAGACGCGCCCCGATACGGGGGTTGTGAAATGGGGCGATAAAAGCGTTGATTTGTTGTCGTTGGATGAAGCACAGATCGCGCAAGCAGGGGTGGGGCGTAAATTTCAGAAACCAACCGTGTTTGAAGATCAAACGGTCTTTGAAAACCTGTTATTGGCGTTGAAAAACCATCGTAATGTGTTTCGCGTCTTGTTCTATAAGCGCCGTAAGTCTGATCACCAAAAAGTGGCAGATTTGGCGCGTGATATCTCGCTTGATAGCGAATTGCACCGTCTGGCGGGCGAGTTGAGCCATGGCCAGAAGCAATGGCTCGAGATTGGCATGTTACTGGCGCAGGATCCAAAACTGTTGCTGGTAGATGAACCGGCAGCCGGTATGACCGCAACCGAGCGCGAAAAGACAACGGCGATGCTGGTCAAGGCCGCAAAAACCCGCGCTGTGGTGGTTGTGGAGCATGATATGGATTTTGTCAGGCGGCTTGACTGCAAAGTGACGGTTTTACACGAAGGCGCGGTGCTGGCCGAGGGGCGGTTGGATCACGTGACCGCCAATCAACACGTGCTGGATGTGTATTTAGGAAGGTAAGCGATGCTTGAGACCTCAAAAGTCAACCTGTTTTATGGGAAGTCGCAAATCCTTTATGATATCGATTTGCAGGCCCAAAAAGGCCAGGTAACCTGCGTGTTGGGCACAAATGGTGTGGGCAAAACCAGCTTGATGCGGGCCATATCGGGCGCGCATGCGGTGGCGGGTGGCCATATTCAATTGGATGGGCAGGATTTAACCCGTTTGACCCCCTTTAAACGCGCCCAATCTGGGGTGGCCTATGTGCCACAGGGCCGCGATATTTTTCCCTTGCTGAGCGTCGAAGAAAACCTGCAAACCGGTTATTCTTGCTTGCCGCCCAAAGATCACAAAATCCCCGATCATATTTACGAAATGTTTCCAGTTTTAAAGAAAATGAAAGCGCGCAAGGGTGGCGATTTATCGGGCGGCCAGCAACAGCAATTGGCGATTGCCCGCGCGTTGATTACCCGTCCCAAATTACTGATTCTAGATGAACCGACCGAGGGCATACAGCCCAATATTATCAGCCAAATCGGTGAGGTGATTGAACTGCTAAAACAGCAGGGGGATATGGCGATTATTTTGGTGGAACAATATTTTGATTTCGCCTTCAGTCTCGCAGACCGATTTTATACGTTAAAACGCGGCCGGGTGACCATGGCAGCTGAAAAATCTAAGGTCACGCGCAAGGATGTTTTGGCCAATGTCACCGTGTGATGCCTGCTGGGCTAAGCCCGGCTCTCCTTAAAGCGATGGAGGGCTGGAATAAGGAGCCGAATTGACCAAATAAGCCGAGGGCGGTTTATCTGCAAATGCCCCAGACAGCTTTGCCTGCGCGGCTTATCAAGCCCCAGGCTGCGCCGCGTAAAAAGACCCGGCGGTTAGTTCTACAGCACGCTCGGGCTGAACAAGCGCCTTTTGCGCTTGGCCGGGGTCCGCCAAGCAGGGGGCCTTAATGCAAGCTTCGTAATTTTTCCCCCAATTTCTTTGTTAATCGGGGCATCGCTTTTCTTGGCACGCCTGAAAAGCCTAGCACCAGCGCCGATCTTTGGATCGGCTCGCTGCAATAAACCGATAATGGAAGCGAATCTATACCATGCGCAAGCAGGGCTTTATGGGCTGTTTGATCTTCAATCCCATGTTTTAAATCTGCTAAAATATGCATGCCTGCATCGCTTTGCTGTGGGATTAGGCTGTCCGAGCAGTTTTCAAGAAGACAATTTAGTAACATGTCTCGACGGTCGCGATAGAGCCGGCGCATCTTGCGAATATGTTCGGCAAACCGGCCTTCATTTATAAATTGTGAAAGTGCTTGTTCGGTTAATGGCGAAGAACTTTGGCCTAAAATGTTTCGTGTTTGCGCGAAGGTTTCTCGTAACCAATGGGGAATCACCACATAGCCTAGGCGCACGGCGGAACAGAGCGATTTTGAAAATGTGCCGACATATAAAACCCTGCCATTTTTATCCAAAGCGCTGAGCGCAGGTAGCGGGCGGCCCCGATAGCGAAATTCGCTGTCATAATCATCTTCAATAATCCAAGCATCATTGTCGACGGCGTATTTCAGCAGCGCCAAGCGCCGCCGCAATGACATCGTTATACCCAAAGGTTGTTGATGTGAGGGCGTGGTGAAAATAAGCGCAGGTTTTGCATAGTGCGCAATCGCATGGCTTAAATCCAACCCCTCTTTATCGATTGGAATAGGTGCAATAGCCGCCCCGACCAAAGACATGATATCGCGTCCTGCTATATGACCGGGGTTTTCATACCAAACCGTGTCATTCACGTTTAATAGGATAAGCGAGATCAACACAAAGGCCTGTTGGGCGCCGGATGTGATGATGATCTGTTCATGATCCACTTGCATGCCGCGCGAATCTACAAGATGCGAGGCGATTGATTTCCTCAGATTTTCAGATCCATAAAAATCGCCATAGCTCAAATTGCGCCGGTCCTCTTGGCTCAGCGCTGCGGCCATATATTTGTTCCACCGCTTTATCGGGAATTTATCCAAGGCGGGCACGCCGGGCCGAAACGCGAGGGTTGAGCCAAATCGGGCACTGACTTTGGATTCATTTATCTTTTCGGCAATTTCGGAAAACTGTTGTGTTTGCAGCGCTGAGTCGGTTTTCTCACGCTGTTGCGAAAGCGGCTTTTCAGGGATCAAGCCTTCTGAAACAAAGGTGCCAGCACCCGTTTTAGCTTCCGCATAGCCTTCCGAAATCAATTGTTCGTAAACGGTTTTTACGGTGATACGCGAAACGCCCAGCTCCTCGGCCAATTCGCGGGTGGATGGAAGTTTTTGTTTGGAGGGCAAGCGGCCTTCTAAGATCAGACGCCTGAGAAAATTTTCGAGCTGTCGATAGATCGGGGTTGTCGACCCTTTGTCGATCTGCAGCGTTGCCAATAACGCACCTTTTGCTGATTTTACCATATTTCTTTCCTATTGGGTATATAAAATCTATTGAATTGGGTCTGTTCGCAAGCCCCAATTTCTGCATAAGTGGCTGAAACAATAAAGTGCAGGCGCGTTTTCAGCCCAGCACGCAAAGCAGGCGGATTAATGTGAACCCCAGAAAGGCAGGTTTAACCTGATGATAAGTGCTAGGCTGTTTCGGCGAACAAAAGACCTTGA